>CAYHBQ010000043.1:0-2288 GCA_964354995.1 Candidatus Woesearchaeota archaeon | reverse complement strand
TGATAAGATCATATCCGTATACGTTAACTTGATTCAATAGCTTCCGTATCTCTCCTCGTGTATGTTTATAGTCTCTGCTAAGGCCAACAATTTTGAATATTTGAGTAGGCTCAACTCCACTTCCTGCAATCGAGCCCATGTGAATAACAACAAAAGGCAGTTCACTATCAATTTGACGCGCAAGTGATTTGCGTTCAATAGCAGGATAGAAGTAGAAAAGCCCAAACGTGAGGAGGGGAATCAAAAGTGTAAACCAAATAGTTTTTCCGAGCAAAACAAAATAACCTTCGCTGACGAGGCTGATAAAGGGGGGTTCAAGCGCAACCTTAACAAACAAAAAGAATATTGTAAGCATTATTCCCCCTACGAATGCAAGCAGAGTGCTCAATATCATGCTCGACACGTAACTCGCCGTGAGAATATTCAGATTGGCCTTTCGTAAATCAATGTTCAAATTCTTAAAGAGGCCACGATCAAGCCATTCCGTCGATGTGCGTAAAAAGAATTTATTTGCAGTCTGCACATACGAATTTGGTCGTTTGTACTCTTCTCCTTGCTCAGCTACTTCCGTGTGATGCTTAAGCTTATGGAGCAACTTTTCACTAATGCTCAATTCGGTAAGGTATTTTTCCTTATCTGCAGTTCGCAACGCAATCGGCGTAGGGGCACCTTGTAATGTAACGCGTTCCACGCCAGTTGGTTTATCCTTACCAGGCAATTTCTTGACGACGCTTAGTGAAGCAAGCAACGAGCCTACAGAACGATTAAGCATCTTTATGCGTTCTTGTATGGATTGGGCCGCACCGAGTATGATACGCCGCTCCTCATCTGAAGCACGTTCGGCTCGGTCGATAAGACCTGAAAGTTCGTGTGCCATTGCAAGCTCAGTTACGATATTATGTTTAATTTCTTCAATCATATCGTGCCCTCTATCTTTTTTTGAAGAGAAATTGCTTCTTTCTTTAATATTTCAAAACGTTCTACAGACGCAGTCTGTTCGGCCTGTTCGAGTTGCGCCACAACCGTTTCAAGCGTTTTAAGAAGCTGAGCTAAGAGCAGTACCTCTCTTTTATCCATTAGTTAAAAAAACGTCGGAGCTTTAAATACCTTTCAACTCAAACGACGCCATACGCACGCAAGACTCCCGCAGGGTCCCGATAGTAATCCATCACGATTTTGCGCATCTCTTCGAAATCATAAATGCGTCGTTGAAACAGGTTATAAAGTAATTTTGCACGTTTCACAAACTCGTCTTGCAAAACAGGCACGCTAATCCCAAATCGTGCCGAAATCTTTTCAAATACCTTGCTTTGTTTTTTATAATAAAACACGTCTTGCGCAGGATTCCACACAAAAGGTGTATTGATAAGAGCGGTACCGTCTTTTTCGATATTTACGACTTCAACAATCTCCTTAAGACGACGCGTATGTTTGTTGTTAATTAGCGCATGAGTCATAATCGCAACGCAATCAAGCGAGTTGACAAGTGTAGGCGACAAGTTAATCGGAGGCGTTTGGAGACGTCGAATGAGCGTATCGAGCGAATCCGCGTGGATAGTACTTATTGACGCGTGCCCCGAAGCCATCCCTTGAAAGAGCACGAACGCTTCTTTTCCTCTAACTTCTCCCACAATTACATAATCAGGGTTTTGACGGAACGAATTCTTGAGAAGGTCAAACAAATCAACTTCTCCAACTTTGCCAATGCCTATAGACGTACGTGCCACTGCAGGTAGCCAGTTCTCTCGGGGAAGGTTGAGTTCTCGCGTATCCTCAATCGAAATAACACGTGCATCAGGAGGGATAAAGAACGCAATCGCATTGAGAAGCGTCGTCTTTCCCGAAGAGGTGCCTCCCGAAATCATAAGATTTCCTTTGTATTGTAGTAGAAGCCAGAAATAAGCAAGTATTTCGGGGCTAAGCGTATTCATGGCAAGGAGCTGGGTAGGTGTCCACGGAACTTTGGTAAACTTACGAATAGTAAACGTCGGTCCTCGAGAAGTGACGTCTTTCGTGTACGTTGCATTGACTCTGCTTCCGTCCCCCAGTGTCCCATCGAGAAGAGGTTGTGCGTATGAGATATAGCGTCCACAACGTTGGGCAAGCTTCTCAACGAAGCTCGCAAGTGCGTCAATATCATCAAATCTAATATTGGTTCGTAAATTTCTTTCATAATCTTTATTTCTTGACGAGATATAAAACCATCTCTTGTTAAATAGTATTTAATACCAAATTGCAAGAAAACATCATTTATCCTTTCAGAAAAACTATCGAAAAATATAAATTCT
>CAYHBQ010000042.1:0-2356 GCA_964354995.1 Candidatus Woesearchaeota archaeon | reverse complement strand
AACACTGTTTCCCTAAACGACGCTCTTCCGATCTTGACATTATCGAAAACGAACCTAAGCAGTTTCAACTTGTTTTGTATTCTATTATTTGCCTTTTCGAAAACAAAAGTCGCGAACACATATTTACTGGCGATATTTATAACAAATATCAAGAAATTTGCGAGCGTTCAAAAAATGAAGTTCTTACACAACGTCGTGTTTCAGATATCATTGCCGAGTTTGATATGTTGGGAATTATTAACGCCCAAGTTATTAGTAAAGGTCGTCAAGGCAGAACTCGTGAAATTAAATTGATGATTCCCTCTTCTATTTTTTCTCGTGCCCGTGAAATTTTAGTTAATTCCTTAGAATTATGAACTCAGATATCCTTCGCCTCATAAATGAAAGAGGAATATTGTTACAGCGTGAGCTTTTTGAACTTGTTATGCAATTTGAGGATATTGAAAAAGCGCGCGCCTTTCTTGATATTTTGGAGCGTGTCTGTGGCCAAAAAATGATAACGACCGGGGCATTATCGGGGCGCATACAATCTTTTTCTCAAGGTCTTGAAACTTTTTCTGAAGAAATGCAAAACATGATTAAAACTACACTTGTCACAGTCGGAGTAAGCGTTGAAGTGCAAAAAATTGTTTCTCCTGTCAATTCGCCCTCTTCTCCTGCTTCTTCCCCCATACGATATCAAGTTTTTTACGCAGATACCAAATCTCATGAAAAAGTTGATGTTTCTGATTTTGTAGGACATTTTAGAAGTCGTTACGTACAACTGCAAAAAATTCTCATGCAACGACCGGATATGCAAAACCTTGTTTCACTTAATAAAATACCTCGAGATAGGCAACGATTCAGCGTTATTGGGCTTATCGCTGAGAAAAGGATTACAAAGAACAAAAATTTGATTCTTACGGTTGAAGACCTTTCTGGACGCGTTAACGCGGTAGTGCGTTCCGAGTCCGAATGTTTTTCAAAGGCGCAGGAGCTTCAACTCGATGATGTTGTCGCTTTGCGCGCGACCGGAGGACGCGATTTTCTTTATGTTCATGATATTGTGTACCCCGATTCTTTTCGAGAACGCACACGTTTCGAAAGCGATACCTGTGTTGCCTTTGTTTCAGATATTCACTGTGGGAGTCAAAAACATCTCGCCGCCGAGTTTATTCGCTTTCTTGACTGGTTGAACACTGATAACGAACTTGCTAAAAAGATTGCTTTTATTTTTTTTGTTGGTGATAATGTTGATGGTGTGGGGGTCTTTCCTGGTCAAGAAAGATTGCTTGCTCTTAAAAGTTTAAAAGAACAGTATGGTTTATTGGCTCAGTATTTGAAAAGAATTCCGCAACACATCACTTTGTTTATGTGTCCCGGCCAACACGACTCAGTTCGTGTTGCCGAACCCCAACCTCCCATAGACGATTTTTATGGGGCGGCTTTGTACGATCTTCCTAATCTTATTTTAGTTTCTAATCCGACCCTTGTTAAACTTTTTGAGGGTTCGAATGAGTTTAGGGTCCTTATGTATCATGGGGCAAGCATTCACGCGTTTATTAATGAAATAGAAGAGTTACGACTTTTGAAAGCACACCAGTGTCCTGCGAAGGCGGTACGCCACATGCTCAAACGACGTCATCTTGCGCCTTCACATGGAGTAAGTACGAGTATTGTTTATGTACCTAATCCTCAAAAGGACCCGTTGGTAATCAGCGAGGTTCCCGATATCCTTTGTACGGGCGAAGTACACCGTCTTGATGTTGAAAATTACAACGGAACTCTTATTCTTACGGGAAGTTGTTGGCAAGCTCAAACTGAATTTGAAGAAAAAGTTGGAAACGTTCCAGATCCATGTAAGGTGCCGATTTTTAATCTTAAAACAAGGGAGTTGAAAGTCCTCGACTTTGGTTCCGAATGACACTCAACATTCATCAACATTTTTTAGACATTGATTTGGGAGTAAAGCAGGCCTATTCTGTTGCGGAAACTGCGCGCGCGAAAGGTTTTGATCCTGCCCTCCGAGTTGAAACTCCCATTGCTACTTCTCTTGCTGAGAAATCCGTGGGGCTTATTTCGGTTATTTATCCTCAGCTTACTGATTCGGGCGTTGTTCAACGTATCCTTGAACTTGAAAAGGAGTATGGCCCTCTTGAAATGTCGGTTTCGTTAAAAATTGCTGAAGAAGTTGCTCGGGAACGATTTTGTAAGTTTGAAAATCTTTTACAAGCAATTGAAGCAGGCATTCGCGTTGGCTTTGCGTATACTACTTTGGGGGTTGTTTCTTCTCCTCTTGAAGGATTTACCGGCCTTAAACTCGGTAAAACCGCTCAAGGCGCAGATTATTTTACTGCCCTTTTTTCGGGACCCATTC
>CAYHBQ010000041.1:0-2701 GCA_964354995.1 Candidatus Woesearchaeota archaeon | reverse complement strand
ATGACATAGACGTACCCGTTAGTCATGCGAGCATCTTGATAATTTCCATCATAACCAAGTTCTTTTTCTATCTGAGGGTTTGCTCGGTCTTGTATAGTGTACACATAGACAAACGACTCTGAGGTGAACGGTACGGGCATGGTAGATGCAATTTTGCTCTCTTCTTCGGCGATAAGCGGTCGTTCTTCATATACGACGGGATAGTCTGTATATTTCATTCCAAACACAATCAGCTGATCGCCATTCACAACTATATTATTGACGAATCCTTCAATCGGAATTTCCGCGAGCGTTTTCATGTTCTCTGTGGGCGTGGCTTGTATAATGAGAAGTTTGTTGTCTCGGGCGATATAGATATACTCTCCATCGTTCTTTACAAAATCAGGTTCATCTACACCTGTTACTTGTACGTTTGTTGTTGAATAACGATCGGTACTTGTAGGTGCGCTTGCATCTGCGCTTTTGCTGTCTGAGCTTCCGCTTTCAAGCGTTGTCGTCGATTGTTCATTCAAGGCACCGTAAGCCGTATCGGTATTTGCTTCTAAGAAAGATTCTAATTGGTTGGTCGAACTAAATTGCTTGATTGAGTCATTTTGTGTGGTGACTCCTGCGAGTATAATAATAGCAAGCAGCGCAATTCCTGCGATTCCCCAGATGAATTTGTTGTTCATGATCTCCCTAATGAGAACTAGTATTTAAAGCGTAGGATGGGTGCAAAGGATATTGGAGCGAATTGGTTTTTTAACAAAGATTTTTATGTCAAGGAACTTGACAAAAAAACCGTGCCCTTTAGGGCAGAGTAGTTCCTTGAGCATCAAAAGTTGCAAGAAAATCTCGGCTTTTGAGCCGAGGAAAGATTCCGCAACTTTTTTATAATTTGGTTCTCTTTCGATGACGTGAAAAGAGAGGATTTCGGGTTTAGCCTAGACGAGTTGAAAACGCTCAAGAAACTTAGCACGCCTAGTAAGATTCAGGATTTTTTGAACTCCTTAACGATTAATTTTGAAGAGAAAGGAGACAGTTGTATGTCTCCGCGTCAGGTACTTCGCGAGAAAAAAGCACACTGTATCGAAGGCGCGCTCCTTGCGGCGGTTGCGCTGCGTTTACAGGGACATCGACCGTTAATTGTTGATATGATGGCCAGTCGTGACGATGATGACCATGTTATTGCTGTTTTCAAGAAAGAAAACCGGTGGGGGGCGATAACAAAATCAAATCATGCTTCGTTACGCTACCGCGAGCCCGTGTATCGAGATATTAGGGAACTTGTGTTATCTTTTTTTCATGAATACTTCTTGAACTCGAATGGGAAAAAGACCTTGCGGTCGTTTTCGCAGCCTGTCGATTTACGTCGGTTCGACAAACAGGGATGGATGACGTTTGAAGATAATGTGTGGTTTATTCCCGAGTATTTAACCACGATTTCTCATGAAAAGATACTTACTCCTAACCTTGTTCGAGGATTGCGAAAAGTTGATCCGATTGAACTCAAGACAGGGGAGATTGTAGATTATCATCGGAAGTGAGCTCGCAAAACCTTTATAAGTGCGCTTGTTCTTAGATGTGCATGTATCGACAGCTTTCATTCGCACAGGTACCTGGCATGGATGCCTTTAATCAAGGGTTTATGGGAGGGTTTTTAGGAGGTATGGTTGGATTTGTTGTTGCGCTCGGTATTCTTATTGCACTTGTTTTCTTTGCAGCGCTCTATATTTATCATGCGCTTGCGTGGCAGACGGTTGCTCGCAAGTTTAGGCACAAATATCCGTGGTTAGCGTGGATACCGTTTGCCAACTTTGCGCAGATTTTACAGTTAGGTGGGTTCCACTGGGCGTGGATATTCCTTGCACTTATTCCTATCTTGGGATGGATTGCACTTATGGTCATGGGCGTTATTGCGCTCTGGCGTATCTGTGATAAACTTCGTTACCCTGGTTGGTTTAGCTTAGGGGCTATTATTCCTAAAGTCGGTCCGATATTGTACTTTGTACTCATCGGCTTTCTTGCTTGGGGAAAAAAGAAGTAGACCATCTCTATCAGATAATTAAAACAGCCGAACTGCCAACGCATTTACCTGCAAAGGTTAACCTCGATCATCTTATATTCAATATGGCTTTGGATCAAAAAGTAAGAGAAGGTAAGAAACGTTTTATTCTGTTGAAAAAGTTCGGGGAGGCGTTTGTCTCTGACCCAATAGATGAAACAGTTATTAGAAACTTATTATTAAAAATTCAAGATAAGAAATAAGACTAATCTCTATAGGTCTGTTAGATTAGGTTCGGTTGGATATACGGGCGCGATTGCAGAAGTTAGTCGTCTTGCTGAGATGCATCTTTAACGTTTCTTTGTCTTCCGAGAAAATATGGTGATGAGCAAGTCATCTAACTTTTCTGGTTTTACCGTCGTGCCCTTTGCATTAACGGCGCTTCGCCGTACGATGTCTTCTATTTGTTCTGATGTTGTAAGGAGATTGCGTTTAGCACGTTTTTCTATTTTCGCGAGCACTGTATCGTCTAGGTAGATGCATATCTGGTTTTTGGCTCGGTTTTCTACCGTGTGTTCAAAAGCGTGTTCGATTTCGTCGTCCGTCCAGCCTTCGCCTTTTCTTTCCTCGCTGGGCGAGACGATATCGTCTCTCGTCGTGAACAGCTCTTCGCCGATGAAGAACAGGCACACGGCTTTCAGGAAACGATTGAACTCG
>CAYHBQ010000040.1:0-2894 GCA_964354995.1 Candidatus Woesearchaeota archaeon | reverse complement strand
TGGACAACGTGATTCGCCTGAAGAAGGAAGGCGGATATTCAACTAAGGTTTAACCAAAAACCTTAAATACTCAACCTCGTTTTGCGAGGCATACAGAGGTTCTTAGTCTCTATGAACGAATCATTTGAAACGTCAATTGCGAAAACAGGCACAACAATAGTGTCAATCTTATGCAAGGATGGCGCCATCATGGGTGCGGACCGCAGAGTAACCGCGGGCAACCTTGTTATGAGTAAGACTGAACAAAAAGTCAAACAAATTAACGACTATCTGGTACTTTCATGGTGCGGCGGTGCTGCCGACGCGTTTCTTTCCGAGAAAGTTATCACTGCCGAACTTCGTCTTAAGGAACTCAAATCAAAATCTCGCCCCACCGTACGTGAAGCGGCAAATCTTATCGGAATGATGTATTATAGAAATATTCGCTCGCCGTCAATGATTCCCCACATAGTAGGAACGCTCGTTGGCGGATTTAATGAAGACGGCTCAGTTGAAGTGTATACTATCGAACCCGCTGGAGGAGTCTATCAGGTCAAAGATTACGATGCTAATTTTGGCTCCGGAATGCCCTTTGTACTTGGTTTACTCGAGCGCCAATGGAAGCCCGACATGACTCTCAAAGAAGGCGTTGAGCTGGCAGTCGAAGCACTTAAATCGTCAACACAGCGTGACACGGCATCAGGTAATGGAATCGATATATTTACGATCTCAAAGGAAGGGATAAAGCACGCAGTCTCTCAAAAAATAACCTCTGTTTACAATTAATTCATATTCACTTTTTACTGCACATGGCCGACATTTTGAAAAGTATCACTGACGAGTTGCCAAAAGCAATTACCGACGCCATATTCGAAGGCGCAAACATAGTTCTTTACACAAACGAAAAAGAGTTCATTCGAACAGGCGAGGAAAAAATTCGAGATGTCGTAAACAAAGTAAAAAAACGCATAGAATTACGTGCCGATCAAAAAATCCTACTTGCGGAAGAAGAAACGGACAAGACAATCAGAGCACTTGTGCCCGAAGAAGCAGAAATAACCAACATTATATTTGATGTCCAACGCAGCGTTGTCATCATCGAAGCGAAAAAACCGGGGATGGTTATCGGAAAGCAAGGTTCTTTGCTCAATGACATCAGGAATGCGACTATGTGGACACCAACAGTTCAACGTAGCCCCGCCATTCCTTCTAAGATAACCGAGAAAATTCGCTCAGTGTTATATGCGAACAACAATTATCGCCGTAAATTCTTAGATTCAATTGGAAAAAAGATTTACACAGATTGGAATCCCGAAAAGATGGATATGTGGGTGCGCCTCACTTATTTAGGAAGCGGACGCCAAGTCGGAAGGTCGTGCTTACTATTACACACGCCCAAATCAAAGGTGTTGCTTGACTGTGGAATTAATCCAGGTATTGCCGAAGGCCCTGAACGATTTCCCTATTTAGACGTCGCGGAAGTAGGGGACTTAAATAGCATCGATGCTATCGTACTTTCTCACGCGCACACAGACCATGCGGGATTAATACCGTATCTGTATAAGATGGGCTATCGCGGACCGTGTTACATGACTCCTCCAACGCGAGATATTGCCGCGTTGCTCGCCCTTGACTTTGTAGGTGTTGCGTACAAGCAGGCAGATTCCCCTATCTATAAGCCAGAAGACATTAAGGAAATGGTGCGCCACTCTATCTGTCTCAATTACGGAGAAGTATCCGATATCACTCCCGATATTCGTATAACTTTCTATAATGCAGGGCACGTGCTCGGTTCTGCAGTGGTGCACATAAACATCGGAAATGGCCTCCACAATTTTGTGTACAGCGCAGACACAAATTATCGTAAAACACGTCTTCTCGATCCCGCAGTTAATTTCTTTCCGCGCGTTGAAACAATTACGCTCGAGTCAACCTACGGATCCAAAGATGACGTACTCCCTACAAGAAAAGAAGTTGAAGATCGTTTCCTTGAATTGGTGAATGAAACAATCAAACGCGGAGGCAAGATTCTCCTTCCCGAGTTAGGATTGGGTCACGCGCAAGAAACAGTACTTCGTGTAGAGGAAGCCGTTCGAACAGGTCTACTCCCTGAGATTCCCGTGTATCTCGACGGTATGTTACGGGATATTAATGCCATCCACACCGCCTATCCTGATTTTCTGAGCGCCTCGGTACGAAATCAAATATTTCAGGATAACAACCCGTTCACATCCTCTATTCTCAAGCATGTTGGCTCGCCTGCGGAGCGCAAGGAAGTCATCGAAGGCGGATCGTGTATCATTATCGCAACATCGGGTATGCTCGCCGGAGGAGCGTCTGTTGAATATTTCAAGAACCTCGCGGACAGTCCCAACAACTTGATTATCTTTGGTTCCTACCAAGCACCTGGCTCGTTAGGGCGCACGGTGCAGGAAGGAGCAACTATGGTCAAAGCGAATGACGAAACGGTAGAAGTCAAAATGCAAGTTGAGACCATGTACGGATTATCCGCACACTCCGGACGAAACGAATTGTTGCAATATGTAAGTCGCATGAATCCTAAGCCGCGCAGAGTTATTATAAATCACGGAGAAGCGTCGAAATGTTTGGACCTTGCGTCTACTCTCTATAAACTCAACCGCGTCGAAACCATCGTGCCCCGCAACCTTGAAACGGTGAGATTAAAGTAAGATGAAATACCAATGGAAAATTACGAGTATTCTCATCGGAATGTTTCTTGTGGCACAGCTTATCGGACTTTACGTTGCGTACGTTTATGCCCCAGAGTCGATACAAGTTCTCAATCAAACGTCGGGTGAGCTTGAAAACAAAACAGCGTATCATATCCCCTACGGCATGGCTCCTCCCGAGCATGTTGAGCCAACCGACTCACTCACATCAATACTCATTGCGCG
>CAYHBQ010000039.1:0-3046 GCA_964354995.1 Candidatus Woesearchaeota archaeon | reverse complement strand
ACGGCATACGAGATTGGTCAGTGACTGGAGTTCAGACGTGTGCTCTTCGATCTACAGGCAACACATATTTCTCCGAGCGTGTATCCATGAATTTGGCATTTGCGCAACATCATTCTTTTATTTCGAGAACACAGTGTTTTTTCTTTGCCCGTTCTTTAAACTCTTCGAGCAGAGAGAGCATTTTCGAGTTAGCCGTTTTAAACTCTTTATCTCTTACAATTACATTAAATTTTGATGAGCCCAGATAATGGACCTCTGCCTTATTCGTTGTGAGCACTTCTTGGATATCTTGGAGTCCTCGCTCGCCTTGACTTTTAAGCGTTAGGGTACATTTGATCTCCTTTTCCTTTTCCTTTTTTTCAGAGAGTATCTTTTTTAGCGCCTCCATCTGTGTTTTAGTGACATATTCTTCTAAGACTTCTGGCTTTTCACGGGCCTTATCTAGCAGTTCTGCGAGGTCGTGATCCTTTGCTATTGTTTCAAGTGTTTGGTCTGTTTTCTCTCCAAAAATTGGGATGAGAATTGCACGTAATGTGCGCTCTTTTTTGTGTTTCTCAAGTACTGCTTCGCGTTCTTTTGCAGTAACGCGTCGTAAACTTAGTTCAAGATGGTCGGGCCTTACACGTAATATTTTACATACTATTTTCTTGCCTGCACTTACGAATTCTCTAATGTTTCGTATTCTTCCCGCTGAGACTTCGGAAAGTGTTATGCTTCCCTTTGTTTTATCGTCCAGTTCTACGAATACGGTGGTGTTTTCTACCGCTTTTATCGTGCATAGAATAAGGTCATCTTCTTTGTATGTCATAGTATCTCCTCCACGTATGCCTTTATTTTAGCTTTTCCACCCGCGTTGCGTACCAGTGGCTCTTTGCACTTCTTGCATTTGACTCGGGTAGACGCCTTTCCAAATATGATATGGGCGGTTCTGCACCGCGGGCATTTTATTCGCAAGAATTTACTCTCCATCGTCTGTTTCGTTAGCGGTGAGGGCTTTTTTAAACCTTTATAATGTCTACTTCAAGCACTCTCTGTATCTCTTCTAAAAATTGTCCTTCTTGTTCGCGCGTTATGAGTCCTCCTGCGGCATTGGGGTGCCCGCCCACTTCTCCCGAGAGGGGAATAAGGGCTTTCGCAAGTATTTCCCGCACATTTCTTCCTTTTCTTCCTGCAAGTCGTGCTGAAATCTTTATCTTGTCTTGGTCATAGGCCATTGCAATGATAATGGTCCCTTCAGGGTAAAGAGGAGAAAATGACATGATTGATGCGGCTGTGCCTATAATTGTGTCTCGTATTTTGTCTTGGGCGTTTACAATAGTATAATTTTTTCCGGTTATCTTCTGTGTTTCGTTTATGAATCGTAATGCGGACGATATGCTTTGCTTGTACTCGATATAAATCTTTTCAGCTTCTTTCTGTCCTTCTTTGTTGCCAAGACAGAAGTTCAATGCCGTTTCTGAGCGCCCCATGCGACTGCAGGCATTTATCATTGCAGATAACTCTCGGGCATCCTCTTGTTTATTAAAGAATTTTATGAGGTATAGGTTTCCCACAATATCTTTGGTTAGTTCTCCTTGTGTACATCGTATCATAATGGACGTTACGAGGCGTTGCATTTCTTCTTCGTTTAACTCGGCTAGGCTTTTGAATCCCGTTGGGCCTCGAGGGATGTTTGCGTCCCTTAAAAGCTCCATTACTCCCTTGAACGAACCTGTCACACCCGGAATGAATAACGACGTCGAGTATTCGAGTACTTTGTCTACAGGACGCGTTGCTGGATATAATAGTAACCCTTTTTTTATTGTGACATCTGCTTCTTTGAGGAGTTCGCTATATCCTTTTGTAAGATTGCTTTCGAACATGTCACCAATCATGCCGATTATTGAAAGAGTGGCAAGGTCGGTATTATTTGGGGATAATTCTCGTGCAAATCTGTACGCTATTGCGGCTCCGGAACAGGGTTCTTCGTTATATAACAAGGGGTTAATCATCGTAACGTTTTTGGGGATTTCTTGGGCGATTTCGTGGTGGTCGAAAATGAACACGCTTGTTTTTTTCTCGCGCAGATAGTCTAAACTTCCGGAAGCAAGATCGAGAAACACGAGCGTTTCTTTGTCTGACAATTTATCAATGAACGGTTTTTCGAGATTTTTTACTATTTGTAACGAGAATCGTTTATTCCATCTTTGTAGGGCTCGTGCGAAAATCGCTGCAGAGGTTATTCCATCCGTGTCGTGGTGACTGATGACTCGTATTGGCTTTTGCTGTGCGTGTGCTTCGAGTTTTACAATTGCCTCTTTTAGTTGCTCTTTTAGCATTAGTGCTAATCTACCTCTTTTTACTAAGTCGCGTATGGAGCGCAGTTATGCGCGTTAACGAACGAATGGCCTTGTAGTCGTGCTTGTGGGCGGCTGCATGCTTTGCTCTTGTTTCCATTTTCTTCTCACGACCTTCTGCTTCTGCATCTTTCCAGAGATTCGCTTCTTTCAGTACCTTTCCTATTTTGAATCCAATCAGTTTTGCACGAGGTATTCCATGTTGGTCTCGCAACGCAAGGCCTATTTTTTCAGCAGTAAGTCCTTTTTTTGCAAGTTCAATTACTTGTTTCTTAATTTCTTCTGGCTGTGCAGTTACCCAGTTTGCTTTTGTTTCGGTCATGGGTGAGGGGTGTTTTTAGTGGTTTTAAAGGTTATGGTTCTTGCGCAGGGGTATAAGAGAGCCAACGGTCGAGCCCCTGTCTTTCAAGTCTTTCTATCGTTTTTTTCCCGATTCTGCTTCCTTGAACACGCTCGTAGGTTCTTATAATTTTTCTCTTTAGGTATTCGTAGTCCTCTCTGAATCCTTCCCACGCTTCCCTATCGTGCGCTCGATGATATTCTCTGGCGTCAAAGAGCAGTTGAATCGATCTTGCTCGTAGTCTCAATGCATGCTCTCGTAGTCGCTCGGAGGTTTTCATCGAATCATAGCCCCGCCCGGATTCGAACCGGGGTCTCAGGCGCCAAAGGCCTGTATCCTTGACCACTAGACTACGGGGCTACTTAGAAAA
>CAYHBQ010000038.1:0-4537 GCA_964354995.1 Candidatus Woesearchaeota archaeon | reverse complement strand
TCAGATAGAAAAAGAACTTGTTTATGATGGAAATTATCAAGATGCTCGCATGACTAACGGGTACGTCTATGTCATCACGAATCAACCGTTGCTCCGAGATTCCAATGATGAACTTCTCATGCCTGCAGTGCGATACGATGGCATCGAGAGCACAATCGCAGCAACCGACATTGCATACTTTCCCGTGCCCGATTACGGATATCAATTAACGACAATATTCGTGCTTGAATTAGACGATCTCGCTCGAGAACCGGTCAGAGAATCATTCCTAACGGGATACACACAAACTCTCTATATGTCATCAAGCGCGCTGTACCTAACTGCACCCAAATACGTTCCATACGACACCTATGACCAGCGCATGATGGACGAAGTCATTGTTGCAAGTCTTACGGGAAACGCACGTGATGAAGCCGAGTCAATTGCAAACAGTAATCGTCCCACCTACGAAAAGAATGAACTCATCCAAGACGTAATCGCAACAACGTATAACACACTTTCAGATGATGAAAAAGCCGCATTTCAAAAAACGATTGCAGAGCGATTACAGGAGTTCCAAAAAGACTGGCGCAACGAAATGCAAAAGACAGTCATTCACAAGATAACGATTGATGCCGATCGTGTTGAATACGCCGGAAAAGGAGAAGTCCCGGGACATGTACTCAGTCAATTTTCCATGGATGAACACAACGGCTATTTACGCATCGCCACCACGACCGACAATGGATTTGGCGGATGGGGCGGACCGATTACGATTGCCATGCGAGGAACCGATGCAGGTGAAATCGTGACAGCAACGAGTAGTGATGAAGGAGCACCCGTAAGCGCAGAGATTCCTGAAGAGAGCGATACACCTGACAGCACGGATGACCAAGCGATTGATCCCACACCCATGCCCGTACCTGAACCTGACACGACATGGATTCCCGAAATGATTGTCGAACAAGAAACAACGAACAACGTATTCATACTCGACAGCGATTTGAACCTAGTAGGCTCACTTGAAAACCTTGCTGAAGGCGAAAGAATCTATTCAGCACGATTCATCGGAGATAGAGTGTACTTAGTCACCTTCAAACAGGTTGATCCGCTCTTTGTGATTGATTTGAGCGAGCCCTCAAATCCGAAAGTACTCGGTGAACTCGAAATTCCAGGCTATTCAACCTACCTGCATCCGTTTGATGAAAACACACTTATCGGTATTGGTCAAGATTCAAGTGGTGAGGTTGATGAAGGAGGATTCCAAGCAGCAATTCCGGCAGGGGTAAAAATAGGTTTGTTTGACGTCAGCGACCCCGAAAACCCGAGAGAAATTGACAACTATGTCGTCGGAGATCGAGGTAGTTACTCGGATGCGCTCTACGATCATAAGGCATTCCTCTTTGATAACGAGAAGGGACTATTGGTATTGCCGATAAACGTACAAGAACGTTCACCTGCAAAAGCACAAGGCATACCTGAAAAACAGTTCTGGTATCCGACCACGACCACGTTTATGGGAGCCTATGTGTTCAAACTTTCCAAAGAAAACGGCATTGAACGCCTTGGCACGATAACCCACCTCACCGCAAGCGAGCAACTCAAAATGGAACAAGCCAAAACAAGCACAGACTATTACTATCCACCTTACGAAGCTCAAATCAGTCGTAGTTTGTACATAGGAAATACGTGGTACACAATATCTCAACGAAGCGTGCAAGCAAATGCATTTGATAGCTTGCAAGAAATAGCCTCAGTTAAACTCCCCATGCCAGACTATGTCTACGGCTACGCGGAAGACGGAAGTCGTGGAGAAAGCGCAGGCTCCCCTCCTCCTGAACTAACGAGTAGTTAGATTTATATAGAACTCTGTAAACTTCAAAAGATGACAATAGCTCCCACACAAGAATTTGATACTACTCCTGAAATTAAGTATGATAAATCTGGAAGAGCTGTGATGGTCACAACGTACTGCGTCGTCAATGGATATTCGTTAGCCAACTCCGATACTAAAATAAGGCCCGATGGAACATACACTGAATCATGCTTTGATGAACATCATGGTATTTGTAGAACAAATGAACCCGTTTCTCGGGCGCGATTAGAGGAACTTGATAGACATAACCCAAGAAGCATATCTCTTATAACAGTATTAGGTGCAGACAGAGCCACAGTTGAACGCCATCTTGCAGAGAGAAAGATAACTGCCCGTCATATTAATTAAATTTTCCCGAAAGTTTATATAGCTTATTTTCTAACAGACCTGATGAAAAACAAACTCGCCTACACAATCGTGCGCGTATTGTTTGGACTCTCGTGGATATTCTTCGGAGTAACTAAATTCTTAACACTTCCTGCCCCGCAACTTCCAGGACCAGCCGCCGCATTCCTCGGAGCCATGGCAGCGACAGAATATTTCATCCCGTTTGTGGGCATCGTGGAACTTGCCGTAGGGCTTATGCTCGTATTCAATCGATGGGTGCCGTTCTCGATGATGCTCCTTTCACCCATTATGATAAACGTCATTTTATTCAATCTCTTCCTCTCATTCGGTCTATCAAGCGTCATCATGTTAGTCATACTTACCCTCATGCAGGTATACATTATGTACTGCACCTGGGATGCCTACAAACCTCTCTTTGGTAGACAAAAGAGATAGAATGCGCATCAGCACCACAACGTTCTGGAAATCTCCTCCTCTTATCGCCCTATTACTCATTAATCTACTCGCGCTCGACCCAACCGTATTATTCAAACGGCACACGCTCTTTATTCTTAAGAAGAAACGCAAACCGCTCGCATTTTGTACCCTCGTGAAACATGAATCATGTAGCGAACTCAAAAGCGTGTACACGCTTCCTCGAGAACGAGGCAAGGGATACGCCTCCAAAGTTATCAAGAGAGCGTTACGCAGAAAAAAAGGCGTATATGTGGTATGTAAATCATCACTCGTTTCGTTCTATACAACAAAGGGATTTCGTCCCGTTAAGCAATCACCATTTGCGCTACGATGGAGAAAACGATTATACGACACCTTCCTCGCAATAGTCTTTGGCGAGCAACTTGCAATCCTTAGAAATTAATCACTCAACTACAATCGTGCCGAAGCCCATGCCCATTGAGCAGGCAAATCTAAAACTGCCCGTCTTGGTTGGCGTAAACGTGATAGTATCCGAAGGATTATTTGACAAATCCGCAACACCCAAATCTCGAATCGTAAACGCTCGATAACAACCAACAACGCTTGAATCAAGCGTCACTTCGACAGGCTGATTGGCTTTAACCGTAATCGTATTGGGAAAATAGTTGCCATTCTTCATGCTCAACGCGACGTGCTGTGCGTTTCCCATGTTACCATTGTTCACCACGCTTCCATTTACTACGCTGTCGCCCGAATTAAGGAAAAGAATAGCTCCTGCTAGAGCAATAATGCCTACAATCACGGCGATAAACATCGTGTTTTTCATAGATAAAAAGATACAAAATAGCTTTTAAAGCTGTGGGTGAAACTGATTTCATTTGAAGCAATTAGCTCGAAAAAGATATGTTTAAAACTCTCGTATCCAAAAAAAAGTATGCATAAAAGAATTCAAGGTGCGTATGATGCGCTCGATGAAAAACTCATCAAGGGAGCTAAAGAGGGCCTTAAGGCCTGGAACTCAATCACCGGAAAAACAAAGAGCAGTCTTGCAAACACGCTTGTCGCAGCAAGTACTATAAGTGCAATAACCGCTTTTGCATACGACTTTCTTGGTCCTGAAAAATCAATCGTGACAACCCCAACACTGTTCGGATTGATTGCCCCGTGTACGCTTTTTATAGGACATTGTTTTCAAAAGACAAATACCGATACGGAGAAACGAGAGCAATCTGCGCTTGAGCGAGGACTCCTCGATGCAGAGGTTGAAAAAAACAAAAAAGGATACCATGCTCTCGGACTTCCCGTACTAGGCATAGCCCTGCTTGAAACCGCAATGGGATACACAAGCACAGACAACACGTGGTATATGCTGGCCGGATCATCAGCATTAGTGAGTGCTTCGGCATATGTTATGCGCGTTGAAAATCTTCCTCCACAAAAGGACTATCTCCAAAGAACGGGCGAGACGCTCGCAAGAAAAATTAAAGGCCTTGTCGGCAAACTAAACCCGAAACCTGCCTAGAAACCGAAAGAATTACCCAAACAATCCGCTTCGCGGACCATAGACCATAAGCCACGTTGTAACAAACGCAAGTACAAGTGAAAGACCGATAACGAGTGCCTGACTGTCAGAGCGCTGGCGTCGCTCGCGCTTCATTTCAGAGTACGTCATATAATGTAATCCTCCCAACATCACGATACACACGATCAGCACAACCCCTGAAGCAAGTTTCAAATGGTCGTTCAATAACATAACGGCCGTCATCGCGCCCATCAGTCCACCCATGAACCCCGCCATAGTGCCTTCCATGAAACCCATAATACCGCACGAGCAACTGCCCATCCACGCACCCAACGTGATACCTACAATCATACCAAACACGCCTCCGACAAACATCCCATTAGTTGCGCCGACGA
>CAYHBQ010000037.1:0-4914 GCA_964354995.1 Candidatus Woesearchaeota archaeon | reverse complement strand
AGCTCGAGAAATTTGTACCTACCAAGCTCGTAGCATTCCAGATATACAGCGTGGCGTTTGAAACGTTTATGTTATCAGAAATGTTCGCCGCAAAATAGACAATCGGGAAGCTCACGGAAGTGTCATTAGAAGAATGCATGAGGGAGACAACAGGAAACGTTACATCGGCTAGATTAACACCATACCCTTCGTAAGTAAGGTTTCCTATCAAAATAGGGGTATAAAAAGAACTCGTGCCCGCATAATAAATAATAGAAACGTTTGCAGAGCTTAGATTTCCAGTAAGAGGGTAACCCGTTACAACGTAAGCCGTGCCGTTATGTGAAAAGTTCTGTTCGGCTGCTCCATTCACCGAGAGGCTAACATTTCCATTAAATAAAAATTCGGCACCTCCGAGGCTAACATTAACCGTCGTATTAGTACCTAAATTAATTTTATCAAAGAGTTGTTCTCCTCGAGAGAAATAACGTGCAGAAGAGTTAGAAAAAATGTTTAATACCTGTGCATCAGTTAAAGAAGTATTGAAAACCATGATGTCGTCAATAAGCCCGTTAAAGGGACTACTAGTGCCCTCAGAACCAAAAAGCAAAGGCAAATTATTAAGGTTCAGAGGTTTGCTTCCCGAAACCGTTGCGCTCGCAACAGGACTACCATCTCGATAAAGCGTAACTCCGCCCGTGGTATTATACGTACAGAAAAAGTGGTACCATCTATTTTGTGTCATCCGAACCGGGTCTAGTGCCGCAAAATTTCCACTAGTACCGCCCTTGACAAGACATCGCATACTCATGCTAGCATTAGGAATAAGGCCAAACGAAAAGTTAGTACTTGCGCCTTTAACCATGATACGTCCTGATGATGTCCCGGCTCCTCCCGACCAGTTAACCCATGCTCCCCAACTGAGGTTCGTAGTCAAATCAAAAAGACTTTCGTTGACTGTCACGTTAATAAGATCGTTAGTGCCGTCAAAGAAAGCACACTCCCCAAGAATACAATTAGCTTTCGTAGTCGCCCCTCGTTGATAAGAACCATCGCTACTTCCCTGAGTAAAATCAAATGCAGTTACATTATCATCTTGATCAAAAGGCCAATATCCCAGTAACGTAGAGTACGGAATCGTAGTGCTTACGGTTAAATGAGCAAACCCCGTTTCCAGTGTGATATTGGCATTCGTTGAATTACTTCCCAAAATTGTAGGATCGACAATATGGTCAAACGCCACACTTCCATTGAGCACCTCTAAATCAAACACGTCTTGGTTATAATTTTCAGGAAGCTCGGTCAAATAAATAGTATAATAGCGCTCATCAGTAAAGTTGTCAAACACGGCAAGCGTACTATTCTGTGACTTCTCATAAACCATCACAACCGGTGTGCCGTTCAGCACGCGCGGATAGAGCGTGATATCGTTCGTCCGTGTCAAATTGCGTTCGAACGTCACCCGCACAAAATGTCCGTCTGGAATCGGCTCAGACCAATTTCCATCAAGCGCCTTGACCGATTCGTACACATCAGACACAAACGTGCGATTCTCATCAAGGTGGTCTGCTTTTGTAATAACAATAATCTCATAAGTCTGATTAGAAAAGTGTGGCACAACCCACGCCACCGAATCAATAAATCCATCCCCATCACTATCTGTTGCTTCAAACGGAACCAAAACCTGCGCTGAAACTACAATCGCTGCATCTTCCGAAGCAGGATAAACGGGAATCCATGTCGAATCTAAATCGGATGCATTGTCCGTCTCAACAGACGACCCCCCTTCACGTTCCGCCAGAGTGTCATCAACAACGGCGCCCGTGAGTGAAGCCCCCCCAGAAGATTCATTCAACATCGAATCTTCCGACTCCGAAATAGTCGAAGAGTCGTTAGTTTCAGCAAGTGATTCATCTACAAGAATTTCATCAGAAAAAGTATCAGAAGCCGTTTCAAGATGAGCACTGTCAATTTCATCAACAAGAGCCACATCAGCTACCTCATCTTGCAACTTAAGGCTACTATAATTAACGAAGGTATCGGGAGTAAGCCATGCCAACTGAATAGTAGATGGCTTAGTAATCCGTAACTCGTTCGGAAGCGAAGCAATCACGACCACATCAGAATAATTAAGCGTCTCAGACGCAACAAGCGTTATCGTCTTTCCTCGTGCCTGCGAAATTTCTACTGCCGCGGGAGGTGCGGTATAGTATTCGACCGTATATGCCGTAGCCCCTGCATCAAGCACGACCTCCGATGACGACTTGTGAGAGAGCGCTTCTCCTGTTCCGAGAGAAGCCGACTGATTAGACAGTTCAGACGTAGCGTTATCAGAAGCAACCGGTTCAACAGAAATATCACTCGTAACCTGTCCCGTACCTGTAACAACGGCCCCCACAATCCATGACACAAAAGAAGGACGCGATTCAATAAGCGCCGTAACCTGTCCCGTAAGCGGAACAGAAAGAGTGACGTTATCTGCCTGAACGGGGCCTCCTGTCGAATCAAATGCCGTAACACTCACATTCTCTGCACCAACGGGAAGCGGCAACACAAGAGAAGAACCATCGGGAACGCTTACATTCGTCACCCAGTACACCGATTGCCCCAGCACGATTTTAGTGCGATGAGTTGTAAAAGAAAAAGTCGAGGTCCGGCTCACGACTGAAAATTCATTACTTTCAACCGAGTCGCCAACAGACGTAAACGCTCGTATGCGCGCAGTGCGCACACCGACAAAGGGCTGCGCCGCACGCACAACCATAAAACTTCCTTCAACCGAAACAATCATATCTGAAGCCATGAGCTCATAAGCGTCAGCTCCAACAAAATAATTGCTCAAATCAAGACGCACACTATAGTTATCATCAAGAGAAAGAGAAGGAATATCATGCAACAGCATCAATGTTTCGTTAACAACCGTGTCATTAACAATCGTTTCATTCACTAATGTCTCATTAAGCACATCAATAACGTCAACAATCGTTTCGTTTTCCTCCGTAGAAACAGAAAGCGTCAGCTCCGAAGTATCTTCTACCAAGGTTACCCCCTCAAAAACAGCGGTGAGGCTCAGATGTGTAGCGTTACGTACCACAAGGTCAAACAAGTCAAGAGGGATGCGCACCCGATATCGATTCTCTCCCCGATAATCTTCCCCGAAGCCCGACACATTCTGAGCGTAAGATGCAGATACACGCACGGACGTCCCTTCTTGTTCAACAAGCACAGAAGAATCAGAAATCTCTTCACCTGCAGGCCCACGCACACTCCCCGACACTAACTGAACAATGTACCCTTCGGAAAGTTCATACTCAAACAAGTTCTCTCGTGAAGCGGTGCCGGTAATAGTATCTTCCCCATCCGCAATAACACTTCCCGTTATAATCGCTCCACTGTCGCTTGTGCCCCCATCAGAACCAAAATCGTCCGTACCCTCTTCAGAATCAGTACTCTCGCTACCTGACTCATCACCGTCCACTTCCTTCTCCTGTTTTTCTTTCTTCTTCTCTTCCTCGGCATCTGCAGGAGTATCGCTTCCTTCAACCCCTTGTTCAGAACCTGTATCGGAGCTCGCTTCAGCCGAGGTATCTTCATTGCTGTCTTCCAAATCAGAAGAAGGAACCTCTACGCCCACTTCAGGCTCAGACGCACCGCTTTCCTCAGAACCCGCATCACCCTCAGAAGATTCACCAACAGAATCTTCTTCTAGAGCGCGTATCGCGCGAAGCTCAAACGTAACTTCGGGATAGATAATGTTCGTTCCGGCAAGCCCATACCCTGTACCCGTACCTTCTAAATTGAATCCTTCAGCATAAAAATCACCCTCAAGCGATGCAATCGTGCTTCCCGCCAAGAGCTCATGTAGTGAAAACGTTTTTTCAACATCACCCAAGCGAGCAGTTATAGAAGTTGTAGCAGGAAGCAGTTCACCTTCATTAAAAATAAGCGTAAACACACCCTGCACTTGTTCCCCCGGAATATACGTTCCGGAACTCTCAAGTGAAACGCGCCCGGTAATCGAACGCTCATAACCTACAATAAATCCAATCGTGAGCAAAACAAAAAAAGCCACTCCGAGAAAAAGAGAAACTCCATGAGTTCTCTTACGTTCACCGACGACAGAACTACCTAGATAGGTAGTAACAATTTTTCCGTGAACACGTTCAGTCTTATAATAATATGGCCCAAATCGTTTGCCATCTTTGTAAGTATATTTCTTGTGCACCACTTTTTGTAAGAGAACCTCGACTCAGTTCCATCCCATAGAGAGAAAAGACCTTTATAAGTATTTCGCACAAGTGACCGACGATAAAAAAAGAGTTCTCTTACAATTAAAGGGGTATAATCGAATATGCTCCTGCACCAGGAACTTCAATAATCACCGTTTTCTGATCCAATGAAGTAAGATTAAAGCATTCTGAACAAAAGACCCCATTACGAGCAATAGCAAGGCTAGTCGTGTTAAATTCAAGATTATAGAACGTTACAAGAGCAGAAGTATTCAAGAATAAATTTCGAGAGGCATCAAAAGAAATAAAGTTGTGGTCGATAACAATATCTTGTGTCATGTTCGAACCAGTTCCCTTGATGCCGGTATAAAAATAAACCGAACCAAGATTAGTGCGGCTTATGGTGAGAACACTTAACTTGTCGAGAGTATACGGGCCGATAGGAGTATCAACAAAAATATGATTATTGCTGCTTGATAAAACCAAAGCCAAATCATTAAAATTTGAAGGAGTGTTAACAAAACGGGTGCGAATCAAAGTTAAATTAGAATTTCCAGAATCTGCAGAAATAATTTGATTCGTGGTGGGAGCTATAAAAGAAGAATCAACAAAAAGAGTATTTTTTACCCCAAATAACCGAACTGAAGCCCCATTATAAGCAGAAGTAAAATTGAAAAAAAAGTTATTTGTTCCAGAAAGAGGAAAA
>CAYHBQ010000036.1:3099-5214 GCA_964354995.1 Candidatus Woesearchaeota archaeon | reverse complement strand
GTGGAGTCCCATGCATAGAGATGGCGCGGATCAAAATGGTCTGATCGTTCTCCTGTATGAAGCGTCGTTTCTTCCCAACTTCCTCCGAAATTAAACAGGACATTGCTCTGTTTTCCAGTCGCTTTAAATTTCTGAAGAATGGGTCCCGGACCATAAGCTGCACGAAGTAAAGCACTCGCTAGACCACAACGCACTTCGGAGAAAAGAGGTATATGAGGTTGCATACTAACATCTTCCTCCATTCCAAACCACACCCCGCGTCGTGCAATAATTTCATCTTTTTCTTTCAAGGAAAGAACATACAGTCCTTCCCCCACATTATCGGTACTAATTTCGAGAGAAGCGCCGTTCTGTTCCGCGTGGTACACATTTAAAACCGCGCTTTCACCCATAGCGATACGAGCGGCTCGTGTTCTAAGTGCTTGTCCTAACCGTCGAGGAAGCGAGGCGGCGGTGCGTGTTTGAATCAATTCCCTATGAAGTGGCGTGCGCTCAACGCGCGGTTGTCGAGAAAAACGATATACGCTACCGGGCCCTAAAATAAGATATCCATCGGTACGCAACGTCACCTTCCCAGACCCTATTATCTTTCCCCAAAACCCCCGTTCGTCTTCTGAAAATTCGTAATTGACAGGGCGTGGAAGGTTGTTCTCAAGCATTCGTTCAAGCCCCTCTGAAGATATAATCCCATTATTCTTGACTTCTTGCAAGCAGTCGTCTCCGATTTCTGTAAATGTCATCTGGTTTTTCACCTACCAAGTGTTTATAATAATTGCTTTTCTCAGAAACACGTGTTGCTCATAGGCATAGATGACGCAGGACGAGGGCCGATTATTGGACCCATGATACTTGCAGGCGTATTGATTGAAAAAGAACAGGAACAAGACCTCAAAAAACTCGGCGCAAAAGACTCCAAATTACTGTCCCATCCCGAACGCATGCGCATTGCCGAGCTCATTCATAAAGAAGTAAAAAAGTCCCATGTGGTGCTCGCAACCCCTCCAGAAATCGACGAAGCTATTTTTTCCGGAGAAAATCTTAACACCCTCGAAGCACGCAAAATGGCGGACGTGATTAATCATCTCAATACATCATCAGAGAAGATTAAAGTTATTGTAGACTGTCCCTCGATTAACACGGTGGCGTGGCGCGAAAAGCTTTTGTCTTTCATTAAGAAAAAAGCAAATCTCGACGTCGTGTGTGAACATAAGGCTGATTTTAATCACCCCGTTGTATCGGCGGCATCCATACTCGCGAAAGTGCGTCGCGAGGAAGAAGTTGCACAATTGAAAAAACGCTATGGTGAACTTGGTTCAGGATATCCTGCAGACCCCCTAACAAAATCTTTTTTAAAAGAAAACGGCAAGGAATTAGAAACAACAGGCATTTTCCGTAAATCGTGGGCAACGTGGAAAGAGATGTTTCCCGATAGCCTTACGTCCCACGAAAAAAGCGCACAACAAACAAAATTATTTTAGTTATCCGAGCGTTTTGATGTATACTCTGACTGCTTGACGTGTTGAATCCATAATTCTCAACTCTTCTGCAGGTAATTCTGATTCATCGTACCCTAGAGTCGTAACAAATCGAAGGCCACTAACCGTGCGCGTATCATCGCCTACGTTACTGTATCCTTCAAAGGGAAGTATGCTTACTCCCTTTTTCACTTGTTCAAGAGATGCGTACATCAGTCCAGAAATCTCGAGCGAATGCATCTCGGAGGGCGTAGCGGGGAGGGGGAGCTCGGTCACATGTTCTCTGGGAGGAGTAATCATGCCTCGTCGTAGGGTATATCCTATCTCTCGTACACCTAACGTTTTCTGTAAATGCCCCATAAGCCCTACAAGCGCCCCTTCGGTAAGCGGACGCTCGAATTCGACTGTACTTCGTTCTATTAATCCCATAGCAAGCTCTTTTCTAAGCGCTATTTAATTGTTGTGGCGGACGTCTTGTCAGTATCAGAGATTTTAAATAACTCTTCCTCGATAACAGAACACATGGCCTATATCAAGAAACTGGTGATGCACGGGTTCAAATCGTTCGCGAATAAGACTGAAATCTCCTTTGATAAAGGGATAAACGTCATCATAGGCCCCAATGGTTCGGGAAAGTCTA
>CAYHBQ010000036.1:0-3089 GCA_964354995.1 Candidatus Woesearchaeota archaeon | reverse complement strand
TTGTTTTGTACTCGGTCGTTTGTCCACCAAGTCAATTCGTGCCGCAAAGGCAAAGAATCTTCTTTTCATGGGTTCCAAGTATGTTAAACCTGCTCGAGAAGCAGTGGTTGAAATGGTATTCGACAACAGCGACCGCGCGTTCGGCATAAATGCGGATGAAGTTGGCATTATGCGCACTGTGCGCAATAACGGATTGAGTGTGTACAAGATAAATGGGGAGGTAAAGACGCGTGCAGACATTATAGAGACGCTTGCGCAAGCAGGCATAGACCCCCACGGGTTTAATCTCGTTCTCCAGGGTCAAATCCAAGCAGCCGTAGGCATGCACCCCGAAGAACGCCGCAAGGTCGTCGAGGAAGTCGCGGGAATCTCTATTTACGAAGCGCGCAAAGAGAAATCGTTGCACGAGCTTGAAAAAACCGATGAAAAACTTAAGGAGATTAACGCGGTCTTACGGGAGCGAACAGCCTTCTTAAGAAATCTTGAAAATGAACGCCAGCAAGCGCTCAAGTTCAAAGAGCTCGAACTTATGGTAAAACGGTGTAAGGCCTCCATATTAAGTCGTAGGGCTGCTGAAAAAGAAGATGAACTCGTATCTATACAAAAATCTCTTGAGGAAAAGACCGCTCAAAAGGATACCCTACGCGGAAAAGTCGAATCTTTCCAAAAAGAAATAGAAGGGCTAAACGAACGCATACGCCAGATCAACAAGCATATTCAAAGCGCGACAGGCGTCGAACGCGAGGCGCTTCAGAATACCATCACTAATCTGAAAGCCGAATTAGAGGGTCTTCGCGTGAGAAAAGAAAACTTCGAGCATCGTAAATCAGAAGTTGAACGTCGTATAGCCGAGATAACGAGGGCAATTCCCCTGCATGAAACGGAAATAAAGGAACTTAAGAAAGAGTCACCGCTCGCTGCAAAAAAGCAGGCAGAAATCGCTCAAAAGAAGCAGGAACTAGCCCGTATCGAAGAAGAGCGCCGCCACGCCTATTCACTCAAAACCGAACTCAACGCATTTAGAGACAGGATTAGGGACAAGGAAACACAACGTGCTCGAATTACAGGGGAATCGGACGCGCTGATTAAACAACTCGAGGAGTACACACACAATCTTACCTACACTGACGCGGAAGCGTGTAAAAAAGCACTCGTGCATCTAACACAGGCAGTTCAGCAAAAAAGAGCGCGTATCTCCGAGCTTGCGACAATGGAACTTGAAGCCACAAAGCTCGTTTCCATAGGAGAAACTGAAATAAGTGCCGCTCGAAAGATTCAGGGGCAAGTGGCACAAATAGATATTTGTCCGCTCTGTCAAAGTAAAATGACGCAGGAGCATATTGCACACGTTACGGGAGAGACCAACGCAACGATAGAACGAGCGACAAAAATACGTGAAACGGAATTGCAGAGCATAAAAGACATACAGAAAGAACACACGCTTGTGCTTGCAGAGATACGAGAAACGGAAAAAAATCTTTCTGACCACGAACGTGAACTTTCCCGCCATTACATCACTCTCGATAAAAAAGAATATCTCAAACGTCTCGTCGAACAAGAAAAAGCATTAGGTATTGAACTAAAACAATTGAATGAGAAGCGCGACGCGCTCCAGCAGAAATCGCTCGACGTCGGCCACATAGAAGAGAGTTATATGGCAAAAATGCATGAAATTGAAGAAATCTCCTCACGCACTGATGAAAACATTGACCAAACGCTTATATTCAAAGAGCGCGAACTGGAAAAACTCCGAGAAAAAATAAAATTTGATACAGGGGAAATAGAACAAATTACCTCTGAGATACACAATTTCGCAGCAGCTATAACGTCAAAATCGAAATTGCTCGATGTAAAAATAAAAGAAGAGGAAGCACTTGCCGTCCGTTTTAAAAAACTATTCGAAGAACGAGACGCTTTACAAGAATCGATTCAACATCAGAGTTTTGAGGCAAACGAAGTGCAGGGACAGGTTAGACAAATTGAAGACCAGATGAACTATCTTAAAATAGGAAATGCAAAATTAGATGCCGAGCGAGAAGCGGTACAGATGGAACTTTCCGAATATGCCGGACTCGAACTCATTAAAGCGTCTATGGCTGTGCTCGAGGAGCGCCTGCAAAAAACACAGGCAACACTACACACGATTGGTTCCATAAATCTACGTGCACTCGACATTTATGATCAAATGAAGCAAGAGTATGACCGCGTGCAGGAAAAAGTAAATACGCTCGTAAAAGAAAAAGAAGACATTCTCAAAATCATAGAGGAAATTGACAATAAGAAAAAGCGCACCTTTATGCGCACCTTTAATCAGATTAATGAACTGTTCAGCACCAACTTTTCAAAACTCTCAACAAAAGGCCAAGCGTTTCTTCAAATAGAAAATGAAGAAGACTTGTTTGCGGGCGGAGTGAGCATTGTGATTCGTATGGGTAAAGGCAAATATTTTGATGTAGCCTCACTGTCTGGAGGGGAAAAGACGCTTGTTGCACTTTCACTCCTCTTTGCGATTCAAGAGTACAAGCCCTATCATTTCTATATCTTCGACGAAATTGATGCTGCACTCGATAAACGAAACTCGGAGCGTCTGTCAGCCCTCCTGCGACAGTATATGCGCTCAGGTCAGTATATTACTATCACGCACAATGACGCGCTCATCATGGACGCAAACATCCTCTATGGAGTAAGCATGCACGAAGGCGTATCAAAGATACTGAGCCTTAAGATGGGCGAAGAAGTCGCGGAAAAGGTCGCAGAAATGTTTAAACCAACCGACAAAGAGATATCTTCAACTCCCGAAAACCCCCCTCGAGACGACGCACCCTCAGAGTCTTAACCACGCACGCTTCTAAAATAAGTTCTCAAACTTGCGCCTGCGCGATGAAGAATTTGGTATCCGAGCCCATGTTCTGCCATAAGAAGACCCCCCAGTAAGCAATCACTATCAATTTCTTCACGCTCCAGTAATTCCACTACAGTGGACGCGTGTCTTTTTTGAACACGGAGCAGAGTAGCAGTAGGTTGTAGCGCTTCTGCGGCAAGTCCATGTTCGTCAAGCTCCTCTTCCTGTGAAGCATATCGCCTCATCC
>CAYHBQ010000035.1:0-5361 GCA_964354995.1 Candidatus Woesearchaeota archaeon | reverse complement strand
GTATTTAATCCTCGACCTTCACCATAAAAATGAAACCTCGAAGCAACCTGCCCGCCGCTTTGTTTTGGCAGGCGGGGCTTCGAGGAATTCTTGTGATTAAATTATAAAAGAATGTTTGTTGTCTAATCGAATATTGTTCCTTTGATTCTTGAGGGCCGACGTCCTGCGACTGAATTTTATCCGGTTACCGGCGATTTTGCGACGTTGACGCGTCAAGGTGTTAAGGATCAGTTGCCCGCTCACCCGGTGTATATGGTTCCTGGAGATATGGTCGCAAAGGCCACCAATATGTTTCCTTCGGGAACGATTGCGGATGTATCTGCCTACAATGATATTCTCGTAGCAAATGTGAACCTGCTTGCAGCGGCACGTCCCGACTCTGCTAAAAATTTGACTGCTCTGCTTAGAGATGCGCAAGAAGCCGAGGGTATTGGAAGACACAAACCCGTTGTTAAGGGTGATCGATTTCGCACGTATAATCTTCTAAATGGGCAGTTTGGGGTTATCACTCACGATACTACCGGTGCTGAACACGTATATGCCTTACGTTTTAACGGTCAAAAACTGTTGTATCCCGTTAGTGCTGATTCAAGCCCTGAATTTATGCAAGACACGCTTTCGAAACGCGGCGTTGATAGTGCCCCTACTTATTGTGGCCGTGATGTAGACATTCGGTATCTCAAGTAGTTTTTTGTGCACACCTATCTAAGCGCAATCTTTTAATAACGTTCTTTCTCTATCTGGGGATGGCATCTAAAGGCGATAAGGGGTTGTCTGTTACGAAATCAGGCGATTTTTCTGCATGGTACTCTGAAGTTATACAGAAGGCAGAATTGGCTGATTTACGATATAATGTAAAAGGCTTTTTAGTGTTTCAGCCGTGGAGCGTGCTTGCTATGGAAAAAATGTACGATTATCTTGAACGTGCACTTCGCTCGAAAGGACACCAGCCCTATTGGTTCCCGACGGTTATTCCCGAAGGAAATTTTAATCGCGAATCGCAGCACGTTAAAGGGTTTACTCCCCAAGTTTTTTGGGTTACTGATGGAGGCGATACGAAGTTTGAAGAAAAACTTGCGTTGCGGCCAACGTCCGAGACTGCCTTTTATCAGATGTTTGGGTTGTGGCTTCGTTCGTATAAGCAGTTGCCTTTCAAGACATATCAACGCGCGCAGGTATTTCGTTATGAAACAAAAGCAACGCGACCGTTTCTTCGCTCGCGTGAGTTCCATTGGATTGAAACGCACTGTCTTTTTGCTACGCAAGAAGGTGCGCTTACACAAGTGCACGAAGATATGGACACTACTCGTGAAGTGCTTCACGATGTATTTGGGCTGCCGTTTATGTTTTTTGAACGACCTGCATGGGACAAGTTCCCTGGGGCACATAGGACGTTTGCGGCAGATGTGTTAAATCCCGATGGGAAATTTGTACAGCAACCGTCAACACATCTTATCCGACAGGAATTCCTCAAGGCGTTTGATGTGAAATTTAAAGATGCTTCGGGCACGGAATGTACGCCGTGGTCGACCTGCTATGGGCCTGCGATTTCTCGTATTTTTGCGAGCGTCATTATTACCCATGGGGATGATAAGGGGCTTCGATTGCCGTGGGGTATTGCACCTAAGCAGATTGTGTTTGTTCCGCTCAATGAACGCGCAGAAAAGAAGGCACAAGAACTTGCTAAAAAATTGCCTGCAGATATTTCGTATGAGATTGATACACGCGAGGTAAGTCCGGGTGAGAAGTTTAACACGTGGGAACTTAAGGGTGTTCCGATGCGCGTCGATATTGGAGACAGCGAACTTACGGAGAAGAAACTGAGTGTGTACCGACGCGATATCAATAAAAAGGAATTTGTCTCTGAAAAAGAGTTTGTTGCCTATGTTGGAAATTTTGGGGCGCAGTACGATGCTCATTTGATTGCGCAGGCAGACCACGTGCTTAAGGGGCGAATAAAAGATGCAAAAACGTTTGGGGAGTTGAAGAAACTGATTGATGCAGGGAATGTTGTGCGTTGCGGATTTTGTTCAGTTGGTAGTGAGGGTACGGCGTGCGCGGAAAAGATTGAAAAAGAGTGCGGGGCTGACGTGCGAGGCACGAAGCTTGAGGCTGAAAAAGTAAGCGGGAATTGTATTGCATGTGGTGAGAAGGCGCGTGCGGTTGTGTATATCGGTAGGAGTTACTAATTAGGGGCGGTTTTAAATAGACCTTTTTTGTGCAGTTATTATGGTTAAACTATTCAGTGCTCCTCCTCTTTTTTTAGTGCTCGTGTTTTCTTTTATGTTTGTGCAGGCGCACCCTGCAGACCATCCCATGGTCGATCCAAACGTGCGAATTGAGCTTGCAACTCATAATTCGACGCTGGTCTTTATTACGTTGCGTAATGGTTTTCACGCCCGTGATCTCGGTATTCCGATTATTAAAGAATACTCTTTTGGAGCGGTGGTGGCGACTATTACTCTTAACGAATTAACTTCTCTTTATAACAATCCTTCTGTTGCTTCTATAGAGGCCGATAAGAGATTCTCCTTATTTTTGCAAGATTCACTTCATATTGTTAATGCGAGTGAAGTTCATGCTTTTCAAGTTGGGGGGATGAATGTCACTGGAATAGAAGAATCGGTTTGTGTTATTGATACAGGGGTTGATTTTACGCATCCTGATTTATCTCAGGCTAATATTGTCGGCGGTACTGTCGATTGTGTATCCAATTCATCTGAAGGACAATGTTTTATTAACGAAAGTTCTTTTGATACGATTGGACACGGAACTCATGTTGCAGGAATAGTTACTGCTTCCGGAACAATTATAGGTATGGCTCCTTCAACGGGAATTGCTTCTGTTAAGGTCTTTTCCGACCATGCCGAAGAAACTTCTATGTTTATTTTAATCAATGGTCTTGACTGGTGTATTGAACATGCTTCTGATTACAACATTTCTGTTATTTCTATGAGTTTGGGAACGTGGCCCTATGAAAATCAAACTCTTTGTATTGAAACTTTTCCGACGTTATATGAAGCAGTTTCAGCGGCAGTTGCGAAGAACATTTCAGTTGTTTCTGCAACAGGAAATGATGAATATCCCGTTGGTACCGCGGCCCCCGCTTGTTTGCCTGGGGTTATTCCTGTTGGGTCTAGTGATAAAGACGATGCCATAAGCTTCTTCTCTAATTATGCTTCTTGGGTAAAATTGTTTGCTCCTGGCGGTTCGATAAACTCAACGTTCCCTGTCGTAGGAGCAGATTTGTCGTATTTATGTTCCGCAAATACGAGCTACTGTATCCTCTCCGGCACCTCTATGGCAACCCCGATGGTTTCGGGATCTATTGCAGCGCTTAATGGCTTTTTACATCATAACAATCGTGTTCTTTCTCCTTCGAGTCTTGAGGATTTATTGTACCTCACGGGAGTACCTATTCACGAGGATATATGGGGAGAACAATACGGATATAATTTTACACGCATAAACCTTTTTAATGCGCTTATGGCTCTTGACATAGATTTTCCCAATGTTTCGATAACGTTTTTGCGATCAACTTCAACAAATAATTCGTTTAACGATACAGACGGACAGAACAGTACCTTTTCTAGGTATGACTTCTTGTGTAACTCTTCTGACTGGCAATTAACTGCAATGTCCCTTACTATTTTCAATTTTTCCGGTTCTACTATCTTTGAAGAGAGTAAAAACTTTAGTGCTCGTACCGAAGAAGGCATTACTACGGAAGTTATTTCTTATAATCCTGAAGAATCTTTTGTTGCATTGTGCAACGCCTCCGATGCGCGGAATTATACTTCTTCAGAGTTCCTTTTGGTTGACAATGATTTTCCCTCTATTGAGGTTTTTTCTCCACAGAATAGTTCCTCATTTGTCTCTTCTAATCAACATATCACATTTGACGTACTCGTGACTGATTCTTCTTTTACTTCTTGCGTTCTTTTTATGCAGTCGCTTGAATTTCCCTTTTTGGGAAATGATTCTGAGAAAACCTTCGATTACGATTTTGTGCCAGGGGTGTACTCCTGGAACGTTTCTTGTTACGATTCGTATAATCATACTTCTTCTATCGAGGACCTTCGTTTCTCGGTGACTGCTCCTGACTCAGGTCAGGGCTCTTCAGGCGGTGGCGGAGGTTCTTCTAGAAAGAAAGTAAATTATTCGTTTATTAACGATTCATTTACTCCTTTATCTGATACGTCTCGAGCACCTGTTTTTAATGATTCGGTCTCTTCTCTTTCTAATTTTACTAACTCGTCTAGTGAATCTAAATCTTTTTCGAATACAAATTCTTCATTTTTATTTATTTTGTTAATATACGTTTTTTTGTTAGCTCTTTTATTCTTCGTTCTTAAACTTCTCGGTAGATTTTTATAACATGCCTTATTTGCTAGGTGATGAACTCTGGAGATTATGTACGATTACGACTGGCACGCGAAGAACTTGAATGTACTTTGCTTGAGAGTTATGATCCTTCAGTTGTATTGGTAAAACTCTCTTCAGGGTATAACATTGGAATCCCTAAAGACCATATTTTAGGGAGCGAGGTTATTCGATCTGGGTCTGTTGAAAAGAAATCTGTTCCTTTAGTGCAGAAAAAGGGACTGCCGTCCATTGGGCTGGTAATGACAGGAGGAACGATTGCAAGTAAACTTGATGCAAAAACTGGAGGAGTAAACTCAATAACTAATGTTTCTGAATTTGCTCGATTTTATCCTAAGTTGTTCGAAAAGGTGAATGTCAAGCGGCTTGATGTGCCTTTCATGATTTTGAGCGAGAATATGGGTTCGCGAGAGTGGATTAAGATTGCGGAGAGTGTGCAAAAAATACTGGATGATCCTTCGATTAGAGGAGTAGTAATAACACACGGAACTGATACGCTGCACTATACTGCCGCCGCGCTGTCTTTCTTTTTGCGCGATTTGAAAAAACCTGTTGTACTGACGTACTCGCAGAGGAGTAGCGATCGAGCTAGTAGTGATGCAGAACTTAATTTGGAATGCGCAGCAAGAATGGCTCTTTCTGATTGTGCTGAAGTCATGATTGTTGGACATGCAACTCTCAATGATGATTTTTGCTATGCTCTTCGCGGAACGAAAGTGAGAAAAACGCATACCTCTCGCCGTGATGCTTTCAAGCCGATTAATTGCGAGCCGCTTGCTAAAGTATGGTCTGATAAAGTCGAAATGCTCTCTCAATTTAAGGCACGTAATGAAGGAACTGGCGAATTGGATGTGACGTTTAATGATAAAATCGCATTGATTAAACCGTATCCTGGGCAGACGCCCGATATACTTGATTATTATCGTATGCATGGATATAAGGGATTAGTGATTGAGATGTTTGGGCTTGGGCATGTGC
>CAYHBQ010000034.1:4913-5403 GCA_964354995.1 Candidatus Woesearchaeota archaeon | reverse complement strand
TACAAAAAGGAAAGAAAAATGTAGGTGAATTGGTTTCTGAACTCGCGATGGACCAGACGGCGGTCTCGCATGATTTGGCACGTTTGAAACAGTGTGGATTCGTTCGTGCAACACGAGAAGGTAAATTTATGTATTACTCTCTTAATCAGGATATACGTGCACTCATGCACCTTATTGAAAAACACATGGGAAAATACTGCATTCACATCCTCCATACGATGAATGGAACGGAGGCACGACAATGAACGAGCTCTCGCGTAATGTGCTTATTGTTGCATTAGCTCTTGTACTCATACTGACGTTTATGCCGTGGGGTGGTATGATGAGTTATGGAAACGGATGGGGTGTTTGTGGCATGGCGCAACGTGCAGGATATGGCGCCGGATGGATGACGGGCATCGGTGGATGGTTTGTTAATATCGCGCTCATTGTTATTGTCGCGCTTGCTATCGTGTGGCTTTTGCGCATAGCAGAGCAATCTGATGCTATG
>CAYHBQ010000034.1:0-4903 GCA_964354995.1 Candidatus Woesearchaeota archaeon | reverse complement strand
ATGCTATGCCTCGGAGGAAAAAACGATAATGGTCACTAAAACTATATCGGTCGGTGTGATTCTTTTGTTAATTGTTGCACTTATCGCGCTTGTCTTTTTGGTGAACGTGCTCATTAAGGTAGCCGTGCTTGCAGTAATGGTATTGGTTATCATTTGGATCTGGAATGAAATACAAAAACAAACGCGGAGAAAGAAACGATGACGTTCACATCGGTTTCTCCCGAAGAGTTTACTGCACTCGTGCACAAAGAGGATTCGTTTGTTATTCGAGCCCCTATTTCTTGGAATAAGGTCCTTGAGGGAACCGACCTCGTCATGGAACAGGGAGACATTAATGAATACAAAGATGTACTTCCTTCCCATACAGCGACACGGATACTTGTTTATTGCCGACGAGGCAACGCCTCTCGTGTTATTTGTCAGCAACTCGCTGATGCAGGTTACACAAAGGTAATCAATCTTGAGGGTGGCATGTACAACCTTATGGGGATTCGCGAATGAAAAAACTTAAAGTGAAAATTAGCGGAATGCATTGTGCATCATGCGCAGGAAACGTGGAGCGGAGCGTGCGGAGTGTGAAAGGCGTGAAGAATGTGAGCGTGAGTGCTGTGACGAATACTGCGTTTATTGAGTGTGATGACTCGACTGAAGTGGAAGATATCGAGAAAGCGATTGCCAAGCCAGGATATAAAGCGGTTTCATTTAGGTAACTATGGTTGAACATCATCACGCACATCATCATGCGATTATGACGGCCGAGATGAGTATGGAAGAGCGCGATATGCGCTCATGGAAGCGTAAACTTATTGGGGCGTGGGTGTTGACGATTCCTATTGCAGCACTTATGCTCATTTCTTATGGGGGACTTGATATTGATGAACTTGTTATGATGGGAGTTCCTCTCGTGTTAGGGTTCTTTGTTATATTTGTCATTGGATTTGATACGATTCGTGGAGGATTGCGCGGATTTTATACCGGATATTTCTCCATGGATTCACTCATATCGCTGGGTACGGTGCTTGCATACCTCACCGGCATCGGCACGATTTTTGGTTTTATGGAAAGCTATGCGGGCGTATCTGCGATGATTATGACTATTTTTATTACCGGAAAGTTTATCGAAAGCAAGGCACGTGGCAGGGCAACGCAGGAAATAAAGAAATTGCTTGAATTAGGTGCTAAAAAGGCGCGCGTGCTGCGTGGAAAAGAAGAGGTTGAGATTGATGCTTCAGACATTGCGATTGGAGATGTACTTGTGGTGCGCCCCGGAGAGAAAATTCCGACTGATGGTCTTGTGATTAAAGGGGCAAGTAGCGTTGATGAAAGCATGGTCACGGGAGAAAGCTTGCCTACTGAAAAAACGGTAAAGAGCACCGTTATTGGCGCAACGATTAACCAAGAAGGAATTTTGTATATCCGAGCAACCAAAATAGGAAATGATACGATGTTAGCCCATATTATCGCACTTGTTGAAGAAGCGCAGGGGACGAAAGTTCCCATTCAGAAACTTGCAGATAAGATAACGAATGTTTTTGTACCCGTTATTTTGGGCGTTGCATTACTTACGTTTCTCAATTGGTGGTATTTCACGGGAGAACTAAGCCGTGCGTTGGGAGTCGGCATTTCGGTGTTGGTTATTGCATGTCCGTGTGCACTCGGGCTTGCCGTGCCGATTGCGCTTGTGGTGGGGTCAGGCATGGGAGCACAACGAGGGATTTTGATTCGTAAAGGCGAAGCAATCCAAACGATGAAACGCGTGAAGACAATCATATTTGATAAAACAGGAACTATTACAAAGGGTGTTCCTGAGGTAACGGGGTTTGTAGCGACATCCAAGAAATCGTACGTGCTTGAGCGGGCATTTTCTCTTGAACGATTAAGTGAACATCCGCTTGCCCGTGCCGTGGTAACCTATGCGCAGGGGACGAAACCGCTGAACGTGCGCGGGTTCAAAGTTATTCCGGGGCGGGGCGTCGAAGGATGGATAGGCACGAATCATTACCTTATAGGCAACCAAGCACTTATGCGTGAGAAAGGCGTTAAACTGGGCAAGCTTGAAAAAGAGATTGCTGAATTCGAAGGGGCGGGAACGACGGTGCTCATCGTTGCCGAACAAAAAAAAGCCTTGGGCGCGTTTGCACTGGCCGACGCAAGAAGATTCTAAAGAGGCCATTAGTGCGTTGAAACAGGCAGGATTCAAGACGGTTATGATTACAGGAGATAATCGACCTACTGCAGAAAAGATTGCGGCGCGCGTCGGGATTGACGCCGTTATTGCGGAGGTCCTTCCGGCAGACAAAGCGGCACACGTTGAGCGATTACAGAAAGAGGGGTTTGTGGCGTTCGTGGGGGACGGTATTAATGACGCTCCCGCCCTCAAACAAGCCAACGTGGGTATCGCGATGGGTACGGGTACGGATATTGCGATTGAGGCCGGCGATATTGTGCTCGTTAAAGGTTCATTAACGGGCGTTGTGCAGGCAATTAGATTATCGAAGGCCACGTTCCGCAAGATAAAGCAAAATTTGTTCTGGGCGTTTGCATATAATGTGATTGCTATTCCGCTTGCGATGGGGGGCGTGTTAAGTCCCTTGATTGCTGAATTGGCCATGGCATTATCAAGCGTGTCTGTCGTAACAAATGCTAATCTCTTGCGTACGATGCGCATGTAAGCGGTGTATTTTTATAGCTTGTGTACCTAGACGAGCCATGGCGCGCTGGCTTGAGGTGATTATTATTGTGTTGCTTGTAGTATTACTGGGTGTTGCAGGTTATGCTTTCTATGAATTTTTCCCTCAGGAATCGGTCCCGTTTGTATTTGATAACCTTACCTTGCCACCACCACTTAATTATACGTCAAGTTCGCAATTCTATTCGAACATGCGGTTTAGAGAGAACCGTATATCGTATTCTATAGAATCATCGTGTTCTGAGGCTAAACAAGCAAGCGCACGTGAGGCATTTGAACAACTTGCAGAAGGAACGGTGCTTTCGTTTTACGAAACAGATTATACAGAAGCAGAAATACGTGTTATTTGTTCCAAAATGCCTCCTGATTCTGAGCGGAAGCGCCATTTTATCGCGGGGGAAGGCGGACCCACCGAGATTTTGAACGGTAGTTATTATGCGGTGATTCTTGAAGGGACGTTTTCGCTCTATCGCGATGAAACGTGCGACACCGCCCACATCGCGCTTCATGAGGCCTTGCACGTATTAGGATTTGACCATAACAATAATCCGCGTAGCATTCTTTATCCGACGCTTGATTGTGACCAGCAACTGGATGACTACCTTATTGCCGAGATTAATCGATTATACCGCGAGCCTTCGTATCCGGACTTGACCATTCATTCGCTTGAAGGAAACACGTCGGGAAGGTACTTGTCATTTGAGATTCAGATATCTAACAATGGGCTTCGTGATGCGGGAAATGTGTCTTTGCGCGTGTATGCTGACGAGAAACTAATCAAGGAGTTTGCGCTTGATGCTGTGCCGATTGCATCACGTAAAATACTTGCCGTGACCAATCTTAATGTCGGCAGACGCACCGAAACAATCGATTTCAGGGTTGATGAATTGAATACGATTCAGGAATTAAAAGAAGAAAATAATAATCAGTTACTTACAATAACGAGAGATTAATCTTCTTCGTCTTCTTGCTCTTCGTCGTCATCGTCTTCGTCATCATCGAAGTCGTCATCGGCGTCGCGTTCTTCAATTTCGATTTTTGGCATCAGAGAAATCTCTTTTGTTTAGTTATGGCTCGGATACTTTAAGACTTTTTAAATATTATGTCTTGATTTGCGCACGGCCTGCTTTCGATTAGTATTGTGCGCGGCATGTGCTGCGTGAGGAACGTGATGTGTTTCTTTTGCACGAGGGGCGCGCGTGAGAAAGCGTGCAACTGCAATGAGAATAATAAGCAAAATGAGGCCGATGATGCCCAGTACAAGGGGAATTACATAAAATGTGCTGATTGTCGCACCTGGTTCAATCACTAAACTTTGTTTAGGAAGGTCATACGCACGACAATCTCGTTCTGACGAAAGGACCGCATCATCTGTGCGGTCGTAATACATCCATTTTCCTGCTTGCGCATCAGATACAATTCGATAGTTGTGTCCTGCTTGACCTTCTCGTGCAAGTGACGCAATCAGTTCAATATCTTTTCGTTCGAGTGTGATGATTTCAAGCGTGTCGAGATGCACCAGTTCTTCACGCATGGCTTCCTGCCAGTCTATTGCGGGCAGGCTTTTTGGAGTAATGTCGCGGACCGTAATGCCATCCGTTCCTACAAGGCGATATGAATTAAATGCGTCTTGGAATCCCGTTGTAGTGATATTTGCATAGCGCAAGATGGCGGTGAGATCATTCTTTAAGGGTGTGCTGAAACAGCGCGATTCTGTGGCGAGGGCCACACAGAGCCCATTACACGTGTCTGTGCAAGACGGAAGCTCTTGATCTATTTCAAATGTAACTCCGCGTTCGGGGCGCGTGCGGGAAGCGGTGATGGTGATAAGGTCTTTCTCAAACGTACAATCGGTTTCTGTGCAGGCAATTGTCCATCCATAATACAACGGTGTTTTCAATGACGTTTTAACTGTTCCGAGAAGCGAATATGATACAAATTTCAGATGAGGGCGTTCGATGTCTCTTGTTTCGGTGGGGCGCTGCACACGTACCGAAAGTCCGTCGGGAAATGTTGTTTCTCCTACAAGCACTAACAGGGATTCTTGATTGTGTTGCGAGGGAAATGCGTACAACGAACCCATTTTTTCTCCTAGAATCTGCGCGCGTTGGAAGTCGTAGGTTGGAATGACCACTTCTGCAGAAAATTCTTCTGAAGAGGTGAGGCAGGTTTGTGCGCCTGAACTCGCAATCAAAAATATCATGGTGAGATCGG
>CAYHBQ010000033.1:0-5684 GCA_964354995.1 Candidatus Woesearchaeota archaeon | reverse complement strand
GACGTGCCTCGAGCTCCAACTCTCCGCGCAGTCTTTCAATATCAATACCGCAAGGTTTGCCCACAATACTAATGTTCTGCAACGGAATGTTAAATGACTGGCACGCGGCATAACACGCGTTGCGGGTAAGGGTCATGACACTTTCAGGCACACTATCTCCGAAGCCAGAGCCAATGATACGAAGCCTTACCTCGGGACGAGGTGACTCGTAAGCAGGCATAAGGTTGTATCCATGTTCGTTCACAAAACTATCATACGGTTGTCGAGCTCCAGCCCATTGAAACATATCACGCGCGACATCTCCCGCTATACGTGGCAGAGAATCGGTATACAATTCAATTCGGTCTTTTTTTACCATAGCTTCCTTTCAAAAAAGCACTATTTAAACCTTTCTTTTGTTGTTCCGAAGTAGGAGTGACAATATAGATAGATTTAAAAGAGAGGGTTTCTCAAACTACCCATGAATTCACCTCATGAAGACCCTGTAACTGCGCAAGAATTGGGCCGTATTGTACGCATGCGTCGAGAAGGGGCTATCTCCACGATGCTCTGTACAATGGAGTCTCTTACGCATTAGGCGCGGTTCCGCTCTATATGGGCGTGGCCTGCATGGCGGGCGAGACACCCGCCTCTCAAAAATTAACGATTTCAGCAGGAACCGCATTTACCATTGGCCTCATTTCAGGGTGCTTGGTAGGGCTATCGATGGATATTCTTAAAGACTGGTGCGGTGTGCATCGATGCGAACATCTACACCCGTATTGCATAATCGTACTTCTCGTCAGAGAAAGCAACTTATTACGCTCGCCGTCACCACTTCGTTGGGGCTCTCAGCACTCAACTATATTCCTGCATTGATTAACACAGGCGCCTCAACGCACTATGCTGAATAATCAACAAGGGCCCAGGTATAATCGAACGAACCGCCGCGATAAGTTTTTAAATGAATTCTTATCCTTTCACTCGTGTCAGATAGATTTCCTTTGCCACACCTGAATCCAGAAGCGCCAAAACGCAATCGCTCTATAGGATCAACAAGCCTTGACCGATTTCACTACGAAACCAACATACAAGGCAATTCTTTCGCAATTAGTGCCCTTGTAAGAACCTCTCCGAACTATGCCCTCCGCATTATTCGAACGTTCGGGGATAAAGACGTCGCCTCAGCTTTCTTAGAAGAATATCGTTTCGACGAAGCGTATCTCTCGGATATACGAGCCATTTCACACGATCTGGCCAGAGGAAAGCTCGTTTGTACCCAATTAGAGGGTCGCACTCGAACGTAACAACCTTTTTATATCATTTTCGCTCTAACGAAGTATGAAAATACTCACACTCCATTGTGATTACATCACCTTTCAAGCGAACAAGAAAGCGTTCAAAGACGCGTCGGAGCTGACCGAAGATGAAAAGAAAGAACACACGGTGAAAGAGTGCCTCGTTATTCTCACCGCAGTCGAGTCAGGAGACGGACAAAAAGAGTTCGATGACATGATTGCAGCGATAAAGAAAACCGCAAGCGATGTAAAAACACAAACGCTCGTGATATATCCCTATGCACACCTCTCCTCGAATTTAGCAAAGCCCGCCGTAGCGCTTGAAATGCTCAAACAAGCAGAGTCTGATTTAAAAAAAGAATACAAGGTTACCCGCGCTCCCTTTGGCTATTACAAGACCTTCGAGTTAAAGTGTAAAGGACACCCGCTTTCCGAACTGAGCAAACAATTTGGCGGAATCGCATCATCTTCATCGCAAGTAAAATCCACCCCGTCCGTTGAAAAAGAGCTTACCTCAGACGATATCAAACGATTATTGCACGAAATGAATGCAACCAAGTTAGACACCTCTAAACTGAAAGACAACGATCATCGTATTCTCGGCCAACGACTCGAGTTATTCGGGTTTAACGAAGTGTCCCCTGGAGCCGTATTCTGGCACGCTGCGGGTCTTTCAATCTATAACAGGCTCGTTGAACTAGCGCGACGTATGCAAGACGAACGAGGGTACGAAGAAATAGCCACTCCGCAAATTCTCAATACCGCCCTCTGGAAAGTTTCGGGCCACTGGAATCACTACAAAGATAACATGTTTATTACGTCGTATGAGACGCGAGACATGGGTGTCAAACCCATGAACTGTCCTGGAGCAATGCTTGTGTACAAATCAAAATCGCGAAGTTACAAAGACTTGCCCCTGCGAATGTCAGAGTTCGGAGTCGTACACAGACAAGAACTCTCAGGCGTGCTTGCAGGGCTCTTTCGAGTCATCCGATTTACGCAGGATGATACTCATATCTTCTGCACCGAAGAACAAATTGAGTCTGAGATACGGGGGCTGCTCGAACTCATCGATTTCTACTACAAGAAATTGTTTAAGTTTGACTATCATCTCGAACTGTCAACCCGTCCTGAAAAATTCTTGGGCACAAAAGAACAGTGGGACCACGCAGAACAATCGCTTGAATCCGCACTTAAAAAATCAAAGACACCTTACAAGATAAACAAAGGCGACGGAGCGTTCTATGGGCCTAAAATCGATTTGCATATTAAGGACTCGTTAGGGAGAAGTTGGCAGTGTGGCACCATTCAACTCGACAGCCAAATTCCCGCACGTTTTGATTGTAAGTACACAGGACCAGACGGCAAGGAACACACCCCTCTCGTTATTCATCGTGCGCTCTTTGGATCTATGGAACGATTTATAGGCATTCTGCTCGAGCATACCAATGGTAATTTACCCCTCTGGCTTTCTCCACGTCAAGTACGCATCATTAACTTTACCGATCGCAACGCAAAGGCAACACAAAAAATACACGCAGAGCTAAAAAAAGCGCTACCCCTAATGAAAATTGACCTCGATTTACGCACAGACACCGTGCAGGCAAAAGTGCGCGATGCTGAGCTCCTCAAAATAAACTATATTGTTGTTGTCGGAGACAAGGAAGAAAAAAGCAAAACACTCGCCGTTCGACCAAGAGGCGAAAAGCCCAAGTTCGGTGTCAAACTTGCGACGTTTATTAAAGAACTCGAAGTCGAGAACCATATCGTATAAATCTTTATAAATAGCTAGTTCCTACCCAAGCAATAAAGAGATGAAAATACAACCCTACGTCACCAAATTACACGCCTCTCCGGTGTTTAAGGAATTCCAACAAAAATATACGGATGCATTTCTGGTTGCAGGGTTCTTCGTGATTGACTTTGAAACTGGTAAAAACCTTCACCAGATTGACTACTACGTGCCTTCCAAGAAGAAGTTTGCGGCATTTACATTAGACAATAAAGTGGTCTTGCAGTTGCTTAATACGCTCGATAAGAAGACACCCCAAGCGCTCGATATGAAAACGACCATCGATCTTGAAGCGCTGCAAGGAATTATCCAAGATGAAATGAAAAACAGAAGTATTACGCAGTCTATCAAAAAAATGATTGCCGTACTGCAAACCGTAGAAGGTAAAAAGGTCTGGAATGTCAATTGCGTATTGTCAGGCATGGACCTCCTCAAAGTGCATGTCGAGGACGCTTCAGAAACTATTCTGAAAATGGAGAAATCGTCATTGCTTGACTATATCAAAAGATTACCTATGGGTGCGCAAGCCCAACTGGGCGCCGCGGGACAGTCTGCCGGAACAGGCGCAACCCCCGAGTCTGCACAAGGCGACCCGCAACAAATTAAGCCTACGAAAGACCTCATTGAGAAAAAAATCGAACAACTCGATAAGCTGAAAGAATTGCTCAAAAAAGAAGAAATCGAACTTGAGAAACAGGAAGCCCCTAAGAAACAAGTCACGTCAACCAAGGCAAAGAAGCCCAAGAAGAAGTAATAGGTTGCGTTTTACGTTCTAATTTCTATCTCTCTTCACAAAGTTCTCACATCCCTTCTAAAAACAAAAGAAAAAGATAAAATAAAAAATAAACGCGTTACGCGCACGCAACAGGTGCAGCGGTCAAATCGCACGTTCTGCCTTCTGGATTACTCTTTACAGTAACGATAGAAGCAACGTCAACACTGACAGGAACGAATGGAGCCACCTCAGAAGTGTTTCCTATAAATTTAACTTGTCCGAGCGTATCAATAACGTCTCCGGTTGTCTTCTTTTCAAATGACTTGGTATTTCCATCAACATCTTTGAAGACGACCTTGTATCCTTTGAAATCACCCTCGCCTGCGCCTCGGAAGACTTGTACACTATAACTATTATCAGTCTCTTTGACGCACGATTTAGCTTCCATTTGAATAGCCAAGCAATCAGCTTGTCCTTCTAATTGGCTTGCGCCTTGATTAAGGGACGGTCTGACGAAGGCCCAAATGATACCTATCGCAACGAGCACGAGTAAGATAATCAACACGTTTGTGACGATATCGCTCAAACCCTTTCTAGATTGAATCATGATTGTAACCTCCTTTTAGCTATTGCATAACTATACGCTTACTAACGAGAATTGATATATAAACGTTTGCGTTGTATATCGACGAAAAAGCCATCGTTTAACAAGAAGGGCTGTTATCGCAGTAATACTCCCACGAACAAAACGGTCCACCAAACAAGACACTAAAGCAGTCAAAATCGGCAGGGTCATCTACTATCCCATTCCCATTACAATCTGCTTGTAAATCTCCTGCATCAAAAAGAACACTATACGCATCTTGGTCCACGGCATTTATAGACCCGCTTCCATCTATATCTGCATAACAGACACACGAACCCCACGAACCACTCGTGCACGTTTGCTGTGCACCTGGAAGAGAGCCATACGTACAATATCTTTTATCACCTGTCGTACACGCGGTCGTACATCCTGCAGTATTAAACGCCAAGCAGTTAGACTGACACGCGAGGGTACCTCCGCCGAATCCCTGACTTGTACACGTCTGTCCCCCAAGAGCAGTCCCATCGCACACTTCGGGACCATTAATAATTCCATCTCCACACGACAACGTTGTCGTACACGAACCCCACGAACCACTCGTGCACATTTGCGTTCCTGTATAGCCGCCCGTCGTCGTACATGCTCGTGTGCTTCCATCAGTACACGAACCTCCACCACTTGAGGTAGAAACAGAAACTTTATTGGACTCAGTGCCTAATCGTTCTTGTCCACTGCTCGTGCCAAACATCGGCACAACCATAACGGAAACGGGCGTTCCAAGACTTGAACTTCCATAACTAATATAGATACGACGACTATCCAAGGAACCTAGAATTGTCTCGTTTCTAAATGATTTCGCGTTGCCCGAACTGTCTTCAATAATCGAAGTAATTCCGGCAATAGATCCGCTTCCACTCCCACGACTCACAACGAACGAGAGTACCTTATTTGTTTCATCGAGTTGTGCCGATTGCGAATCAATCGTAAGAATTGTGCTGTACACATCAGCAATACCTTCAACTTGACCAGCACCTTCACTAATTACAGGGCGGAGAAACGCCCAAATGATACCTATCGCAACGAGCACAAGCAGAATAATAAGAATAGCGGTAACAATATCGCTCAATCCTCTCTTTGCGTGCATCCCCTTATAGGACTTTGCTCATTTATAAAACTTCTGAACATCTAAAGGACACATGTTTTCCCCTCAGACAACCGGTAAACACTCGCTTGCATGCCCTAATAGTTGACATCCCAACTCATTGGAACCAACGCCGGCCGCCGCAAGATCGGAAGCGCGTCGTGTAGGGAAAG
>CAYHBQ010000032.1:0-5915 GCA_964354995.1 Candidatus Woesearchaeota archaeon | reverse complement strand
CTAATTTAAGTGCGGATGTGCGTATACTGAATAATAGTGCTACCGTTCGAAACGAGGTTAATTCAGGATTGAATACGACTGCGAACGTTACGCTATACGGTATTTCCACAACATTTAGTGATCCGGTGATTCTCAAGGATGATGTTGCAGAGTGTGCGGATTGTTATAACTTTACTCATTTGAATGCCAGCACGGTTATCTTCAACGTATCGAGTTGGAGTAATTATAGCATCGGTGAAGCTACGCCTAATCGTGCTCCTGTTGCTACTATGGTATACCTCAACTCTAGTTCGGGCTCGAATAAGACTGAGCAGGATTTGAACTGTTACACGAATTTAAGTGACCCTGATGCCAGCACGTTCTTGAACGTGAGCGTATTTTGGTACAATAATTCAGCCCTTCATCTGGTGTCTGATTACAACACGAGCTACGCGAATGCAAGCTTCTTTAGTGCGGTACTCGATGATCGCAATACGACGAAGGGGCATAATTGGACGTGTGGTCTTCGTGTATTTGATGGGTTCTTGTACACGGGCCCGTTCAATGCAACGTATAATGTGACTGTTTTGAATACGATTCCGAACATTACACATCTCGCTCCTCCTGATGCGAGTCGCACGACGAATAGAACCCCCGTGCTTAACTTTACCGTGTTCGATGCAGATGATGAAGGTGCGACGTGGCAGCTGAACGTGAGCTTGGTAGCGACGAGCGCCTGCACTGATATTCTTCATTTCTATTCGGCGACGGTGACCGGTCTCTTGGGAGGTACTAACGTGAGTTATGCCGTCGTGCCCGATTTGCGTTGCTTGTATGATAATCTTGATTATTATAATTGGACTGTGCGCGTCAACGATAGCGAGAGTACCAGTAGCTGGACGGTTCCTTGGCGCATCAATATCTCTTCAGTGGTGAGTATTACACTTCTGAATAATTCTATTGATTTTGGCTCGATTGATTACTTACAATGGAACGATACCTCTGACGATTCTCCGCTACCCTTCTTGCTCGAGAATGATGGTAATTCGTTTGTTAATGTAACGATTACCTCAACGCATCTTTGGGAAACGCAACCAGGTGGCTCGAATTACTTCCAGTTTAAAGCGGCCAATTATAGCTCCGAGCTCGGTTCGTTTATCTGGGCGCAGTCGCAAACCGCCTATTTGGCAATTCCTACGAGCGACGGTTTGCCTGAAGTGCCCCTGCTTTGTTTTGCGTCCTTTAACTATACGGATACCACCGATACTGCCGAAATTGATATCAATGTCACGGTTCCCACTAACGAACCGCCTGGGGTACGGAGGGCCAACGTCACGCTTGTTGCGAGTTTGAGTGAATAATATGCATAAAAAAATAGTGTACGGGATTGATGCACTTCTAGTAGTGGGAACGCTTGCGCTCTTCGTCTGGGCTTTCTTTTACGCGACTCCGTTGTTGAATGCTCCTACCGATGGCGTTGTTGCGACGGGTGCGGTGCTCTTTTCGTTTGAACGGGGGGACTTTTTGTTAATTGATGACAATGTTGATTTCACTTCACCGCAACGTATTTCGGTGCGAGACAAAGCACTTATCACCCTTGAACCTGGCACGTACTATTGGATGGTCGAGGGAGTTTTACCGAGTGAGATTAGACAGATTACCGTTGAATCGGTTGTTGATTTGCAAGTGCGTGCATCTGATGCGGGCTATGATATTACTAATGCGGGAACTTCTCGTTTGAACGTAGATGTGTATGATAAGGGAGTTTTAACGGGGAAGATAATCCTTGCTCCTGACGAGTCATTAGAAAAAGTAGGGGATACGTTTATTGGGGGACAACATGATTAACACGAAATATTTGCTCATGTTTACAGGAGTGATGGTTCTTGTGGCGATGCAGGTTAGCGCGTTGGGAATTACTCCTGGACGTACGACGTTGCAGTTTGAACCGGGAGTTGAGCAAACCGTTGAGTTTACGGTTATCAATTCAGAGCATGAAGATATGCAGTTGGTGCTTTTAGTACAAGGAGAATTAAATCAGACGATTGCACTTTCGGCCGCTTCATGGGATGTTGCAGCGAGTGAGTCTGAAAAGAAATTAAGTTATGTTTTCAGGGCACCTTCGACGCTTACGCCCGGTACACGCACGGCTGAAATAGTGGTGATAAAGTTGCCAAAACGAGGTGCGACGGGTGCAACGTTTGTCGGTGCTGCGGTCGGAGTGACGACGCAGTTGCACGTACTTGTTCCTTATCCGGGGAAGTATGCTGAACCTGACTTGAATATTGCAGGTCCTGACGATTCGGGGAAAGTTACGTTTTTAATTCCCACCGTAAGTCGGGGCAAACTTGATCTTGCTCGGGTCAGAGCTACTATAGATGTATATACTGCGCTCAATGAAAAAATCACTACGCTTAATTCTAATGAAGTTGCGCTTGCAAGTGGTGCTCGTGCCGAACTTGTTGCAGAGTGGGACGCTTCTGTGGTTGCTCCTGGTTCGTATCGAGCTGTGGTGAACGTGCTCTATGACGAAGGCGTTACGAAAGTTGAAAAAACGTTTGAAGTGGGTAAACGCACTCTTGAGTTACAGAATGTTGAGGTTAATGACTTTAGTCTCGGGGAGATTGCTAAGTTTGAACTTTTAATCGAGAATAAGTGGAGTCAGCCGATTTCGGGAGCATATGCGGATATGATTGTATACAATGCGCAACGAGAGGTCATGGCCAACTTTAAGTCTGCGACTTATGATGTGCCTGCGCTTGGGAAAGCGTTGCTTGTAACGTTCTGGGATACTGAGGGCGTTAAGGAAGGGACATACGATTCATCCGTCTTTTTGAGATATGGCGAACACTCTGACCAACAAGACTTTAAGCTGAAAGTTTCTTCTAACGATATCTCGGTTATCGGATTAGGTTACGTTATTTCGAAAGATTCGGGTGATTCGGGTGAGTCTAATACGCTTGTTATTGTACTCGCGACGATTATTGGCGTACTTGTACTTATTAACGTGCTTTGGTTCTTGGTGTTGCGAAAAAAGTTTTCTGCTCGGAAATAACCGTTGATTGTTAGAAATCTTTATATAGTGGCGCTTAGTTTCTCTTGTGTAAAAAGATGGCGCTTGAGCAGGGTGTTTCGACGAAGGTTATTGTGTTTTTGCTGGTTATGGCTGTGTTGTTTTCAGTGCTTTCAGTGATGGTTTCTTTGAGTGTACGAGATAGTTTTAAGTCGGATTTTGTGCCTGTTCGTCAAACGGGCGCAGGTCTTGCTGTTGGTGAACCTTCAAGTGACGTTGGGCTTCAGGTAGTTTCTCGCCCCGGTGTAGGTTCATGAAAGGCGAGCAATTACTTGTTTTAGTTGCAGCGCTCGCCGCGTTCTCGGCTCTTTTTGCGGCAGGGTTTAGTTATTATTCGCTTTCTAGTTTTCGTGAGACATGGGTGACGGGGTTTGCGTCACAGGCAAATGCAACGCTTAACTTAACGGTTGCGACATTGTTGAGCATTAATTTTACGAATAGTTCTATTCAATGGGGTTCAGGATACGTGACTGAGGGACAGTCGGAAGCAAACTTAACAACTAATCAGGCGGGTGGTACAATCAATGCGGTTGGCGGTTCGTGGTCAATTGGGTCTGCTACGGGTTCGAGCGGGTTTGTTCTTGAGAACATCGGTAATGTAAATGCAACTATCCTGCTTTATACAAGTAAGAATTCTACGCAATTGTTGGGAGGCACTAATCCTCGATTTGAGTATAATGTTTCAAATATAGACTCAGGTAGCTGTCTTAATACGACGGGCGGTACGGATAACTCCTCTGTCAATCCTAGTGTGAGCGGGTTAATTCCGCTCGGATTATTCTTTGATGTTAATACCACTAATCCTGGCACGCCCATATGTGGCGTTTTCAGATTTTCGGACGGATCTGATTCATTGCGCATCGGCGTTCGTTTGAGGGTGCCTTATGATTCGTTGCAGGGTAATCTATCGTCGTACTTCCATATGATTTATTGTCAGGCTCCGGGTCCGTGCTCGTAGAAACGTATAAAAACTATTTTTTCTCTGTGCTTCTATGAGAGGGGTTTTTTTGCTTTTGATTGTAGTGTGTGTTCTCTTTATACCCCTTGGGAGGGCGGCACTTACTCCTGCACAATACGAAGTTAATTACGAACCTGGGTTGAAGGCTGCATTTCCGTTTACTTTCCTTTCTTCTAATCCCGATTCTCGATTTTCATTTTCTTTACAGGGAGATTTTGCGCAGTATGCTCAACTGAGTGATTCAACGTCATCTGGCACGGGCACGGTTATTGTGTACGTGACGTTTCCTGATAAGGTAGATGTGCCGGGCATCCATCGAGTGTTTGTCACGGGCGTTGAAACTTCTTCGCTTCTGGGTATAGGAATTTCGGGAGAGCCACGCGGCATCATCGTCATTTATGTTCCCTATCCGGGGAGATATCTTGAAGTTTCGCTTGCTACTTCTTCCGTAAATAAAGGAGAGATTGTTCCGTTTGACATTTCAGTTACTAACCGTGGAAAAGAGACAACTTCGTTTGACGTCTATCTTGATATTTATCGTGGCGAGACGTTTGTTGAACGATTGGAGGTCGCTCAATCGTTACTCAGTTCTATTGATTCTGCCGTGTTTCATGCAGAGATTGACAGCACCCCCTATTCGCCGGGAAGTTATCGCGCAATTGCTCACGTCGTTTACGGAGAAGCCGACACGTTTGATGAAAAACCGTTTCGTATTGGTACGCTTGATGTGCAGCTTATTAATTATACTCGCTTTTTTGAGCGGGATTCTATTAATAAAATTAATTTGGATATTGAAAGCGCGTGGAATGCCCCTATTGAAAACGTTTTTGCGAATGTAACTGTTCTCGGAAGCGATATTTCATTTTTGACACCGACTGTTGCACTTAGTCCCTTTGGTCGAGCGACGCTTGAAGGCTATTTCGATACGAGTTCGATTGTTAATGATCGCTTTGAGGCTCGTATTACGCTCTTTTACGAAGGTTTATCGAGCGAGCAGGTGGTCAGTCTTGCATTTGTGAAGAAACTTAATGTTGTCGTTGTAGCTCTCGTGATTGCAATTGTTGTGGTTGCACTCTTGGCGGTTTGGTTTTTTGTGCGCAGGAAACGTGTTGTTTCTCGGAGGCGGGCGTCATGATGCGTAGACCTTCCTCTTTTCTGGTACTCACTATTGCATTTTTTTGTCTTTTGATTGTGTTTGTTTCTTTTTTTATTATTTTTTCTCGGCCGTTTGATGTGCGAACACTTGATGTGCGGTTTATAGTGGGAGATTCAGTTGGCTTAGAAATCAACACGTCTTCGCTTACCTTTGGTCGAGTAGTGCCCGATACTGTTTCATCGCGTGTTGTTTTTATAGACAATCCGTACGATTTCCCTGTGGGAGTTACCATATTTATCGATCCTTCATTGAGTAAATATCTTACCACAGCAGAACCTTCGTTTAGTATTGAACCCGCTTCTCGCTATAACGCCTCGTTTACGCTCTTTGTGCCTTCGGGTACGACCTTTGGTTCTTATGGGGGCTCGCTTAGATTTGAATTTAAGAGATAGTCTTTTATAGCATTGTTCCTATTCTATTTTATGCGTTACCAATCGACCATTTTGGCTTTTGTCATGCTCGCGTTTGTGTGTAACGCGTTTACTTTTTTCTTGTTTCTCAGTTCTGATTTTTGGTCTCGTCCGCTTTCTGCCCAGGCGAGTTCGGATGGAACGTTTTCACTTACCATTACCGCTCCGCCTTCAAATGCGACTAATGATTCTGGCGGTTCGGGAGAATCTTCTGGCGGAGGTAGCAGTAGTGGGGGTGTCGGGGGCGGTGCAGGTATTCCCGTCGCACTTTTCACTATAGATCCTGAAGAATTGAATATCGGAATTGTTGGAGTTGTTCCTCTCAGCCGGCAGAGACAA
>CAYHBQ010000031.1:2643-6362 GCA_964354995.1 Candidatus Woesearchaeota archaeon | reverse complement strand
TACTAAATCAGAACGTGTATAACTTCCTTGAGGATCAGGATCTTCATCAGATTCCCACGGAGACCCATACATGAATGAACCAGACACAAACGACAACGTTACGGGCTTAGAGACTCCCCATCGAATATTGTGCGCATCAAGAATTTTTTGTGAGTCCACCTTCCCCAAAGAAGTGCCTTCAAAAAAATCAAGCATAGACTCGAGAGGAGTGTCGGTGCTTATCCGAGAAGTTCCGCCAGAAGCAATAGGAGAAGAAAAACTCAAATTCCCATGAACCGGAAAGACATAATGACCTGCGCGCGAGCTCTCACGAGCAGAAACGGGAGCAGGAGCGCTATCCGAAGGAGGAGAGCACGCAAACGGCAACACACCTCCTGACGCAAGGACCGAAGCCAAAAGAAGACGATTCATGATTAAGCGACGCACAAATAGCGCCCATCCGTCTGAATTCTGCACTTACCTGATTGACAATCATCATTAATTTTACATACTGTTCCATTGGGGCGAGAGTCACACAAGGCAGTACTGTCGTCGCTGCATGCGACCTTTTCGCACTTACCACTAACACAGCTTTCCGACTGGCATTCATCATTAGTCGTACAACTATCACCGGCTACTTTATGACAACAACGAGTCTTTGCCGAATTAGCACCGAGTTTACATGAGCACCTACCGGAGGTACACTCACTTCCTTTAGTACAAGTACAACCGGCTTCCTTTTTCACAACCATAAACCCTTGTTCAGTATACACGATGATAATAGCACCATCTGAAGAACCACAAGTAGAATCAGCTACAAACGACTTAAACGAAACAAGGGGTTCTTGAGAAACGACATTCTGTGACAAAAGAACAACTAGAAAGACAGCCGCAAACCCAAAGGCAACCGAAAGCGAATACTTCATTAAACCCCGAAAGATAACCTCTATTTATATCTTTCGATTCGAGAACTGGGCCCAGGAGGAATCGAACCCCCGTCCTCAGGTCCGAAGCCTGATATTCTATCCACTAAACTATGGGCCCTTGACAAAACAGATTAAGCAAGGTTTTTAAGTATGCTGTTTGTGCGTTCGATAAACAGGGTTACCGAGGATAGTTCCAGAAGTACCATTTTTCAACACGCATAGTTTTTCTTAAGAAAGGAACAGCCACTCCGAGAAGAATTGCAATAGACAGTAAGCACCATACCGCAGGCCATTCGTTGGGATGATTATTAGTAAGGCTTATCGCGAGCAAGGGTCCGAGCACGATACTATACAGGGTGGTTTTCCATGAACCATAAATAAGAGGCAAAAGAAACACAGCAATATAATAGTAAGTCATCATGGTAAAACCAAGATTGTTAAAAGGTATGCTCCACGCAAGATGCCAATTCCCCCTAAACGAACACAGGTTATCTCCGCACAACGTCGTCCCAATGCTGCATGTTCCTGCCCACGCAAAGGGGTATAGTTTTACAATAAGGATTACACTAAATAGGGCGGCCACTGCAAGCACCGGCCAAAATAGTTTCTTCCTCACGCGTAGAGGTATGAAATACATAACTAAGGCATTTATGAAAATAGGCTGAAAGGCAATATGCAGATAAGACAGAAAAGTAAGCATCTGATTCTCAGAAGCGAGACATTGTCCAAGATAAAAATAAGTTGCCGCCTGCAAGGCCTCCATCAAAGCAAAAAAGGCGAGAGGAATCCAAAGAAGTTTGCTCTCTTTTTTATAAGCAAAATAGGCAGCCACCGCAAACCCAATAACCGCGAAAATCCCCGAAGCGGTAAAACTCCAGCACATTTCAACATATATAAGACGAGGCTTATATAGTTATTCTTCAGACCCATCGAGCGAAGCCCTTACAGTTTTAAAATCCGCGACGGAGTTTATGGACTTAATACGGTTAACCAAACACCAGCAAAACCATTTATAAATATACCTTGCCAAGAAAAGAAATGAACAAAACCATGCTGACCATAACGACGCTCGTAGGCACCATTATGGGGGCAGGATTTCTGGGGCTTCCTTATGTAGCAAGCCAAACAGGGATAAAAATAGCCCTTTTCGAACTTCTAATTATTGGTACAATCATGACCTTTGTTATGCTTGGGCTAGGAGAAGTCATTCTACGCACAAAAGAAAAACACCAACTCGCAGGATACGCCGAACGCTACCTTGGAAAAACAGGAAAGAGACTAATGGCTGCGTCGATGGTCATAGGAATTTATGCAGCCCTCCTTGCATATCTTATTGCAGAGAGTCAATCATTAAGTTTCATAATTGAAGGCAGCTTCAATCAAAATATCCGATGGGGGATTGTATTCTGGGCGCTCGTTTCAATCATCACGTACGGAGGAATTAAGTCAGTAAAAAAAGCGGAATTCATAGGAGTCGCACTCGTGCTCGCAACCCTCGGAATAATAACGATAATCGCATTCCCCGAAATAAAAGCGGAAAACCTCGCGTACACGAATGCGACTAACTGGATCGCGCCTTTAGGAGTAATCATCTTCTCCCTTCTAGGATATTCCGCACTTCCCGAAGCACGTGAGCTTCAAGGACCCCACGCAAAAACACTCAGGAAATCAATTATCGGTGCCTATCTCATTGTAATTATAGTATACAGCGTAGTTACGGCGCTTGTAATTGGCGCATTAGGAACAAGAATACCTGAAGTGGCAACACTGGTCCTCGGAAGAAAATTTGCCGCTATTGGAGTCGTCACGATGCTTACTGCATATCTTGCGCTTGCAACAGCGCTCATCGATATGCTACGATACGATTACGGGTGGCACAGAAAACAAGCATGGGCGTTAACCTCAAGTGTGCCAATTGCATTGTTCGCGCTTGTGAGTCTCACGCACCTTGCGTCATTTACGCTCATCTTAGAAATCGGAGGCCTCGTCTCTGGAGGGTTAACCATTATCATGATTTTATTAATGGTAAGGAAAGCAAAGGAAAGGGGAAATCGAAAACCAGAATACCAATTGCCAAATATACCGGGGCTGAGAATCCTGCTCACAATCGCATTCATCGCGATAACTGTTTTAGAGTTGTATGCGCTTGCGACCTAATCGTTTAACACCTTTATGTGAGCGCATAATGAACGATTCAATAAGCTCTTTCTGCTCACTAGAAGAAAAAGAAAACGATTTCTTATTCGAACGTTGTCGTGTAACCTCAAACAAAAAAAGCGCCGTTGAAACGCTCACGTTCAAACTTTCAACCATCCCTCGCATAGGTATCTGCAAAATAACGTCAGCCGTAGAAATCGCTTCCTCGGACAATCCGCGATGTTCGTTCCCAACAAGCAATGCGATTTTCTCATCTGAAAAAGAATAATCAAAGAGCGAAACAGTACTATCTTTGAGAGCACTAGCCACGAGCAAGTACCCGTTCTTCTTTAGTTCAGCAAGACATTCGTTCGTCGAACGAAATGTATGGAACGTCAGCCACTTGTGTGCGGAAGAAGAACTCTGCTTTCCAATTTTTGCGGGATTCCACGGCTTCGTTTTATCAAATATTAAGTACACGTCTTGAACGCCAAACGCATCGCATGTGCGAAAAATAGCTTCAGCGTTATGTGGATCATGCACATCTTCAATCACAATCACAAGACCCTTCTGACGCCGAGCTACAACCTGCGTAATTTTATCAAGCCGTCGTTCGAGCACCATTAGGTAATACGAATACTACTCCCTTCTCGTACAATTAAACCTTCCTTAATAAGC
>CAYHBQ010000031.1:0-2633 GCA_964354995.1 Candidatus Woesearchaeota archaeon | reverse complement strand
TGGCATTATACAAACGCAACCCTTCATATTCGACATTCCCCTGTGCAGATAACAGTCGTAAAATCTCTCCCCGTATCTGCCGGTCACTCCCCTCGAATTTCGATTGTTTCGCATAGTGTTTACTTCGCCTGCTTTCGTTCCCTACTGATTTTTTCAAGCTCGCACCGTAATCCATAAGAGCAGAGTACCATTCCCGTGCATTCTCGGTATCGAGCGTAGATGCGACAATCGGCAATAACTCTTTGTCAGACACATCATCACGTCCTGGAAAAAAATGATGAATGAATACCGAACGAATATTAGTCTCGATAAACACAACGGGCGCGTTGAACGCAAACGCAGAAATAGAACACGCCGTCGCATGTCCAATCCCCGGCAACGCATCAAGCTCCTCGACCGTCGAAGGCAGGTTCCCGTCGTATTCCCGCACAATAATCTCCGCAGCACGCTTCAGCATGAGTGCACGACGATTGTACCCTAAGCCCTGCCAGAGCTTCAAAATATCAGAAAGCGGCGCGGTAGCTAACGTGTTAAAATCGGGAAACCGTTCGATAAATGCATTAAATTTCTCAATCGTCCTCCTTCCTGCCTGCGTCTGTTGCAACATTACCTCAGAAACGAACACACGGTACGTCGTCACTTCATCCCGCCACGGAAAAGAACGTTTATGCGCCGCATAATAGTCGTACACAATCGTTCTAAAATCTTCAATATCCATCAATAACTCAGTTTGTTACTAAATTAAAAGCTTACCGTTTCTTCGTCGCAAAGTATGCAAACACAACACCCATAATTGCAAGCGTAATCACAACGGGAACGAGCACCCACGCTTGTTCCTTAGCAAATACGAGCACAAGCACGGCAAACGCAATCATAATCAACCCAAGGTTAAAGGTAAGACCAACAACCGGATGATGCTTCGGACTTAACATAACAAAAAGAGCAAAAAGAACTATTTAAACGTTATTTCAATAACTTCTCAAGTATTTTTTTGGCAACAGCAAAATCAGCCCGACGATTCGTCGCTTTCATAACTTCACCTATGAGAAAGTTCAACACGTTTTTCTCTCCCGCGCGATACTTGTCAACCGATTCCTTATTTAGAGCGATAATCTCATTAATCACTTTTTCAAGTTTATGCACATCATCGAGTTTGCCTTCGACTCGAGGCATCGAGCTCTTCGGAACAAATCCATTCAAAATCTGCTTCGCTTGCAATTCGGTTATCTTCTTTTCTTTAACAAGTTTCAGAAGCGCCACAAAATGCTCTGGTCTAATATCAACCATATCAAGCGTTGTTTTATTCCAATTCAAAACACGCAACAGCTCAACCGTTACCCACGGAACGGCGAACGCGCCATCGATTTTCTCCGCGACCTGCTCAAAGAACGTAACAACTTCTAGATGTTTAGCAAGCACAGCCGCATTCTGCGCATCAATCTTGTATTTCTTAATGAGTTTTTTAAGTTTAACATCCGGCAACTCGGGCAACTTCTTCTGCAATGCATCAACATAGTTTTTATCAAGCATCACCGCGAGCAAATCAGGATCAGGCATAAAACGATAATCGGCCTCCTGTTCCTTGCTGCGCATCGAAATCGTTGTGCCTTTCGCCTCATCATACCGTCGTGTTTCCCGCACCGAACCCTCGCGAGTCTGTCGTTCCAATTCAAACTCGATTGCCTTACCAATCGCCTCAATAGAAGTAATATTTTTTATTTCAACCCGTTCAGTCTTACCTGGGATATTTACATTCACATCGACTTTAATGCCGGCATTCGAATCGACTGCCTTCAAATAGGCAAGCGCATGCACTAATGTATGCAACCATTCCACAACCTCCTCCGCAAAATGAAATTCAGGAGCCGTCACAATCTCAACAAGAGGTAAGCCCGAACGATTATAATCGACACATCCTGTTTTAGGATCCCACGAAGCCGGATCTTCCTCAAGATGCATACTCGAAATCGTAATGCTCGAAAACGTCCCATTAACCCCAAGCGGAGTCGCATGTGCTCCGCTCATCGTCGTTTGATAGCCCTTCGGCAAATCAGGCCAATCGTAATGCTTGCGCATCCAAGACACGCGTTCATTAATCGTACATCCCAAAAGCAACCCAATCTGCACCGCCTTCTGTACCGCATCCGCATTCGGCGCCATCGGCTTTGCCCCTGGCTGCCCCGTACATATTGGACAAATATGAGTATTCTCCGTCAATCCACGTTCACGCGAAGCAACGCAACGACAAAATAATTTTTCAGGAGTCGTCAGATACGCATGAATTTCAAGTCCAATAAGTCCTTTCATAAAAAGTCAAAGAGAAAAGCAGTTTTTATAACTAACGACCTTACTTCCCAAAGGTCCGCTTGCGACGAGAGAATTCTTCAACCGCAACACGAAGTTGTTCAGGCCCAAAATCAGGAAAATGTAAATCGGTAAAGTACAATTCGGCATACGTTCCTTGATAGGGCATAAACCCGCTCGTGCGTTGCTCGCCCGACGTACGAATAATCAAGTCCAAATCAGGCACGCCTTCCGTATCCAAGTAATGGAGCACATCGTCTTCATTGACTTGTTCAACACCTGCCTTCAAAATACGATTAACTGCTCGCGCAAGTTCGTCCCGCCCACCA
>CAYHBQ010000030.1:0-6726 GCA_964354995.1 Candidatus Woesearchaeota archaeon | reverse complement strand
CAAGTTCGTCCCGCCCACCATAATCTAAACAAATATGTAACGAATGTTTAGTAAATTGCTTCGTAGCTTCTTCTAACTGTTCAATCTCCTGAACAAGACGAGCCGGCAAACGATCGCGTCGTCCGAAATGACGAAATCGCACTTGATGTTCGAGCGCTTTCTCTCGAAAAAGCCGTAATATGTCAACTGCCAAATCAAAGATGATTTCAATCTCTTTCGCGTCACGCTTCCAATTCTCGGTAGAAAATCCCCAAAACGTAAAATGAGAAATACCCAACTGTTTTGCTTCGTTGAGAAGACTTGAAATCTTTTCATAGGTGATGGATGCGCGATGTCCGTCAGAGCCCTGCATACCTCGCTCGCGAGCCCAACGACGATTCCCATCGGGAATGATAGCGACATGACGAGGAACATTTTTCTGTGAGTTAAAAAGATTCTTTCCTAAGTTAGTAAAACTCGACGCCTGGTCAAAAATAAAGGGCTTATCGACAGCAATAATAAAATCAGGATAGTTATTCGTAGGCACGCGCCACACATAAGACACCCCGCTCACTTTTGAGAAGAAAGGTCCTTTCTGCACACGTAATAAAAAGTCCTGTAAATTGCTTCTCGAACCTTGCGCAATCAATGAAACGCGCCCGGCAACAGCGTTACGTACAAACCCGTTAATACCTAATTCGTCAGCAGTTTTTTTGATGAACTGCCGATAACCAACGCCCTGCACTCGGCCAAAGACATCAATCTTTAACTCGTTCATAGAAAAACGATTAAAAATGAGTTTATAAACTCTAAGTAACGAGCTTCTCGAACGATTCTTTAAACCGTTCTATATCCTCTGCCCTAATGCGAGCGCCCACAGCATCAGGATGCCCGCCTCCGGTCGCACTATCAAATGAAGGAAGCAGTTGCTCAAGAAAAGATTTAACGTTCGTTCCTCGTAGAGACATGGTGCATACACCTGCGTTCACATAGGCAACCACAATATACCGTTGAGGAAAACGATAGGACAATTCATTCGCAAGTTCAGAACTAATGCTCAACGTCCCACTATAACGATAAAACACAACCTTGTCATGAGAAATCGTCAAAGCCTCTGCAATGAGCGCATTATAGCGTTTCTTGAGACGCGCGTATGTTTCTGCGAACGAACTTGTGGATGAAAGCTCTGCGAGCATAAGCTGAGGAGAAGAGCACCCAATCAAGAAATTCTGTAAGTATACAACATGGCTCACCGAGTCCTTAAGACCGAACCCAAGTGCGCGAGCGAGCGTCCCTAGTTCACTATCATAATACGCTTCAAACGGCTTGCGAATACCTTGCTTCCAAAACTCAGGATATAATTTCCCCACTGTCCGAGCAAATGCTGGCAAATAATGATCCGCAACGCAGCCCATGAGTGCAATCCACATATCTTCAGTCCGCTGTGTCGTTTTATAACACCAATACGTCACCGGCTCGGCGCTCGGTTTTACCGAACGCGCCGGATTAAACGCAGTTACATGTGAATGCGTATAATGAGACGAATCTACAACATGATGATCAATCCACAAAATAGGTATCGATGCTTTGACAAGCTCCTCAACAAAGGCATCGCCCAAAAAGGGGCAGTCCAATACAATAACCAAATCGGCTCCCAACGACTGTGCCTTGCGAGCATAGCCTGCGTCAATGTCTGGATGCGTTCGTACCGCCATTCCTTTTCCTCGTCCCAAAAATCGTCGCAACAATACATAACTGCATAACCCATCAGCATCATTGTCATAAATAAAAATAGGATTCTGAGAACGTTCAAGTCGTTCACGCAAATCAACAAGTTGGGCGGTGGTCAACATAAAAAAAGCTATCAAAAATGGTATTTAAGACTGCCTACCGAGAAAACCGGTTCCAGACTGACAAAGAAACAAGAGCGATAACCGCACCGAGCAATAGCCAAAGCCACGCAGACGAGCTTGATGAAGCCACAACAACGCCCACGTCTGAAGACTTCATAGCAATGCTCGTAGCCGTTTCAGAAGCCACGAGCGTATCTCCCGAGCGACCTACCGACCAAAATCGCACACCCGTCGCAGCAATCAATGTAACTAAAAACGCCGGAAGAACCCCTTTGGTAAGTGTGCGTGGCGAAATGACAATGTTCTTATGCGAAACGCGATAGACTTTAACCGCGCGACCTTTTGCGCTCCACAACGAACGCACAGGCTCAATAATTCCCGCTGCAACGAGCTTTTTCATGTTATAATTAATAGTGTTCAAAGGCACATTGAGACGACGAGCCAGTTCACTTTCGCTCAACTCATGCTCTGCTAACAAAGAGAGTATCTTCTTGCACGTAGCATTCGAAATAACATCGGCCAATTTCTGCGTACGTGGATCATCCAAATCTATCATGATTGAACTTCTACTCATGTTCCTCAAAAAGAAAACAGCTATTTAAAGCATCTGAAGACTGCAAACAAACCAGAACACTAGATAAGAATAAAGTTTATAAACAAGCAAGAAGAACTAAAAACATGAACAAGTGGATGGAATTATTGATGGGGCTCATCCTCGTCCTTGTGCCAATTGTAATCGCGTTTTATTCACAGGCGTGGGGAATCTGGAACTTTTGGACTGCCGCAGGTGAATTCTTCAAAGGCGGTTTATTCTGGTTTATAGTTATGATAGGAGTATTGTTCCTCTTACTAGGGATATCTGATTTGCGAGAGACGAACGCATCACCACGACCGCACGCGGCACAGCAAGCGCCTACAGCACCGGCAAAGCGCGCAAAGAAATAATTCTTATATATAATAGGCAAATATAGTAAAGGCTAATAACCAGTTTTTAAGAAGAGTGTAATGCCCCTATGTAGGATCTGTGGTGAAGAAGACTGCGAAAGGCACGTCTATGCCATAGGGAAAGTTAATAAGAAAAAAGAGTTTACGGGCTCGTCACCCCCAGAAATATTTGTGGGTCGTTGGAACTATCCCAACGTCTATACCGGTATTCTTGCACCCGAAGAACAAGGAAACACCGAACTACTTGCTTCGCATGAACAATGGCACAAACAAAAACTGTCCATTGCCGATATTGCATCGTTGCGCAATCGTCTCATCTATGGGCGTACGCAACAGCATATTACCAAAGCTCGAGAACGAAACCAGTTCACCGAAGTTATGCACGAAATAGCCATGACGCACAAGTCAGTAGCAACAGAGTTTAGACTTCAAAAGCCCTTGGGAAAACACAAAGAGAATCATCCGACAACTCCCCTCATTGCCAAAGCCGCGCCCGTCGAACATGTACAATTACAAGAAAACGCGCCCGTTAAACAAAAAATAGACTACCTCGTAAACGACACGGACGTCAAGTCGACCGTTGCAATGCAAGAACTTCAAAAAGCAGGAATACAAACCTCGAGCATTATGAAACTTCTTTCAGCAGGACTACTCGGAAGAAAAACCGCACGTAAAATGGTGCCCACGCGATGGTCAATCACCGCAGTCGACGATACGCTTTCAAAGAAAAAACTCGAAAAAATACGCCTAAACAAAGAACTAAGTGAAATACGATTATTTAACGCAGAATACCTCGGCAACCACTACGAATTTCTTCTCCTGCCCGGAACCTACGCTTTTGAAGTCATTGAAATATCGCTCACCAACCAAGGAGTATGGCAAGATTACGAATCAAATTTCCCTCGAAAAACCTATGCCGATTCAGTTACGGGAGCATATTACGCAAACCGCCTCGCGCTCACCGAATATCTTGAAAAGATACAACGTCAGGCTCAATGTCTCGTATTCAGAGAAATAAGGCCCGAGTACGACGCCCCCTGTGGCGTTGGCATCTTGCGAGAAACGAGTCGAGAAGCATTTGAGAGCCCCTATGAAACGTTCAATACACTACAAGAGGCATTCACCCAAATACAAACCCGCCTTAAACAGCCGATTGCAAACTACACCGAAAAATCCCACCTCCTCAAAAGTTACGGAAAACAAAAGAAGCTCTTTGAGTTCTTCTAATCTTCGACTCGACGAGCCAACTCTTCACGAGAACGTTCATAAGCTCGTGTCTGAGCTCTGATAAATCCCTCATAATCTGGAGAAGATACTCCCGGCAACATTCTTCCCACACCATCAAGTGCGAGCATGGCCTGCATCAACACAACGCGAACAGTCAATTCAGGAGTAGTATAGCAAGAAGGGTCTAATCGAACAGCATCCATCTTCAAACGTGAAAAACTATCCATTCGGAAAACAAAACAAACACCTATATAAGATTACTTCTTATCCGCAATACGCTTCAACACAGCCTTAATGTTCTTGTTGAGTTGTTCCATGGCCTGTTCAAGCTGTTGTTTGTTCTTCGTGCCCGTACATACCAACTTTCCATTAGAAAAGAGTAAAAAGGTAGTCGTGGGTTCATCTAATTTATACACGAGACCGGGAAACTGTTCGGGCTCATACTCCGTGTTTTCAAGTTCAAGTGCAAGAATATTCAGATTCAAATCAACGTTTATAGTGCCCGAAGCAACAATATTCTGGACAGTGATTTTAGGCTTATCGGTAATACGCACACCAATCTTCGCAAGCTGCTTAATAACCTGATCAATTACCTCTTTAACCTGTGCAACAGACTTCGTGCCCGTGCACACAAGGTTCCCCGAAGAAAAAACAAGAACCGCAGATTTGGGCTTTTTCACACGCAACACGAGACCGGGAAACTGTTCAGGATTATATTCAGTGTTATTGTACGTTTTAGCAAGTTTTGTTAAAGAAACGGGCTTACCCAACGAGGACGTAGCAACAATATTCTGAATCGCAAGATCTGAAGGATTTTTAGCCATGGAAGATGGAGTTTATAAAGGAAAGTGCTTTATAAAGCTTTTGAGCACAGTTAAAGACTGTGTGCGCCAGTGTTCTTAGTGCGCTGTTTCGAAAGTTCTTTCTTAATATCATCCAACGAAGCGATATCCTTAGTACCGCGTTCGGGTCGATAATGTGAAATGCGTGGAAACCGAAGCGCAAAACCAGATGAATAGGTTGGACTTGGCTGAATATTTTGATAGGTGACAGACACAACAACTTTCGGTTTAACATGTACCGTATTTCCCGTACGCTTGATAACTATCTTCTGAAGAATTTCGTCAAGTTCAGAATAAGTGGTGCCCTCAACCCCTTTCTTTTCCTTAAGCCCCGATGATACGTTTCCCACCTCCAAAAAATCACCATTCGAACGACAGGCAAGCGTGAAACTAGTCAGTCCGCCCGCTCGCTTGCCCGTACCATATTCGGCCCCAACAATGACTAAATCCAAATCCTGTTTTGCAGGTTTTAATTTTGCCATATATCCCACGTATCTACCCGGATGGTACGGGGCGTCGATTCGTTTAATCATGACTCCTTCTTCGCCAATTTTTAGCGCATCACGATAAAACCGTTCTGCCACCTCCAATTTATCAGTAACAATCTGTTTCGCAAGACGAATAACCCATGGTTTTTGTTTGATAATCTTCTCAATGAGCGCCCGACGTGAAGAAAACGGTTTAGAAACTAACGCTTCGCCATTATAATACAAAATATCAAACACATTCAATTCAACCGGAAGCGTACGAGCAAGATCATCAATATCATACTTACGCTTGATGCGTTGACTAATGGACTCAAAGGGCAAATATTTCTCATGTTTTGCATCAAAGCCAACGGCTTCGCAATCAAGGATAAAACTTTCTCCGTGTACCTGCCCGCGTACAGCGTCTAAGACATCAGGAAATTGTTTCGTGACCTCTTCAAGACGCCTCGTGAAAAGTTTAAACTCTTTTCCATCAAAATTGACAAGCATACGAAAGCCATCATATTTGTGTTCAAACACACACGGGCTTCCACATATTCTGAATCCATCCGTAAGATCATCGGCCTTGACTGCAAGCATAACTTGCACAGGTCTGCCGGGAATCAAACGTGCATGCTCGAATGAACGCGGCCCTTTAATAGCCATAGAGAGAATCTCGGCAAAATCATTTACTAGCCCGTACGTCTGCTCAACTTTTTCAAGCATGCCTTCAGAATCAGGCAAAAACGCCAAGACAACCGCCTCAACTAAGATTGCATCAGCCACACCAACACGAAGATCACTCAAAATAGTACGAACCAAATAGCGCGATTCTTCAGGTCGCGCCGAAATAAGCAACTCTGATATAATAGACATTTTCTTATCGACGGTACCTTTGCCTTCAATAGCTGCCAAGGCAGAAAGCGAAGCAAAGACATGTTCCGCAGTTAAATCGCGATGATACAAAGCCGATTGTTTTTTATGCCCCAAAAGGTGCGCAGCCACATCACCCAAATCACCCATACGCGAAAATTCTTTAGTTACTTTAACCGCATCCGTTGCACTTGCCTTTGCAATCGCCTTTATAGCAAGCTGTGTGGAGATACCTATTTCGCGCACATCATAATCGGGAAATACACGACCCCGAAGAAGATAGACTAATTCTTCTTGACCCTTAAGCTGCGGTAAAAAAGAAGCAAGGATACTTATTTTTTCCAGTTTCTTAGTCGTGCCTGCAAGGGTTTCATAGAGCACAACAAAATCACCATACTTCATGGCTTGCAAAAAGAAATGCAATATTTAACCCTTGTTACAGCCAACCGCGTCGTTTAACCCCATCGTGAACAATAGTAAAAGAAAGTGTGCTCTCCGCTAAACTTCGATGCTTTCGTAAATAAGCCGTTCGTTTACCAT
>CAYHBQ010000029.1:0-7411 GCA_964354995.1 Candidatus Woesearchaeota archaeon | reverse complement strand
AAACACTCGCTTGCATGCCCTAATAGTTGACATCCCAACTCATTGGAACCAACGACGGCCGCCGCACGAATTGAAATCGGAACGCTCGTGAGGTTAAATTCATACAAGAGGCGCTCATTTTCTTTAAGCAATCGCGCGGGAAATTCGACGTTCTCTGTTTGTCGAACCATAACTACTTTTCCGTCGTCCATTGTAAACTGAAATAATATATCTACAAGTTCGCCTTGGCCTGCCGTGCGTTCAAGCACAACGCTCGCATACGCTGTGCGTTGAGCCTCCGAGCCCCAAATCTGATAGTCGCATGATTGCGCGCTCAAGGCAATCTTAAGGCAAGCATCCGCCAAGTCAACTTTTTCCGTACCTTCTTTGACGTTTTCGCGCAGCGCAACAAAAAGAATCGCAATCGCAACGAGCACAATGATAACGAACAGCAATGTGACAACAATCGCATTTAACCCTCTTCGATTAACATTCAGAGGGATCATAACTGACACACGCTCGGTTGGCAATTTCGTCGAGACTCATACGCCTCGAGCATAAGGAGAAAGTCTTCGGTGGTCACGCGAGTATTGCAGGAAAGGTCGGCAAGAGCATCTCTTTGTGTATACAGAGATAAATAAGCGATAACATCGCGCGTGTCAACCTCACCGTTCAAGTCGAAGTCCGCGCATGCGTTTCCCACGATGCGTTTACACGAGAGAGTTTTACCAAGGGGAGAACAAACACGTTCATCAGACCCGACGATTGCAGCTACGCGTACTGCTTGAGGGATAAAAAGGTCATCAAACACAAATCCAAATTCAGCAGTTTCGGTAATGTTGGGAAGTGTGGCATTAGGAGAGAGCGCTTCACTTACGTCCGCATCAGTTACGCTTCGTACAAGCCCTTGTGCATCCTCAATCAAAAACTGCACACCCGTAAGCGGACTTTCGTAGGCATTGCGTCGTGTCGATAGAGACATAACCGTTACATTGAGAGTGCCTCGGTCCCATACCTGATAATTACACTCGGTTGCATCAAGAATCGTTTTTAGACAAGAGCTCGTGTCGCTTAATTCTTCTCCACTACGTTGGGTGAGAGAACGATAGACAAACCAGAAGATTGCAATCAACGCCAGCACAATTAAAATAAGGAGTACGGTGGAAACGATATCGCTCAACCCTTTTTTACCCATACCTCTCTATCGAAGGGAACTTTATAAATCTGCGTCAGTGATGTGCAAACCAGAACTCATACGTGCCATCTTTCACGTCGTCAAGTCTAACGAATCCCACGCGTTCAAATTGTACAATGGTTCCGGGCTCAAGCGCAGCAATCGCATCTTCGGCAACACCTTCAATCCAATTTCCATCCGGCATAAGAATGCGTGTAGGAACATGACCCGACACCCACTGCACGCGAGGCAGTTTCTTATTTTCGTACGAGGTTACCCTCGCGGGTTCTTTAAGCAACACATTGCAGAGATGTAACAGCCGTATTTCTTCGCTTTTATGTGCATCAAAATCTTCTTGTGCTACATATACGTCACCTATGGATATCGTCCGTATTCGTTCGGGTGTATCGGGATGCACAGGGACACTAATTTCTTTAGTGGTAATAGGTTGTGCAAATCCTAATTTAATCGGGCTTTTGACGAAATAAAAGCGAGGTGTGAGCGCATCAATAATGCGACGATTATGTGCATATAGAGCTTCAATCGGAACCGTGATATCCTGTTTATTAAGTCCGATCTCTTCAACAAATCCTCGTATTGCTTCTTTCGTAATACCTCGACGCATAAGACTTTGGATACTCCACGTTCGAGGGTCGTCCCATCCCGTAAACGTCCCATCTCGTACTTCTTTTTGTGCCTTCGACTTAGACAATTTTACTTCCGCGCCCTCAATACGAATCAACCCCGTATGAATCGTTTCAGGGTGTTTCCACCCAAATAAATCCCAAATAAATTTTTCCATATCGGTCTCGATTGTCAAATCATTTCCACGCAAAATATGCGTTACACCTAAGAGGTGATCATCTATCGCCCATGTCATCTCAAGCGTCGGCCAGATGCGATACTTCTTTTTTACACGCGGATGTTCGCGGTCGCAAATCCTGAACAATACACGGTCGCGAAATGCAGGGTTAGGATGCTGCATATCGGTTTTTAGCCGCACAACAGCTTGCCCTTCGGGCTCCTCAAACATATCTTCCCATCGTTTAAGCTGGATTGCAGGAGGAAACTGACGACATTCGCATTCCATAGCGTTTGCTCTATTCTCCCGCAGTTTTTCCTGTGAACAATGGCATACATACGCCTGACCCTTATGTATCATTTCTTGAGCATATTTGTAATAAATCTCAAGTCTATCGGACTTGTACACAATCGGTCTTTCGTACTTTACGTCAAGCAATTCGGCGGCTTCTTCTATAAGTTCATATCCCTCTTTAAGGGGCTGCTTCTCTTCGCTCCCGATGGTATCATCTATCACGAGAAGGAGTTTTGCGTTATACTTTTCAGCGTACAACGCATTGAGCAAATATGTTTTTGCATTACCTATATGCAGAGCTCCCGAAGGGAAGGGCGCCATGCGAAAGACCATATGTTTTGACGCGCCCGATAATTCAGGGAGCACCCGCTTCGCTTCCACATGTTCTAGGGGAAGATGCTGCTTAACCGATACGAACGTGCTTTCGCGCTGTTTTGCATCCATCTTATTAACACGTTTTACAAATTCAATAACGAGAGGCATAACCTCTTTGATGTCCTTTTTGTCAAGTCCATGTTGAAATAGTTTAGGCAATATTTTTGCAGGATCTGCGTTACCAAACTCAATCGCATTCTGCAAGGCATGTGCTAGAATCTCGGGTGAAAAGTCCCTCATAATCTACTCAAAGAAAGGTCTTATTTAAAAGTTGATATGACTACTTTTAAACGCCACACTCTCCACTCCCAATACGTTTAAATAGGGTTATGCGCGGAGACGAGAATGGTCACTAAAGTATGGGATTATAATTTCCGACAACCCGTTATAGAAATCAACAATCCTATTGAACGCGCCCGTATCTCGGGAGCAAGTGTGAACTCAGACGTACAACGCGCGCTTGATACGGGAGTCGCACGCGCAAATCTAGCCTATGCTGCTTTAGCAAACTCCGATAATCATTACGGGGTTGAAGCGCTTCCCCAAGAGCAGGGAGAATTGGTTATTGGTCGAGACGTAATCGATATTGCGCATGGGAAGGTAACTCATACCTATGGAATACGCCAACTACGAGTCGTAAGCCCGGGAGAGAGTATTGAACCAGACGTACGCGATATGCGCGAAGAGCAGATATTGCGTGCAACGTTAGGATATCTTATCAATAGACCCGTTACTCGTCCCACCTTCTTTTTCAAGAAAAGTCTTGATTTTCACGTTCTCGACCTTGAAATCGCTCAAACTCCAAGAGACGCGCATGCCCTCGCAAACCACTTTTAAGATTACTGTCCTAATCTAGATTCAATCTGTGCCACACGACCACTCAATATCTCTATCTTATACATCGTATCTTCAATCTTGGAGAGAATAGTATCTAGTTTCCCCACCACATCGCCATGACTTGATGAAATCGCAGAAGGAGTTGTTTCCGCAGAAGGAGTATGTGCTGAAGACCCCTGTGCACCCAACTGTGCGAATCCCGATAAAAAATCAAATGCGCTTGCCGTATCAGAAGTCGCGCTCCTCGTAGGCACCTGTGCATTAGATGTGGCTGACGTCTTTTGCGTAAGGTCGATCACATCGGGAGTCGATTCTTCTTCACGGGGAATTTTGAGAAGCCCTCGCTTTTGTAGGCTCGTCAAATCGAGCACATCAACCACCATTCACTCAACAAAAGACCCTTCTATATAAATCTGCTCTCATAACGTTTGATGTATCGAGCTTAACCGTTCAAAGGGAACTTTTAAATAAACGTTTCTCGTCGTGAACGTATAAAAGAGATGGTCGTAGATATTCAAAAACTCATTGCAGCAATTGTGCCCGATGTATATTGCATGGAGCGCGATCCTTCGTCTGGAAAAGAAATACGTAAAGAAGTCAAGAGGATTGTTAAGGAAGAAGGATATCTTGCAGCCGCAAAAGCGGCAAAGTTAGTTGCCCCTGACGAAACCTTCGATATCGATGTGGCAAAACTAACCCCCATGAAGGCTTCAGGGTACAAAGCGCCCTTCGCGCTCCATAAACTCGTATACGATTCTCCCAGCGAAAGTCTCGAACCCATTTATTTTTGGATTCTCGATTTTCTTAATGGTCCCTTTAGGAAAGTAGACAAGATTGTGGACAACTTCGTTGCTGCCCCAGGGTCAGGACATTTTTCGGAGATGGGGCAGAAAGCGACGCGTATGCAAGAAGAGGCGAGCAAAATCTTAGGCAACGTTAACACGGTGCTCAAATCAGTGCTCAACATTTTGTATGACCTTAAAGAGTTTAAACTGCGCATAGAAACCTATGACAGTTACAAGAATGCTAAAAACCCCGCGGAAAAAATCGCGTACCTCCTTGCACTCAAACAAGTATGGCTTGATAATGTTGACATAAAACGAGGCAATACGTCGGTAAAAGCAATGGCACAACAGTACGATTACGTCACGTTGATTGATGGGTTTATGGCAATAAACGACCCCGAACTGAAACCGCTCCTTACAAAACCCGAAGACGGTGGTCTCGATTTAAACGAGCGCGTACGCCGCATCTTACAACAGCGTCTCGCGGAATTTTTTAAGTGGGTCGAAGTATCAGAAATTGAACTAAAAAAAAGATTTGAAATCGAGCGCAAATATTTGCAAAGCCAAGTCAGCGCCCTCAAACTCTATGCGCGCTGGGTGAAACCGTATTTACAGGCCGCTCAAAAGTTAGAACAAAACGCGACTGAAACCGCCGCACTCGTGACTGCATTCAACACGTTGCTCCTCGAATTATCCGTTATCGCACAAGCAGGATACGATCCCGCGGACGACGTTGCAACAGGAGACTTGCCTAACTTCTTTAAGACGGTTACAAAAAAGGGTTACAACGCCTGTGTGCTTGTCGATTTCAGGTTTAGAGGAATTCCCCAACGCTCGGGGCAACAGGGATTTACCTTCGGAGGACGCACCGAAGCGTCATTCTTTTCCTGTGCGCTTACCGACGATGAGCTTACTGTGTTAAAAGATGAAATCTCTCGCGACAACTTCAGAGACACCCTAGGGCTCATCGAAGGCGCAACAACAGATAGTTTAGCCCAAATAGAAAAAGACATCGAAGATTTTCTCAACCCAAAAAAGGAAGAAAAGAAAGAAAACAAATCAGACGATTCTGAAGACATCAATCCTTTTTCAGTCATGTTTTCATGGTTTGGCTCAAAGAAAGAGAAAAAAGAAGAAAAGAAAGACAAGGATGGAAAAAAGAAAATTGAACTTACTCCAGATAGCACCTATGAAAAAATAGTGCGTTCACAAGCCGCTATCGATGCGCGTGACAAGTGTAAAACGGTATTTGAAACCTACAAGAAAGCACACATGATGCCTACGTGGTAACGGCAAATACCGAACAGCAAAAACGCGGAGATGTGGGTTCGGTTCACGATGGCTACAAATTTGTTGCTGATAGTAGATATCCGCAAACCCTAAAAACAAAACCTTTATAAATAAGCTTAACTAAGTCAAAATAACCTAAACTAAGATGGTAAAGGCCCTTATAGAAATCGATGAAAACACCAATCGCGTGTTAAATATAGTGAAAGCTAAGTATGGCTTACAAGATAAAGCACAGGCCATAGAGTTTGTAGTGAACAAATATATTGAAGAAGAAGACGAACCTGAATTGCGACCCGAATTCATTGCTAAAATGCGAGGTATAGAGAAACAGAAAACTATTAAAATTAAAGGCGATTTATTGAATCATTATACAAGATAGTGCTATGTACGAGCTTGAAATTAAGGAAGAACTAGATAAAATTCTTGAGAAGCTTGCACGGAAAAATCCTCGTCAGTTGGAAATGATTAACAAAAAGGTGCATGAAATGCGCACCAGTCCACGACACGTCTATAAATTTCTTCATTCACCTTTACAAGGATTCAATCGGGTACATATCGACACACATTTTGTTCTAATATTCAAAATCGACCATGTTCGCAAAACCGTTGTTCTTTATTATTTTGATCATCACGATACTATCTACAAATGGAAGCCTAAAAAATGAAAAAACATCCACACGTTAGAGCCCTCAGAAAAAGCTGGTAATAAGCCAAACGAAATGGTCTTATACTTTGACAATCTCTAAGTCTATGGCAAAAAAGAGTGCGAGGGGCCTTCCTCCGAAAATTACCGAAATCAAGTCCCCTATAAAAATTGTTGAGCCAAAAAAAGAGTCTTCCGAAAGTCTCGACGCCGAAGTTGAAACACTCGAATCAGAAAGAGAAACGTCGTTTATCGCATCCCATGCGTCAACCCCCACACTGCGAACGTTACCTGCGCCTACTTCAACTTCTTCCGAACGCCCTGTCGAACCACGCGCTCGAGAAGTTGAATCGGCCCGCCCCACGGGATATACGACGCGCACCGATGCGGAACGGTATACGGCGATGTCTGCGCAAAGTAGCACGGCACGATATACGGTAATGCATGGTGAAGCTAAGGCAGATGACCGGCTTGCCACTCATACACGTATTGCGTCACCTGCCATCACCTTAGGTCAACGTCAAGGCCCAAGTACGAGGTCTCAAGAACGGTTTGTCGGCCCGCCCATGCAGCAAGACCCGTTCACCTTGCGCCCCACAGGGCAAGATGATGCCCTAGACAGAAGATATGACATGTACCGTGAAGAAAACCTCCAAGACGCCAACAAGCCACGACGAGTTCGACGATAGCCTTAAATAAACGCTCATTCATAATCACCTATGGGTGATTATTCTCTTCCTCCGACAATCTATGAAGGCGCACAATATACGCTTGAGCCGAAGTATCAATTCGACAGAGATTCAAATTCTCCGTACTTGACAGGCACGTCAGTTCGTGCAGGGGTATTCTCCGCACCTTCTAACCCCCAAACGGCAAACCAAATTGACGCTGTATCGAAAAAAATAAGCACTGGTCTGCGCAATATCGAAGTATCGGGCGTCAACATCGGAGGCCAAGGAGAAGGCGCGCTCGGCCTTATGGATAACATTCCTAAACAACATTTCAAGGAAATTAATCGCCTCAAAAAACTTGCAAATGTTGAACTTACGTTTCATGGTCCGCTAGTAGAACCAACGGGCATCGGTCGAGGAGGGTGGGACCCTCAGCAACGTATCCAAGCTGAGCGAGAAATGGTTTCTGCTATCGAGCGCGCACACGACCTCGACCCCAAGGGAAATATTATTGTTACGTTCCACGCGAGCAATGGTCTTCCTGAACCGCGGACGATTGTG
>CAYHBQ010000028.1:0-7513 GCA_964354995.1 Candidatus Woesearchaeota archaeon | reverse complement strand
ATTAATGGGAGCAAGGTAATTAAGACTGTTGGCTAAACGAGAAATATTGAGTGTCTGCTGTTCTGTAAGGTTATCAAGAAATTCATCGGCTTCATCAATAATTTCCACATCTGTTGCAGGCTTTTTATTATTAAGAGTCTCAATTTTGTACTTCGCTGCATTAAACATAATCACGTCTGCATCAAGATAGGCATTGTATTGGTCGTAATAGCCACATCCTTTCTTACGCTGATAGAAAATAAATTCAGAACCATCAAGCCCCACATACCGGCGTTTTCGCGCATCAGGCATCTCGAGTTCAAAATGAACAGGTACAATCGGGCTCCAGTACGGATTTGCAGGAGCAATAGAGATGCGCCTCAGATTTTTCAAAGACAAGTCTCCTTTATGTTTAATGTAAGGATTTTGATTGTAATACTCTTGCAAATGCGTCCAATTCTTTTCAGTCAGGCGAATCGTATCAGGTAACGTAGGGTCTGCGCATGAAAGACCCGGTTCAATAACCGAGTCATGATTCTCACGACCCGTAATCATAGCAATCTTGAGCTTATGCCCATTGGGTTTGAGTACATGTTTTTTCCCCATGTAGTCTTCTTCATACTGCCGTTGTAACGTCTTTACAGGAACCACAATCGAAGCGCGACCAAGCTGTCGCGCGATATTGAGTGCAATAGCAGACTTGCCCGTTCCACATACGCCATGAATAAATACTATTTTCGTACCCGAACGTATCGCACGAACAACTTCTTCAACAATGTCTGCTTGCGTCTTGCCATTAGAGAACCGCAGAGGCCCTAGATGCTTTCCCTGTTCGTACAGAGACCATCGTTCATCAACCGGTCCTGAAAAAACAACCTCGGGAACCGCAACTTCCTCTTCCCGTTTAGAAGAAGAACGCGGATCGAGCGCTGCAATAAGCCCTTGAAAGTTCTCAACCACCTCTGTATGCGCCATAGCAGAGGTTTCTGTTAAAGATGTAATTTAAAGGTTATGGGAGTGTGGAACAGGGTAACGATCAAGATGATGCGCTATGCGCTCATCGATAATCATGGTCCGCCCAATCGCTTTAACGTACTTTTGTTTAACCATAATACGCTTATAACCTATTTTTTTAGCAAGACGACTGTTGACCTGAATTATCCATCCATAGATTTTATAGTGTTCAAGATAGATTTCTTTCACAACCCCTATTCCATTCCCATTTTCTGCATACACGCTCTTCCCAATAATATTCTTTATCCGATTAGAGCTTCCAAGCGAGTTGCGAGAATGGAAAATGACCCTTCTAAGAAAGAAGATTATACCTCCTATAGCGACAATACCTGCACCTATACCGAAAGCAAATCTGTTCTGAGCAACAGAAAGTACGCTACGAATGAACAAGAAAGAGCTCCCCACATAGGCAACAAGACTGCTGATAAACGAACGAGAGGACGTTTCCTCGGGTAGAGGGATAGGCGTATCATTTTTAGTTTCGGATTCCTTCGGCAATTCATCACGGTCACAAAGAGTGTTATTATTGACGTCCAAACAACATTCGAGCCCGTAGCGCATATAGGGAGAAGTACACACAACAGTGTCCACGGCAGCACCCGTTATACCTCCGCCTCCGCCACTACCTCCACTTGAACCTTCATCAGAATCCCCTTCATCGCCACCCTCCGATTCGGAGCCGACCAAAAAACTGTCATAGGCAAAGTCAGGACCACCAATATAACTAGTCAATGCCCGCAAACGATACGTCCCATTAACGGAAGGAGAAGTGAGCGTCGCCGTCAAATTAGTTGACCCAGATGCAGCAACATAAATCGTCTGTTGACCCGATGTATAATTAGTCGTTTCGTCGTTAGAAGTAATCCAATAGTCTACAATAAAGTTTTTGCCTATATCGGGATTTTGATTTACAATTTCAATAGTCGAATCAAAACTGGTAGATGCATTGACCTGTGCGGGAGCATACACAATCGTATCGGCAGGTCCACCGTATCCCGGAATACTTATTTTAATCTGATTTGATTGATAAGTAACTGTATTGACGGTGGCAGAAGACTTTGCAAACGTCCTTTCAGAATTGGAAGCCTCCTTCTGAATAATCAGCGAACCCGTTGAGTTCCACGTCTGGGTTTGATTCAATGCAATCACCTGATTAATATTTAAATCAGAATCGATGACTGTTATTCCTTGTAAATCAACACCGCCTGCATTGATAACCTCGACTGCAAGCGTATAGTTAACAGCAGTCTCATTCTCCGAATTGAAATAAGCGTTTTTGACAAGTGCAAGTTGCTGTCCGAGTTCGGTGGTAGGCACTGGAATTGTAATATCAGATGCGTTGGCTCTGAGCAAAACACTCGAATAGGAATCAAATGCGTAACTCTGGGCCCGTGAGAGATTAACATAATAGGTTGTAGAATTTCTCGTGTATGTTGCGAGATAACTTCTAAAAACAGAGTCACCTGCAGCCAGCGCCCCAATCATATAAGGTGAAGAAGAAGAGTCGGCATCGCTGATATTGGCCTCCGTCGAAGAGCTACCCCCCGTATTTACAAGCCTCAAGCTGATATTATAGGCTATAGTTGTGTTTGAAACGTTGTAGAACGTTACAATCTTATCTAAAACCAAAGAGGCAGGAGTAACAGATACGTTTGCGGGAACAGTCACATTGAGCGATTGAGCAAAAACGCTCAAGAGGTTGTCACTTTTTGCATCTATCGCCAAAGCCGTAGCACCAGACAACATTGCAATAGAAGTCGTATTAGAGCGTGCAAACGAGAGGACATAACTTCGCATAATAGACTGGCCAGCAACAAGTGTATCTAACATATACGGGGATGAAGTCGAATTGATATCCGTTATATTGGCATTAGTTGCATTGCTCCCTCCAGCGTTTACCAGAGAAAGTGTAATATTATAGCGAATTTCCGCATAGGTAAGTGAAGAAACCGACGCGACTTTCGTAAGGAACAAAGAAGCATTTGAAGCATCAGGTCCTCCTTCAGAAACTATGGTGAAAGAATCGTTACAATACGAGAGATATCCCCTGTATCCGAACGATGTATTAAGCGTATAATTTCCAATAGCTAACCCCCCTAGCGTCGTCTGAAAACTCCCATCTGAAAGAGAAGTCAAATTCCGCGATGCAGCGTAAGCTCCATCTTCATAAACACTAACATTTGCCTGTAAAAGTCCTAATCCCGAACGCCCGTCTGAAAGGTTGCCCTGTACTAAAACAAGAGCCCCTTCTTGATAGGAGCCACCCGCTTCACAACTAATCGTCAAATTGCTTACGTTGAAATAACGATGACCCGTGGAAGAATTCTTCAGACCATTACTCGAGATAACCGTCCAATTATATATTCCCAACCCGAGCGTGCTCCAACTATAGTTCAGTAACGTACCATTCGTTATATTATATGAAGTCGCAAGTAAACTTCCGTTGCCATAAAGCCAGACAGTCATATTGGCGGGACTCGAGTCATAGACCGTGTAATTAATTGACACGGCACTTATGTTGTTAAAGTAAGCATCTTCCTGAGGATAGTTAAACGTGACCGTAGGAATAGAATAAGAAACATTCAAGATTCGAGATTGAGAACGATTAGTATTGTTGCTACCGTCAAAGCATTCAACATACCACGAATAGTTTCCCTCGCTCATGTTATAAATGACCATATTTGTCAATACTCCTGTACTCACAGTCTGATTTGTTTGATTAAGCGAATCATTAAGTGAAAGTGTACAGGAAAGAATTGAAGAAACATCGTCAGAGGCCGTAAAGTTAAACGAAAGGTCCTTGTACGTTGCATTGAATGAAGAGAGGGGTTGATTCAAAATAAGGGAAGGAACGCTTGAACTAGAGTTGATAGAATAATTACCTCCCCCTATTACGGTAAAGGTAACATTGCCTGCCTGCAAAGAAGTAAGATTTTGACAAAGTTCAACAGGACAAGCCACCCCATTACGAACAATTTGTAGCTCAGTAGAAGCGGTCGGAATGTTGTAAATTGTTACCTGCGCCGATTTATTAAGTTCTCGGGTGTACTCATCGATTTTTACAAAATTAGCGCGGACGGTAACGCGATCACTGAAACTTGTGTTTGTACCATTAACCGGTGAAAGAAATCGTATTTCGCCTGCGGTCGTATTTCGAACAATCAAAATCCCTCCAATCCCTGTAAACGTGTAATTTCCTACAGCCTGATCAACCAACGTGGTATCATTGAGGCTCGCGGTTTCAAATCGCAAATCGGGTCCTGCTATGGAAAACAAGTTATTGCCTTGCAGAGTATTATTAACCGGGTATCCGGGCGCTACAAAGAGAAAGGCAAACGCGGGAGAAGTTGACCTATTTGCATACTCAAATGTTGAAATAGTATTATTTTGGAAGATATTACTCATTGAGCTTGACTGAATATACACCCCAAAGTTAGTTCCATTCCCAGAGGTATTGATAACGTTCTCCCTAAAGATATTGCGATGAGCCTCGGAAATAAACAAACCATGGTTAGAATTATTATTTCCGGACGTATAGACAAAATTATTTTCATAAGTGTTACGCCGCGAACTTGTTATCAGCGAGAGACCATAATTGGTGCTCCCACCAAATGTTTGTACCGTATTATTAGCAATAAGGTTTGACTCAGAGTTAACCGCAAGATGAATCCCCCAATTGTTAGTCGTGCCCGATATGGTAGTTCCATTTGCGAATATAAGATTACCGATAATTTTATTGCCCTCAGAAGCAGAAAGAAACATGCCATAATTTGCCGTTAACCCTCCCGTCCGTACAATGTTATTCTTGATCGTGTTAAGATTCGCCGCAGTGAGCAGATAGATGCCGTAGTTGGTTGTGGTTCCGTTAGTCGTTATGTTGTTGCTTTCAATAAGATTATTCCGGTTCTGAGTCAAGTACACTCCATAATTGAGAGTCGTATTACCAAAAACACTAAAAGAGTTATTGGTAACCCGATTTTCTTCAGAAGCGGTTGATAGAAAAAGGGGGCTATTTGCAGTCGTTCCAAAGACCGTAACATTATTGCGAGTGATAGCATTAGACTCTGAATAGAGAAGATAAAACCCATATATCGGAGTCGTGCCCGTTACATTGATAGTATTATTATTAAATTCATTAGTATACGACGACGTTAAACCAATACCGGTATTAGTTGCAGTACGTCCATTGACGGCAAAAGTATTATTACCGAAACGGTTTCCATAAGAAGAAGTCACTTGGGCACCTGTAACTGACGTCACACCGAGGAGCGTTACACTATTGTTTTCAACAAGATTATTATTTGCAGAAGAAAGAAAAACCCCCGTAAGGGAAGTGCCATTCACCACAAGGTTATTACCCGTAACTTTATTTGAAGACCCATAGAGAATATACACACCATAATTCGTACCTTCTGTATGATTTGCAAAGAGCGTATTATTCACAATCGTATTGTTATTCGCTGAAGCGGTGAAATAGAAGGCATAATTTCTTGCCGCTGAACGCCCGTACACGATATTATCGACAAAGAGATTGCGCCCGCTACCCGTCGTTACATAGACTATATGGCCATCCGTGTTTCCAGTCGTTGTTGTTGAAAGAGTGCTCAGAGTATTATTGATAACTTCCGTGTCACTCGTTCCCGTTGAGATGAGAATCGCATGACTCGTGGTCGTGCCCGTACCAGTTATGACATTTCGTCGTATAATATTTTCATCTGATGCCGATAAAAGATACACACCATAGTTCCCCGTAGAAGTACCGAACGCCGAAATAGTATTATTTTCTATCAGATTATTATTGCAATTCGTGTTGAAATAGATACCATGATTTGAAGAAGAGCCGTTGGTCAAAACGGTATTATTATAAATGAAAGAGCTTGAGGTTTTTGTAAACTGGATCCCATACCCTGTTGTTCCACTTACATTAATATCCCGGATAACACAATTTCGAATGGTAATATTTTGCAAAGGAACGACTCCGAAGAGAACGTTAATGCCTATCGCTCCATTCCCCCCATTTGCTCCAAACCAGATAGAATTTCCCTTGCAGTCAAGATCCATATTGCTCGCGTTAAGCGTTAAACAGGTAGCATTTGATGTAAGCGTGCTCAACAGTTCATACTGTCCTGAGGAAGAGGTCGCATTCGTACAACTTGTCAGCCCTATAGCTGCAGACGCAGAACCAATCGCAAAGATAACAAGCGCTAAACAGAAAAACCCAAAAAGAAGTTTATTTAGTAACATGTTTCCCCCTCTTTTGTAAGTGCTCCCTAAGCATTCGTTCAATCAGTTTTGACGAATTGACGCATTCCTCTTCAGAATATTCTTTCCAAGTCTTAAATACATTTTCATCAACCGTAACGCTGAGCACCCTTTTTACCATACAATAATATGAATAATATTTATATTATTAACTATTTAAAGATTGCCCTTAGGTTTTCTTTAGAAAAAATGCAAACATTCCGCAAAATTACCAACTATAATGATAGATATTGTTACCGCAGTAGCTAACTGAGCTCCATCGTCCGCTGTTACTATTTGCACAGCGAGGTTCATCGCCTTCCCAATTGTACGTATTTCCATTATAGAAATAACGAGGATTATAATAATAGTCCGTGTATTGTGTATCGTATCGATCGCGTTGATAACTATCGTCCCACGCATACCCCATATGACGCCACTCATCACCGTAGGTATTAGTCATGCGATAGGTGCGTGAATACCCGCTCGGCCCATCGTTCCAATAATCGCCCACGCGATTTCTATACGGAGACGCATATCCATCATTGTCTTTAATCTTTTTGTAAGTCGTTACCTCGCCCCATGGACTTTTATCAGTATTCTTTTCGTAATAGCTATATCCATAGTCATCATACGTCTCTTTGACCGTATATTCTTTCTTATAGCCGTCCCCGTAGTAGTACGCAGAAGCTATGCCTGAAAGCAAGATAATCGCAAAAAGAGGTACAAGAAGTTTGAAGACGTTTTTGTTCATGATTTATAAGAGCGAAGGTTATTTATAAATCTATCGTATGTCATGACTTGAAAATGACACTTAGGAAACTTTAAATAACTCGTTCTTCTATTTATGATATGGTTCAGACATGGACTGAAACACTTCTTGCGGGAAGTCGTATATTTGCTTCTCCCTATAAATTGCGTCAAGATCTTACCGTACGTGTCCTTGAATGGGATGGAGCTTGCGCAGGCGTGTATATTACAATGACCTACAATGTACCTGGCGAACCTGATGAGAATGGCCTACCTACCGTCAAAACCAAACATAGTGGATATGCCTTTCCGCCCGCGTTAGAAGAGGAAGATGTAGGGTTAGATGTTGCACGCGTTCTTTCTCATTTATGGCGTAGCTACGATGAGCTTACCCACCAAGCAGAACCGACGAAAGAAGATAAACCTCGCTTGAAAACGCTTTCTGGGTTACTAGAAGCTGCTTAATTCTCTGTAGAGATAACTTTAAAAAACAAATCTGCTGATGTATTCCGTTGCTCGCATCGTATAG
>CAYHBQ010000027.1:0-8248 GCA_964354995.1 Candidatus Woesearchaeota archaeon | reverse complement strand
TTCCCTCCAACAACATAGCCTCCCTCAACACCAAACGCCTTGCCCAATGTGCCCACGAGAAGGGCGCTCTGCGAGCCCGAAACCTCTTCACATCCTCTCCCCGTTGCACCAAAGCAACCAACACCATGCGAATCGTCAAGTACAAACGTAATTCCAAACTCAAACAAACCACTATGGTTATCGCAGATGTCGCGTATTTTCTTTACGTTTTGCGCTTCACCAAGCATACTAAATACACCATCACTAATAATCAAAACTCTCTTGAACTTTCCTGCATTTTCTTTCACAAGTCTCTCAAGGTCATGATAATCGTTATGGGTAAATACCAACCGTTGTTGCGAAGGCAGACCTGCTATACGAATGCCGTCTATAATGCTTCGATGATTTAGAGCATCTGAAATTATAAGCACGTCATCCGTCACGAGCGAGTCAGCACCTGGCCCCCGCACAAGCGCTTGAATGATAGAAACGTTCGTAGAAAAAGCAGAAGAAAAAATCATGGCCGATTCTCTTCCGTGAAAATGTGCAAGCGCCCGTTCAAGTTCCGTGTGAACCTCAAGAGTGCCCGAAATGAATCGCACGGCCCCCGCGCCGCTGCCATACGAATCAAGCCCTTCTTTCTCCGCAGCGTGGATAACCGAATTAAAACGTAAACCCAGATAGTCGTTAGAGTTAAACAAAAGAACGGGCTTGCCGTCAATGAGCGCACGAGGGCAGCGATCGGACGTAAATCCCTTTATTACACGCTCCGGTCGCTTTGACACTCCAATGTCATGCAATCGCACAAGTTCTCTTTCAAGAAGCTCCTCGAACTCTTTGCGCATGAATAGACTCAATACCGGTTATATTTAAAATAAGCGAAAAGAGTTCGAGCTAATAGTAGGGGGTAGAATATCCCTCAAGCCTATACCCTATAACCTTTTCGAAGTCGTTCGTATCCAAAACAATGCCTGTTTGAGCGCGATTCTCATGGAGATGAACTCGCATAGCGGGGACTTCAACTTGAGAGACCATACGTCGAGTAACTTCAGGGTTCCGCGAGACCCCCATGCGTGCAGTTCGTTCTATCTTTCTTTGTATAACGGTCTCGGGAGCGGCATCAAGAAATAGAACCCTATCAAATTGCGGAAGCTGTCTCAAGTACATTCCCGCAATGAATGCAATTGTCCCCCTAGTGAGAGTGTAGGTTTCATCATGTTCGGTGCCTGCTTTTTTCTCTGATAAAACATTTCGCATGGTTAACGCAGTAACAAGATCGGAAGAATCATTAAACCTTCCAATAGGGTCAAGCAGTTCTGTCTGCATCTTTCCATAGTTCCAAACTCTCGAAGGAAAATCGTCTGGAACGCCCTGCCCATTTGCGACTCCCACAAGAGCAGAGGCGTAGGCCTCCATCGATTCTTCACGGCTTTTCTGAAATAAATCTCCCTCAATGAATAACGTGTCAACATTTCTTTCATTCAGGCAAAATCCAAGTCGTTTAGCCAGCATTGACTTCCCGGTGTTAGATAGCCCCTCAACGGCAACCGCTTCTGCACGGGTAGGAAAAAGACCTTCTTTCTCAGAACGGATTCTCTCTGCGACTACTTGCAAAATCTCTTCATAAGGGAGGGGTCCAAACAACACCTCATTCATAAAAAAGAAATAAGGGTTGCCTTTTTAAACCTTGACTTACAGAAAATATCTTCGCACTTTCATAAACCTTATAAACCTCTACTTGATAGATCCCGTATTGTGTAAGACGCCGATAAGGACACCGGCATTTAATGCGGTGTTAAGATGGCTGATACGCAGACACAATGAAGAAACTATATTTTATATTAGATGTAGATGGAGTGATGACCACGGGTCAGTTTTTCTATTCACCTAAAGGTAAGGCGTTTAAGGTATTCGGTCCGCATGATGCCGACGGCCTTAAACTCATCAAGGACAAAGTAGAAATTCGATTCATAACGAGCGATAAACGCGGGTTTCCTATTTCGAAGAAACGAATTGACGACATGGGGTATCCGATTGAACTTGTAACGGAAGGAGATAGGCACAAGTATATCAAGGAAAAGTTTGGATTTGAGAACACCATCTTCATGGGTGATGGCATATTCGATGCACCCGTTATTCGAGATTGCATGTTTGGTATTGCTCCTGCAAACGCGCGCATAGAAGCCAAGCGCTGGGCAAAGTACGTAACTCCCTCAAAATCAGGAGAGGGGGCGGTGTGTGATGCTTGCATTGTTATTAACAAAAAATTATTAGGGACAAAAAAATGAACTACAAAGTAATTATTCTTGCAGGCGGAATCGGGAGCCGGATGGGTGAATTTTCTAAATATTACAATAAAGTGCTTATTCCCGTTCAAGGAAAACCGACTATCTGCCATATCATCGAAAAATTCCCCGAAGATGTCGAAATAATAATTTCGCTCAATTACAAAAAAGAAGATCTCAAAACTTTCTTAACGTATGCCTATCCCGCTAGAAAAATTACCTTCGTCGAAGACAAACCCTCTCCAGAGGGATTCAAGGGTCCCGGTTATGGAATGTTGCAGTGCAAAGAACATCTCCAATGTCCCTTCGTCTTTCTCTCAGGAGACACGCTCGTTAAAGAGCCTATCCCCGAACCCAACGAAAACTGGTTCGGACTGGCAGAAGTGCCCGACACAACGCGATTTTGTTCAGCGAAACTTGATGAACGTCTAAACATCGTGCGTATTGATGACAAGGTACGTGTAGAGGGCAACTTAGCATTCATCGGTCTTGCCGGAGTGCGTGACTACGAACACTTCTGGAACGCCCTCGAAAACAACAAAAACATTATCGCAGGCGAAATTCAAGTCTCAAACGGTTTCAAATCACTTTTAGAAAAAAACATGGTGGCTAAAATATTCACATGGTTCGACACCGGCGCACCGAATGCTTACAAGCACGCCCTCGAAAACTATCCTAATGGAACGGGGTACAAAGGGGAATAACTATGCATTATAAAGTCTGTATCTTGGCGGGAGGGATAGGCAGTCAAATGGGAGAGCTCACAAGAAGCATTCATTCTTCGATATTACCCATTAACTTCAAGGCAGCCATTTCATACATCATCGAAAAATTCCCTAAACAAGTCGAAATCGTACTCGCTCTCGGTCATAAAAAAGAAACGGTCATGGATTATTTGACATTAGCTCACAACGATCGCAGGTTTACGTTCGTGCAGTCAGAAAAATATGCCGGTCCCGGAACCGGCCCCGGTCACGCACTTCTTGAATGTAAATCTCACTTACAATGCCCCTTTATTTTTGTCACATCAGATACCATTGTACTCGAAGATATCCCCGAACCCAACGAAAACTGGTTCGGCATCGCACCCGTTAAAGAAACAGAGCGATATTGCACAGTGAAAATAAAAAACAACTTAATATACCAACTCGACGACAAAATAAAAACTGATAACAAATTCGCATTCATCGGTCTTGCCGGAGTGCGTGACTACGAACACTTCTGGAACGCCCTCGAAAACAACAAAGAGCCCATTAAGGGTCAAATCCAAGTCTCAAACGGTTTCAAATCGCTTATAGAAAATAAACTAGTGCCTACGGCATTTACATGGTTCGACACCGGCACACTAGAAAGTTACAAAGAAACAAATGAAAACTTTTCAGGCGGAGAAAAAAGATTTGACTTTAGTAAAGGAAACGAGTTTATTTACTTCGTGAATGGAAAGGTCATAAAATATTTCGCAGATAAAAGCATAACCGAAAATCGATATAAACGCTCGAAGAATCTCAAGGGTCTTTGCCCAGAAATTGAAGGCATGCAAGGGAACTTTTATGCATACAAAAAGCTTGACGGGCAGGTTATGTATAATGTGTTGAACCGTCAACTTGTTAAGGATTTTTTGGTTTGGCTCAAAACAAGTCTTTGGAAAAAGTCAGAACTCTCGAATGAAGAAGCAGAACGGTTTAAAGCGACGTGTGAACAATTTTATAAAGAAAAAACCTTCGAACGGTTGAAAAAATTCTATGACAAAACAAACCTCGCGGACGACTGGAACATTATTAATGGCGTACAAGTACCTCCCTTGAACGAACTCCTAAAAAAAATAGATTGGAATTTCATTACAGACGGAATCCCGACCAATTTCCACGGAGATTTACAATTTGATAACATTCTTGTTACGAGAAATGCGGCCAATTCTTTACCAAAATTTGTCATTCTTGACTGGAGACAAGACTTTGGGGGGTCGGTTGACCATGGGGACCTATATTACGACCTCGCAAAGATGTACGGGGGTGTTAATATTTCATACCAAATAATAAAGAAAGGGGGATTCACGTTCGATATGAGTGGGCAAAGTGTTTACTACAATTATACGATTGGTAATGACCTTCTTGACGCGAAAGAAGAGTGCGAAGAATTCATTGTTAAAAACGGCTTCGATCTCAAGAAAGTTAAACTCATCACGGCGCTTGTATTCCTTAACATGGCTCCTCTTCATCAAGCACCGTTCGATATGATGCTCTATCACATGGGAAAGTTAAAATTATATACTGCCCTCAAAGACTTAGGAGTTCTACAATGATACAAGCACAGTTAGCTATAGGGCCTATGAGCCCTGAAATCATCGAAGCTATATTCAGATATTCGAACTATATGCGCACACCACTCATGCTCATCGCTTCAAAAAATCAAATTGACCACGCAGGGGGATACGTCAATAACTGGACGACAAAGCACTATATGGAATTTATACGAAGCATGAAATCTCTCTATCCCCAGAGCAATGTTGTTGTCTGCCGAGATCACTGCGGCCCAGGTTTCAATGGAAATTATGATCTCGAAGACACGTATAAGACGATTCGTTCCGATATCGAAAACGGCTTCGATCTCATACATATAGATTTCTGCCATCTCAAAGGAGATCGAGATTTTGTATTGGGGGAAGCAAAAAAAGCAGTCGAATACTGCTTAAGCCTTAATCCGAAAATAATGCTTGAAATAGGGACCGATGAAAACATGGGTACAAATTATGGCGTTATGAATCTGAAAGAAGTCGAGCACGAAATTGATTTCTTTTCCCAATTTTGCAAGCCAGAGTTCTTTGTCGTGCAGACCGGCAGTCTGGTAAAGGAAATTCAGCAAGTCGGCAACTTCAATGAGTCCTTTGTAAAACAAATGGGTGCGAAAATAAGAGAAAAGGGTCTAAAGCTCAAAGAGCACAACGCAGATTATCTTACTAAAGAAGAAATAGCCTCACGTAAAGGTCTCGTAGACGCTATGAACATCGCCCCCCAACTGGGCGTCATTCAAACCCAAACCGTGCTTAACAAGTGCTCCATCTACGGTATTAACACTGAAGCATTTGTCGATGAAGTTTACAAGGGCGGGAAGTGGAAGAAATGGTTGCATAATAACACCGAAGCAAATAAGTTTCTCTGTGCGACCATCGCAGGACACTATCATTTCACGTCAGATAGTTATAAAAAGATACTCTCTGAACTCAACAAATCAGAAGACATGAACGAAACAATCATAAACAACATCATGGGCACGATTGGGCACTACCAGGGAGCATTAAATGGCAAGTGACCTTCCCTTAAGTAAAGATTTCTACGGAAATCCTCCGAAAATTGTAGACAAGCCTTGGGGGCGCGAAGAATGGTTACACCTCGATGGGGATTATTGCTACAAAAGGATAATCCTCAATGCAGGAAATCAAACAAGTTTTCAGTATCACAATAAGAAAAAAGAAACGAACTATGTTATTTCAGGGCAGGCGGAAGTCTGGCTAGAAAACGATGCAGGCGAAATTGAGAAAAGAGTATGTGGTCCAGGGACGTTTATCACGGTCTTACCTCCTAAGAAGCACCGCGTGTGCGCGCTTACCGATTTGGTTATGCTTGAATGCTCAACACCCCACGTTGACGATGTCGTGCGAATTCAAGATGATACGGGCAGACCAGACGGTCGAATACAAAGCGAACACAATCACTAAGAAATTATTTTCTCTCTGCCTTCCAAGCCGCACTATAGGCTCGTGCAACATCCACCAATCCCCAAGGTAGATCTGCTTGCGGTGCGCACCACGGATCGGGGTTGCCCGCGGCATCTTTGTTAACGGGCCAATCAGCAAGTCGCAACAGCTCGGCAACCGCTTCTTTTTGGTCAATCAATCTTCGAGAGTCAAACGTATAGTGCGTACCCGTTCCTTGCCATCGCGTCTTAAATCCGAGTTGAGGGGCCTTATGCTCGAGCATAGCCATAATGCGTTTCAGAGAGGTAGGATGAATAACCACGGTCATGTCTTCATGAGGCAAACGTTCCTCGACTATTTTTCCAAGCCCCATCTCACAACACTCGCCTCCGTTTCTCGGGCGAGACTCAACATACAATTTATCCCCCTGAACCCCATCAGCAACCAGGAGTGACGCGAGATAGTGAGCTTCAGGAATCTGTAATCTTGTTAACGGGCCAGAATCTTTTCCAATGCCCCCCGCAATAATCGCATAGTCTGCAAGGCCCTCTCCAAGCAGTTGAGCCGTTCTATTGGCTACTAAAGGGTCTGCTCTTCCAAATACAAACAACCCATCCGCACGCTTTAGGGGGCCCGTTCCCGCACGTACGTAGTTATATATCGCTTCTATCTTGCCTGTATCAATGTTCATAAAAAAGCGCGCCAAGTTCGATATTTAAAGTTTATGCCGTCAGATTATGTCGAAAAAGCTTTAAACCGAATCCAACACACAATTCCATGCAGACGCAGATTACTGTTCTTTTTACAGGCCTTATCCGAGAATACGAGGTCTTTAAGAAATCTCTAAAAGATTTGGCACAACTCAAGAAAGAGGGATTCGTAGACACCATCATGCTCGCAACGCGAATCGGCGAGCCCGCAAAGCACCCCGATATGCACGAAGCATTTAAGCAAGCAGGTGTCGTAATCATCGAAGCAGAGGATCCCGCACTAAATGAGAATAGCCCCTACTACCAAGGAAAGGACTTCATCTGGAGGCAGATGAAGGGACTTGAAGTCGGCCTTACCCACATCGCTAAAGGAACGTTTGTCCTCAAGACACGCTCAGATACCTATATCGAACCGCAATTCATTAAAAAAATCGCAACTGAAAAAGAGACGCTTCTCAAAATCACAAAAAATCTTCCCAAAGGAAATGTGTTCAAGTGTAAAGTATGGGTTCCTTGGTTCGAGCTCACAAAACCTTTTTTTATGGCCGATGAGTGTTTTTTCGGACTTAAGGAAGACTTGGAGAAATTATATAATTATAACAAGGACTATTTTGAAAAATACGATCTCGGTACGGATGTACATCACGTCATGCGGTTTATCGAACCGTTCTTAGCAAAATATCCTCTCTTTACATCGTCCATGTCAAAATATCGCAAGGACCGAGCCATGAAAAATTTTCTGAAGAGAAATTTTCCCAAGATGTACGAACGACTCAAGCATTTCTCTTTCATCAAAAAAGCCTCCGAGCGTAACAGGTTTGCTATTCTCAATGCACGCTTGAAAGACCAAGACTATCTCGACTTACTCGCAGCGTATTATTACGTCTTGTACAGCCACTTCTATATAGACCTTGTTTCATTTCCAGACCAAATCGTATTCAGGGACTTTTACAAAGGAGTTCTGCCTCGCTCGGACGAGCGGAACGCCGAGAAAAACTTTTCAGTTGAAAAAGTGCGCTTCCCTAGGAGCGGCATGCTCTATTTCTATGAACAAGGATTCGTGAATGCACTTATTGAAGGCAAACTTGAAAAGACGACCCTCCAAGAAAAACTTACGGAAGGATTACGCCGCTTTGAGCAACTTTAACGTGCTTTCTTAAAAGAAGAAACAGCAAAACGCCCAGCTCGAGAACAGTCAGCATCAAAAGAATATAAACTGCATAAAACGACCCAGAATCGCGTTTTGCTGTGACAATTTGACTTTCTTGGGGAGAAGAGGGCCCAAGCGTTTGTAAATCAGAGTACAACTGTTTTGAGAAAATCTCGGAGCCGATATAGTTAACATGTTCAGGATCACCAAAAAGGTAATCTTTTTCAGGGAAGAGAGCATAATAATTAAGAAACGTATAGTTGTCAAGTGTTTTATTAACTTCAGTAAATATTCGCGCATAATAGTCTTCCTTTGTTATGTTTTTTTCCGTAATGATTTGGTCATATTCGAGTGTGTGCGGGTAACTGACGAACACGACAGGCACATCGTGCTTTTTTGCAAGTTCAATAGTTTTGATGAAATAGCTAAA
>CAYHBQ010000026.1:0-8755 GCA_964354995.1 Candidatus Woesearchaeota archaeon | reverse complement strand
TGAAGATGATATTATTTTGACAGGGCTCATCGTCACCGATCGACAATCCTTCTCGTCTTCCCCCGAAATCACCTCCAACAAGAGTGCGGCATCATCCACCGTCCGAGCAAGCGGCGCGATTTGATCTAAACTCATCGACAAATCAATCAGCCCATAGCGAGAAACTGTTCCATAGCTCGGCTTAACACCTACAAGACCACAAAACGACGCAGGGACGCGTGTAGAGCCTCCCGTCTCACTTCCTAAAGCCATATCGCAAAATCCTGCCGCAACCGCGGCCGCAGACCCCGACGAAGAACCTCCTGCAACATGTCCCGGAACAATCGGATTAAGCGTCGGTCCGAAGGCACTCGTCTCCCCAGACCACCCTGCCGCAAACTCATCCATGTTCGTCATCCCAATAATAAGCCCGTCGTCCGCCTTAATCTTCTCAATGACCGTCGCATCGTACGGCGCCCGATAATTCTCAAGTGTCTTTGACGCACACGAACACGTCAGCCCTTTCACGTTAATATTGGACTTAACTGCAATAACCTTTCCGTGGAGACGCCCTTTCTTCCCCTTTTTAGAATCAAGCACACGAGCTTCTTCAAGCACGCGTGGATTCACCTCAAGAAACGCATTAATCTTCTTGTCTTCCTTTTTAATCTTCTCAAGGAACACCTTAACCTTAGATTCAACATTCATATATCAGCATCAAGAAAATAGGTTAAATACCTTGCGACATGAAACACTACCACTCAACTTTCTCAAACGGCTTCTTCTCGTACATAACGCCTTTAACTAACTCATAAAAATCAAGCGTTTCTTCTGCTTGATCGTTAAAATATCGCAATTGAAAATCGCCCTCCCCATCAGGTTTCTTCGGATCGAACAGCTCGATACACATCTCTTTAGTTGCACCATGATCAATCAATACATAATGACTATCAACCTCAAGTTTCTTACCATCTACACTAATAACGTCTCCTTTCTTTATCTTTTCAATAGATTTTGATTTTTTCACGACCATAGTTACCAGTGCGCCTTCTCCGCAATAATACTGTTCGTAGTCTTATGGGGCGCATTAGCGAACATCCGTTTTCGAAAATAGTCATCAGAACACGCCGTTCCAAGTGTACGTAGCGTACCAGACACAGAAGAAGAAACAGGGCGTTCCTTCACTTCCTCAAGGGCCTTGCCAAATCGAGCAAGAATCTCTCGCGCTTCAACACGAACCGCTTCTTTCTCCTTTTCAGACAACATGCGAAAATAATAAAGATTCAGTTTATAAATGTGACTTTAACCTTTTCTGCATCCAGAGTGATAACGGCTGCCTGTCCCTCATGTGCCGCCCCAGGATTCACACATACCGTCTTTCCAAGCATCTGTTTTCCTCGCCCTTCGTGAATATGCCCTCCGATGTGCACAAGCGGCTGCCACCTATCGATAACCCTCCGAATAAGCTTAGAACCATAGTGCTTTCCACGCACAGCTATATGTGCATGTTGTCCAATCTTGTCCAATCTCGTGTTATACGGAACATTATGGGATACAAAAATAATTTTCTTACTCCTAAATCGTTTAAACAACACCTCAAGTTTCTTGCGATATTTTTTATAATTTCTACTTTTCACCAACCCAGGAGAACTTCCCCCATAGGCGCCGATAAAAACACAGTTGCCGAAAAAAAAATAGGAATAATCAAATCGGTGTATGTTTTTGTACTTCCGCAAAAGAGGATTGAGTAAATCCTGCCGACGCAAATCTCCCTTAGGAGGACGTTCATCGTAGCTATCTTGGAGAGGAGTATAATCAATGTTCCCCACGACTGTGATGACGGGAACAGAAACGTGATTTAACGCATGTAATGCTCGGTCACCCCGCTTCAAATCCTTTTTAACCAACGCAACATATTTTTTTCTCCCAATGACCTCCCACAGATTAACGTCAGTCCGATAGCAATGTTTAAACCATAAATCCCTATAAATAAAGGGGAAAAAGTCTCCGTTCGACACAACAAGGTCGATCTTCTCTTTCGTAATCAGTTTTTCAAACTTCTTGGAAAACGTACCATGAAAATCACCTATGGCAAGTATCTTCATGGGCGTTTAAAGAACGGAGACTTCTCACGAAGCTCATCAAATTTTTGTGCGCGTGAGGACTTCGCAGGTTCAAGCGTACGATATCCCTTCCACGAATAAAACAGCGCAACACAAAGGACAAGAAAAACAATTGCGTACAAAACCAGAATTGCAATGACCTTGGACGTAAAAAAATAAGGTTCGAGCGCCCCCGGGGAAAGCAAAACTAAGGAATTAAAATAATCGAGATACGAACTAAAGAGGAACAATGAAAAACTCAAAAAGGTAAACGCAAGGCCAAATAAAAAAAGTAAAAAAAGACGAGGATTACGTGCACGCCCCATACTAACCAAGAACAGAACAGGTATTTAAAGCCAACTCAGGGCGTCAGTCTATCTCGGTCTCGAGGAAACATAGTTGCCTCACGGATATTATCAAGGCCGCATAAGAGCAACGTCATGCGTTCAAGACCAATAGACCATCCTGCGTGAGGAGGTGCTCCATACCTAAACGAATCAATGTAATCTTTAAAGTGTTCAGGCTTAAGCCCTTTCTTCTTAATGCGCGCAATGAGCAAATCGGGAATATGGATACGCTGTCCGCCTGAGCTAATTTCAAGACCGCGGTAAATCGCGTCAAATCCTTCAGAATACTCCGCGTTCTCCTTACCATCTTTAGGCATAATATAAAACGGTTTACAGTTAGCAGGCCACGAATGCACAAACACAATCGTATCAGGAAACAAATCCCCTAATTTTTTCTCAGCCTCAGGGTTCAGGTCATCCCCTATTTCAATCGCAATACCGTGCTTCTTCAGCAATTGTATGGTATCATCATAATGCATATACTTGGCATCAGGCACTTTCAACGTTGCGCCCAAAAGTTCTAAATCGGCTTTATTGTGTTTCAAAACTTCAGAAATCATATATTTCACAACCTCTTCCTGATGTTTCATAATAGACGTTTGATCGTTAAATGCTGCTTCAATATCCATTTGGCGAATTTCATTAATATGTCGCACCGTATTATGCTTCTCTGCGCGCCAAACGGGACAAATCATACACGTCTTCTCCATAGAACATGCAAGCATTTGTTTGTACAATTGAGGAGACTGTGCCAAATACGCTTTCTTCTCAAAATATTTAACCTCAAATAAATCGGTGCCTCCTTCAGACGCAGCACCAATGACACACGGCGGCTGCATCTCAATGAATCCCTTTTCATGAAAGTGATTCAAGAACGCGCGTGCTATCGTGCTTTGAATTTTGAATATGGCCTGCGTTCTTCGACGGTGCATATCCAAAAAGCGATAATCGAGTCGTTTCGGCAATTCAGTTTTAGAGAAATCACTCGTATCAATCGGCAACGGAGCCTCAGCCATTCCAACCACATCAAAACTATCCGGTACAATCTCTCGTCCGTTCGACGCTTTATCGCTTTTCTTGACCGTTCCGGAAATAAGCACTGAGCTCTCGCGAGAAATCGAACCAAGAGAATCAAATAATTTCTTATCTGATTTATCTTTATGAGCAGTAATCTGCACTTCCCCAGTTACATCGCGAAGCACAGCAAATCGTACTTTACCCAAATCACGAATATCATAAATCCATCCCATGACATGCACCTTTACACCGTCATCCTTCGCACTCAATGAGGCACAAGCGCGCCGCTGTGCCTGTAACTTCGTAAAGTCCATGCTCACCCTACAAAAAGAGTATTTTTAAGGATTGTTATGAACTATTGAGAAGATTACACGCCGAGAGGATCAGTCGCTTCGTAAATATGCCCTCTCCACAGATGCCTGCTTCCTCGAATTTCGAGTTTGATATAAGGTTGCTTTTCAGTAAGAAAGGGTACAAGATCTTTCGTTTGTTGATCGCTCAAAGGGAACAGTTGATCGACCTTCAATTCAAGTTTTCCAAAATGACGTCGCGCAACATCCATAGTTTTATCGCTATCTGACAACCCTATAGCAACAGGAAAATATACTCGCCCATCAGGGCGCAAATAGCGGCTTGCTCGTTCCAAGAGAGGAATAATAACTCCGGTACCGTCTTCTCCGCCCGTAGGAATAGAGGGAGGATACCATCCTAACGCACGAGCGGGACCTTCCGCAATGCCCGACACGTCGGCAATGATAACATGCGCCCGTAATTCGCTCGGAAGAGGATCAAAAAAAGGACCCTGATACGGAATAACCTTTTCACCTAAATGATTATCTTTTATATTCCGGCATAATAAGCCGTACTGTGCAGGAACAATCTCGACTGCGTGAACCTTTTCACTTGGTTCCAACCCTGCCCAGATGGCAAGAGGACCGACGCCAGAGCCGTCATCGATGACAATATCTCCAGAGTTAATAGTCATGGCTTGAGTAAACAATTTCGTCACCTGATTAGGCATAAACAGTTCATCGGGAGCAACGGCAAGATTAATAGTATGGTCCCGTAAAGCAAACGATCGTGTAGCAACAGTCACGAAAATCCAACAGGACAGGATTATTTAAGGGTTCTCCTCAGCTAATCGATAATCCTTACCACATTCCCCTCGCGATCAAGTTCAATAAATCCAGAGGTAATATTCTCTCTATGTTCTCGACATTGGTTCTCAGGCAAATCATCCACTGCATTGCGAGGTACGTGTACGATATCAACTGAATAATTCCCACACACACCGAGACACTGAGAATCGAACGAAACATCTGCGCGTGCGAGTCCAGCGTACAGACCCGAAGCACAACTAACAAAAGAGTCATGTGTAGCCACTTCATAAGCAATTAATTTACTATCCCCATACCAATTCACCGTGAAAATTCCAATAAGCAACAAAAGAACAATCAGAACAAAAAGACGAACATTCATGAACCAAGAATGCGAGTAATCAACTCCATTGCCTTTTTCGCATCAATCGTCCCTTTTAGTTTAGCCATCACCAAACCCATATAGGCATTCGCACGCAACCCCGGTTTTTCTTTGATAATGACGCGAACTTCGGCTTCGAGCGCGTTATCATCAACTTTCTCAATCACCGCTGCTTCTTTAAAGGGTACACCTTGCGCAATACGAAACATGACGGCACGAACATCACGCACATCAAGCGAACCAGCATCGACTTTTTCAAGAATAGACTCAAGCACGCGTTCATGCAACAAATTCATAATCTCTCCGAGAGATTTACGCTCCTTTGTGGCAATTTCTTGTCTCCAAAGCGTAATCATCTTCGCAACAAGATTAGCCTCTTTGGAGTAAACGCGAATAAGCGCAAGAAAACTATCAACATAACTAGAATCAGAAAGCACGAGAGCAATCATTTCATCATTCAGCCCGTGTTTCTTTAATTCAGCACGAATATCGCTCCGAAGCTTAGGCAAGTTTTTCTTGAGTCGGTTAATACGTTCAAGCCCAATTTTTAACAACGGCACATCGGTCTCAGGATACATGCGCGCCTTTCCGGGCATCGGACGCATAAACTCCGTCGTTCCATCCGGAAGCGCGTTACGCACAGCACCGACTACTTTTTTCTGTGTTATGTCAACAAGTTGTCTTTCAATTTCTCTATCAATCGTAATCATCATCATAGCAGGATCCTGAAATCCTTTTATTTCAACACGTTCATGACCTTTGATAGACACATTAACATCCTGACGAATCGTTCCTATGCCTCGCTTAACGGCGCATGCACGCAAGATATCCCCCAGATGAAGTGCCGCTTCCTTGACCTGTTCAGGATGGGTCATCGCAGGAGCCGTCGCAATCTCGACAAGAGGAATACCAAGTCGATCAAGCCTAAAGACCGTCTTCCCTGGTTCCTTAGAAACGATACGTGCCGAATCTTCTTCAAGACAAACCGTATCAATTGGTACTTTCCCAAAACGTGTCTCAAGGAAACCGTCATGTGCAATCAGCACCGTACGCTGAAACCCGCTCGTATTAGAACCATCAATAACCGTCTTACGCATAACCTGCGTCACCGGATAAATTTCACAATTGAGAAGAAGCGCAACCTGCAACGCAACATCGAGCGCGTGCTCATTAATCAATCGAGGAGGTTCTTCATCAAGTTCAACAAGCGAAATAGTATCGTGATAGCCTTCGTAATAAAACATCTTGTTTTGCGAAGCCTCGTGTGCGGCGGCAACGTCCACTTCTCCCGTCTCTCCCGCAACCGCATGTAGCTTACGCTGGAGAGTATAATGAGGGACATCATTGCGCAAAAACGAAGGCGCTCCCGAAAACAGCTTCGGTGTATCGAGCTGCTGATGTATCTCAAGCCCTGCCTTGAATCCAAGTTTTGGATAATCGTGAACCATTACATAAGAAGAAAGGCGCGATTATTAAAACTATTCGCTGTCAGGAATTAAATCAATAGAAGGGCGAGGGTTACCCGACGTATCAATATGAACGTAATTCACGCGATAGCCCTTACTAAAAACATCCCTGACCCTATCAAGAACATCAAGAGGAAAATCAGCGGCAACACGCATTTCAATCGATTTGCCTTTCTTAACGCGAACAGGGAGTTCCTTCAAAAGTAATTCGACACTCGGAAAAACAATTCTTCCTCGTTCATCTCGTGGATCTTGGTGCTGACTAAGCGTATACACGCCTGAAAATTGATTATACCCTAATCCATAGCATTTCATGCTAACGTATAAACCTCCAATCGTCGAGGTACGTCGCGCTTCGGAGATTTAGCAAGGCCAGAACTACCGTCGAAAGCATAGACTTCATCAGGCGTCATCAAACGCAAATTTTTGTCCCTATAACGAGCAACCTGTGCCAACGGTCCAGAACTATCAGACACGATAATATGACGAGGGTTAGTAGGACTTAAAATACTCTGACGCGCACCCGCATTCATATCATGAGAAACAACGATTTCCAAATCAGCATCGCGACAAACCGTTTCCGCCTTTCGACACGAATCTCCGCAAATACTTAGCCATGCTTTCATCTCACCGACCGAAAATGTGTTAATCCTTGTAGGTCCACGCGAGTAACCCCAACCTTGATCATCGAGTTTCTGAGCTTCCCCATAATCAGATTGTTTATTGAAAGAGATTACATTACCTCCAGAGTATACAAACGCGCGATTTTGTGCATGACTTACATCTACCTTAACAAGCCCCGTGCCAGGAATAATCGTTGTGTCAGGATGACGCTTGCTCAATGTTTTCAAACGTTCGTGAAGAGGAAACGGTTCAGCGGGAAGAACACCAAAACAGCGCGGAGAAAGTGCAAATTCAGGACCAACAAACAAACCAAGGCCGCGATTGAGCGAACCCTCTAAGAAATCAAGATAGTCTCCAACGTCATGAGTCGAAGTGACTTTGTATGCTGCAACACCTACGCAAACCATAAAAAACAACATTCAAAATCATATATAAACCTTCCTACATGTAACCTCTTTAGAGTTACAATAAACTACTGCATATGATTTTCCCTAAATCACTCAACCGTACGAGAAAGACCTTCTTCAAACGAAACCCGAGGGACCCACCCAAGTACCGTTCGAGCGAGCCCAATATCTGCTTGTGTATGCGCAGGTTCAATCGCCTCGGGCTTACGCAACGGTTCAAAGGAAGTGCCAAGTAATTCCTGAATAGTATTCATAACCTGAAGTACCGAATATCCCTTTCCAGCGCCGATGTTATAAGCTCGACCAAATGCATCAGAACGGGTCACGCGAGCAGCTGCAAGATTTGCTTCAACGACATCATCAACATAGGTAAAATCTCTCGTGTGCGAACCGTCACCCCATAATTCAGGAGGTCGTCCACTTAAACACGCCCGAGTAACTTTAGGAATTAAACAGGCATACCCTCCGTCCGCACTTTGACGCGGGCCAAATACGTTAAAATACCGAAGAGAAATGGTCTCCAGACCGTAAGAGGCATTCCACGCAGAACATAGCGCCTCCCCCTCTTCCTTTTGAGCAGCATACGGGGACATCGGAGAAAGAGGCATCGACTCAACCAACGGCAACCGTTCCTGATTTCCATATACCGAAGAGCTTGAAGAAAACACAAAACGAGGCACGTTCTGTGAACGACAATACTCAAGCATGTGCAACGTACCAATCGCGTTAACCGCATGTGTCTCTTCAGGATGGTCAATAGAGTATTGAACGCGAGGCAAGGCCGCTAAATGAAACACAACATCAAAATGACCTCTGTCAAAAAGACTTCCAAGAGTAACAAGAGGATCAGTAACACTTCCAACAACAAGACGCGCTTCAGGAGGTACATTCTCGCGCTTACCAAGCGAAAGATCATCAAGCACAACAACTTCATAACAATCTTGCACAAGACGATGCGCCAAGTGACCTCCGATAAATCCCGCTCCGCCCGTTACAAGTGCACGCTTAACCATCTCCAGAAGAATAGAGGCGCAATTTAAGGATTGTTATGCTGTAATAAGCGGATTAAACTCTCCAGCAACGTTTTCAAGCATCTTTTCTTTAGCTTTCTCCTTCCAACCTCGATGCCCAAGCACCCAGCCCAATTTCACAAATGCAGTCTCCGCGAGCATATCCTCTAAAAAAATAACCCCTGTCTTTTCGAATTCTCTTCCGGTAGAATAAACAAACGGATTGAGACGGCCATTGATTGTCTGCGCCGCCCCACAGATAACAAGACCTTCGCGCACGGCTTTCCGTATTGCGGACAGCCACGAATGTTCAGCGTCCCCAGA
>CAYHBQ010000025.1:0-9359 GCA_964354995.1 Candidatus Woesearchaeota archaeon | reverse complement strand
TGTGACTGCAATTATGCAGCCGCACCCTTTACACTTTATTATTGATCTCGCCTCTGATTTTTGCATTTAGCCTCTTTTTGCAAAGAGGTTCACATCCCATGAGGGGATCTAGAAAAACTTCAAAGCCTCCGACGGGATTTGAACCCGTGACCCCGAGTTTGTTCGAACTTCAGGCCTCATGAACCTCAATTCTTCTGAGTTGCCGTTTACGAAACTCGTACTCTAACCGCTGAGCTACGGAGGCGTACTTTTCTAACTATCATGAGGTTTTTAAAGGAGTAGGTTTTGATACGCGCGTGAACCAAAAAAAGAAGATTATATTTCTCGTGGTGATTGGGACTTTTGTCGTTTTGGGAATTGTGACGTACAGTCTTCTTTCCTATTTTGGAATTATGAGGACGTCGGGTGCAGGATGGACTCCGCGGGAGATTACACAGGAAAACGTTGCACAGGTACTTTCACAAACTAACCTAATACAAGACATTCCTGAAGAAGGCGTTATTGCCGCGTACGTCGGTGATGAAGGATACACGCTTCGGAGGGGCTCGATGAGTGGAGGAATACCCTCCAATCCCGATGTTACTATTCGCATTCCTGAATCGTATCTCGAAACGATGGGCCGGTATGGACCGTGTGCCGCGTTCGCGAAGGCACGTGGGGATGGAATGCTGAGCATTGAGATGCATACAGAATCTTCTTCCTTTGCATGGAAATATAGAGGGCTTGCGAAGTATAAGTCCTGTCTCGGATAGCTTTATTAATTATTGTGAAATAGGCGAACTATGAAAGAGATTGTTGCTAAGGCATTGAGACCGAGTGGATTGTCACATGAAGAAATTATAGGCCTTGTGGAAGTGCCCAAGGAACGTGAACGAGGAGACTATGCTTTTCCCTGTTTTGTACTTGCTTCGCGTTTGAAAAAAAACCCTGTTGTGATAGCGCAGGAAATTGCAAAAACCATTAAACTTTCTAAAGAGGTTGCACGTGTTGAAGCAGTTGGACCGTATATTAACTTTTTTATGAACGACGGATTGCTTGCGAAAAAAACGATACAGAATATTCTTCAAGCAAAACAGAAGTACGGCGCCCATAAAGGGGACTCTTCAAAAATAATGATTGAATTTTCCCAAGCGAATACTCATAAAGCCTTCCATGTGGGGCATATTCGAGGAACCTCGATTGGAGAAAGCTTAGCCCGTATTTTAACGTTTACAGGGAACCGCGTTGTGCGTGCTAACTATCAAGGCGATACGGGAATGCATGTGGCTAAGTGGTTGTGGTGTTATACTAATTTTCACAAGAATGAGGCAATCAAAAAAGATGAGGCGTGGTTTGCACATATCTATGTTGAAGCCGTCAGGCGACTTGCCGAAACGCCTACCTATGAAAAAGAAGTTGAAGACATAAATAGAGCATTAGAAAGCGGAAAGGATAAACGCCTTGTGGGCTTGTGGAAAAAGACGCGAAGGGTCTGTCTTGATTCTCTTGAGATAATCTATAAGCAACTTGAAACGCGATTCGACCAGTATTTTTTTGAAAGCGATGTTGAGAAACGAGGTAAAGCAATTGCGCACGAACTTGTTACCAAGAAAATTGCAGAGATTTCTGAGGAGGCCACCATTATTAATTTTGAACATCACGGGTCTCCCGACTTAGGGGTGTGGGTGCTCTTGCGTAGTGATGGCACGGTGCTGTATTCTGCGAAAGATATTGCTCTTGCCGAACGCAAGTTTAACACGCTCAAGATAGAACAAGCCGTGTACGTTGTGGGGTCCGAACAACGACAACATATTTACCAATTGTTCAAAGCACTTGAGCTTATGAAATTCAAGCAAGCTGCTCAATGCGTCTATTTACCCGTGAGTCTTGTACGGTTGCCTACCGGAAAAATGTCTTCTCGAACGGGAGACAACGTGCTGTATTCTGCATTTAGAGAGGAATTGATTGAGCAGGCACGAAAAGAGATTCGCGAGCGCGACGCGAAACTTTCAAATTCGGAAGTGGAACGTCGCGCAGGAGTTATTGCTCTTGCCGCCATGAAGTATACTATGCTCAAACAAGATTTGAATAAAGTAATCGTGTTTGACAAAGAAGAAGCGTTGCGTTTTGAGGGAGATACGGGTCCGTATCTTTTGTATAGTTATGCTCGCGCACAGAGTATCCTGCGCAAGGTCATAAAGAGGAAAGGAACGAATGCCCCCACCCATCTCGAGTCGAGTGAGCGAGCACTTATCAACGAGCTTGCTGCGTTTCCGGATAGTGTTCTACGGGCTGCAAAAATGCATGATCCGAGTACGCTTGCACATTATACGTACACGCTTGCACAAACGTTCAATGAGTTTTATCACCGCTGCCCCGTGGTCGGCTCAGACCGTGAGGGATTTCGTACTTCTTTGGTACGAGCATATACGTACACGCTTGAGAATGCGTTACATTTATTAGGAATTCCCGTGCTCAAGGAAATGTAATACGGTACAACAATGGTTAAATAGGGCGTTCTGTCTTTTTTTGCATGGAGTTGATGACACTTCTTTTGGTTAATACGGCCGTACTCGCCTTCTTTTTGATTGCGTTGCTTGTGGTCTGGGTCGTAATGCCTTCCCGGTCTCGATTGCATGACGAATTTATTAGCGATGAAAACGAACTTGACCAAATTAAACACCAAGTTGAACTTGAGGGTGAGCAAGAAGCTGAAGAGGAATTGATGCCGTACAAGCCTCCTCGTCTTGATACTCCTCGAAATAGAAAGCGATTGTAATTCTTATAGGCAGTTTTATAAACCTGTTTCCGTCTGTTTTTATGTAGACGCGCTGGCGGGCTAGCCCCCTGCTGTACGCAAACGGGCTTCATGGCGGGCGTAAAGGAGTGCGTGATGAAACGGTCACGACGTCTTCAACGTAACGTTGACGTTCTGTCCGGTTCGATCGTACTTCTACGAAATGGGTCAGACCTTGATCGGAGCAGCCCTAAGGAGGAGCAACGGTGCTTACCGGGTCGCAGAATCGAGAAGCGCTGAAGGTCACGGCGTAATACGTGCTGAGCAATCTCCCCGTCTACACTATAGAAATTCTTATAATGCTCTTCTGAAGAGAAATACTATGGGCCGTATAGAACAAGTCGAATCTGCCGGTATGAATGCGTACAATCGCATTTTGACGTCCAGTGTACGAACAGAAGGTATTCGCGATTATCGCTGGGGAGAATATGATACGGCGGGATTTATTGAGGGCCGAATGTATACCTCTGATGGCTCTCGTCCCCCCAAGACTGCGGAAGAAATTAAGAAAGAAATTATCGCTCGATTTGGGGAAGGCGATTATATCTATGCTACATGCAGAACAAAACGACGAAGCGGACAATTTCTGGTCATGCGCCTTTTGGAAAAGAAAGTCGAGTGAATGTTTAAAAACATCGTCGATGTTACTAAGTCATGAATAAAAGAGGGCAGTTTTTTCTTATTGCGGCGTTGATTGCTTCAAGCTTGCTATTTGGACTAACTTCCGTTATTAACTCTGCTCGAGGAAGCGCTGAAGATAAAGCGTTCTATGGGCTTTCTGACGAAATTGATTTTGAGACGAAGCGTGTGCTTGACTATGGGGCCTATTATTATCAAGAAGTTAGTACGAATGACCTTATGCGTGAATTCTTGGTCAAATACGCCGATTATATTGCACAGGAAAAGGTGTTGTTCTTATTTGGAAACGAACGCGAACTCGAAGGATTATATTTCTCGAATCGAGCGCTCGGCTCGGTCGGTGTTGACACGGGCGGCGGCGCAACAGTCATCCCCATTCAACAAATAACCGGCTCTGTTGCGAACGTGAGCGTTTCTGGTGAAACGGTTAAAGTAACTATCGAAGGTGTAACATACCCCTTTGTGCTACTCGAAGGACAGAATTTCTTTTTTGTAATTATCAAGGAGAATAACGATGAAGCGTTTGTTGCAACCGGTTAAACGCGGTGAGAGCACCGTGCTCGGTTATGTCCTTCTTATTGTGCTTGCGATTGGAATGGCTGCCGCGGTGTATTCCTATTTGAAATTTCAACTTCCTCGTAACCAACCGCAGTGCCCCGATGATGTGAGTCTTGCCATAACTGAATTAAATTGCTCAGGAGGAGTATTTGCAATCACGCTGCAAAACAAAGGTTTGTTTAGTCTGAATGGGTCTTACATTAAGGTAGGGAATATGAGCCGTGTCTATAAACAAATCATTAATTGCCCTGGTCCTGAACAGCATGCGCCTTATTGCCAAATTTATTTTAATACGGGCCCCGACGCTTATTTACCCAAGCCACTCGCTCCCGGAGAATTGTGGTCTGCTAATTTTAATTATACGTTTGGCGCGGGCGAGCGTGAGGTGGAAGTGGAGCCGTTAATGATTGCAAGTCAAGGTTTGCAAACCATAAACCGCAGTCGTATTCTTTGCTCTAAAGCCGTCGTAAGCACGACGGTGGTTTGCACATAAGATATAAAAAGAACAATTTGCTATGATGTTCGTGAATAAAAAAGGGATTGAGCCGATTGTGGGCACGGTTTTTCTGGTAGTCGCGGTCCTCGTTTCAGGGAGTATCGTTGCATATTACACGATTCAACAGGTGCAAAGTGTGGATGCCTCATGTTTGGAAGCGTTGAATAAAATTCAATTTGTCGACGTAGGATATAGTTGTCGAATGCTCGATGCGCCCGATGGACCGCTTACGTCGTTTTCAGTTAGGTTGACTGATAACGAAGGAATTATTGAAGGATTTCAAGTAGGATTTGGGCAGGAAGGTACGACACAGTCGTATGAGGTTACCAATGGGAAAACACATGATGCGCTTTGTTTGTTAGGTAGCGAGTTCGCGCTACCGCTAAGCGTGCCTGCGCCGGAAGATGTGCGCACGTACGTTTCTCGAGGCGACAATGAACGATTGTTTATTGCACCTATCCTCACGGGAGGCAAGGGGTGTTTTGCTGAAGCGAGAAAAGATGTGACGATTACGAACGAGTGTATCAACCCTGCAGTTGAAACTGAGTTGGTTGCTTGTTTGGGTGGGGCGAGTGCAGTATGTGGGGATGGTATCCGTGAGGGAGCTGAAGTGTGTGATGGAACTGATATCCCCAACGGTGAAGCGTGTACCGATTATAGTCATACACCGCCGTATACGTCAGGGACGGTAAGTTGTGATGATGAATGTAACCTTGATAAAAGTGGTTGTGGCTATTGTGGAAATGGCATTCGAGAAGGTGCTGAAGTGTGTGATGATGGGGACAACGAGAATGATGACGGATGTTCATCAACGTGTACCTTGGAAAGTTGCTCTGCCACCAATCTTGCGTGGAGTTTGACAAGCGTGCGAGAAGGATATCCTGTTAATGTAGAGGCGCTGTTGCAGACGTGTGGCACTAAAACATTCTCTTTCCAAGTGTGGGAACATGATGTGGGCGGCACTGACGTTGAAGTTACTCCGGGACCTGTGAGCACCGTCATAAGTCAAGGCACCACGGATTTTGCACATACGTGGCACGAAACAATTTGGGCGAGCGATAAGGCGGGAAGTCAAACGAATCCTCCTGAATACTACTTTAAGATTCTTGTCCAAGGCGGATCCACGTACACAAGCTCTAAAGTTGATGTAGAAGAGCTAAAAGTAAGAGCGTGTGGAGATGAGATTGTGGATACGGGCGATGGCGAGCAATGTGATGGTGAGAACTTAAATGGGCAGACGTGTGTGGGTCTGGGGTACACAGGGGGAACGTTGACATGTAACGCACGAGGAACGGGCGATTTAGTAGAATGCCTATTTAATACTGCAAGTTGTCAAGGGGTTGTAGAACAATGCGGAAACGGCATTCGAGAAGGAGCTGAAGCGTGTGATGATGGAAACGAAGAAAGTGAAACAAGTTGTACACAATACGGAGGTTCACAGACATTCTGTAATGCGGATTGTAGCGCGACATTCCAATTAACCTGTGATTCGTGTGGGGATGGAACAATTGATTCCGGATGGGGTGAGCAATGTGATGGCTTGCTCTTTGGTGGCGCGACGTGCGCCTCGATGGGATTCCCGGGAGGAGGTTCGCTAACGTGTACCGGCAGCTGTCAAATTGATTTGGGAGGATGTGGCTATTGTGGGGATGGAACAATAGGGGGTCAAGAAGTATGTGACCCTACGGTTGATGGGGGTGCATGTACGACGGGAGGCACTGATCAAACCGGCGGAGGAGATATGACGGGCAATGCTATTGGTCAAGGAAGTGGAGAGCCCGGAGTATGCTCGGATGATTGTATGTCGTGCCAGACGTCTGATTTGACCGGAGGTTCGTGGTCACAATCATCGGGATCCGAGGGAGACAGCATATCTGCGCATGTCGAAGGTGTTCGCATGGACGGTTCTCCAAATATTGTTGTCACGGTGTATGAAGATGACCTTGTGGGCGATGACCAAGTGGGACAATACGGCGCGACATTCGGACAAGGGGCTTCTTTTGTGGATATTCCGATGGTCGCACAATGGGACTGCGATGGATTCCAATTCATGTGCGATATGTTCGGGGGGCGTGCAGAGTATTACTTTGTCGCGCATGTTACTGACTATCCCGATATATCGGTACAGAGCAATGTAATGTGGACAACGGAACGCAACCCTTCATGTTTGAACGGATATTACCAACCCGATTCGGGAGAAGAATGTGAGCCCGATATTAGTATGGGAGGTTCGTGCACGCCCGATTATGGAAGTTCATGCAACTATTGCAGCCAGAGTTGTAATGTCGAAACAGCGCAAGGAGGATATTGTGGAGATGGAACCCCCAATGGAGCTGAAGCGTGTGATGGAGGTTCGCTCTTTTGCACGACTGACGATGGTTATTTAGGTACACAAGATTGTGCAGGAGACTGTTCAGGATATCAGGTATGTAGCTCTTCGTTGTATTGTGGAGATGGAATGAAAAACGGAGATGAATCCTGTGATGGTGGCGACTTGGGTGGAGAGAGTTGCATGACACTTGGTCTGGGGTACACAGGAGGAACGCTCGGATGTTTGGCAGGATGTAGTGGATTTGATACCTCGGGGTGTACGACAGATGGTGGACAGGCATGTGGAAATGGTATTGTTGAAGGTACGGAAGAATGTGATGGTAACAGTCGCGAGTGTTCGGTAGATGATTCTGGCGGGAGTGGTCAGGGGTCCATTACGGGTGAGGCTACGGGGTCTGGTTCAGGTATTGGAGACAGTGGTGCGCAAACAGGTACTGAATACTGCACCGATCAATGTACTTGGTCTGGGACGTGTGTTGTTAATTCTTAATATGAAAACAAATTTTTTATTCAGGAGAGGAGTGAGCCCTGTTGTTGCGACGACGTTACTTATTGCGATTGTGATTACGCTTGCAGGAGTAGTATTCATTTGGGCACAAGGGTTTGTGCAAGAAGGTGTACATAAACGTGGCGAGCCGATTGAGCGTTCGTGTGATAGCCTTAACTTTGAAGCGGATGTAGTTCCTGAATCGGGAAGTTATACGCTTGAAATAAATAATCGAGCAGATATTCCTATTTATGGATTTGCGGTGCGTGTGCTTGGAGAAGGAAAAACACTTATTGAGGAGTTGCCCCCGACACCGGTTGAACCAGGAGCATCATTGCGTATATCGCTTGCGACCCTTGATTTGACGGGAATTTCTGAGTTAACGGTGGTCCCTATTTTGCTTGGTCGACGAGGAGATAGCGGTAATGAAGCATTCACATGCCCCGATCGCACGGGGCAAGGCGTGACTTTGCTTTAAACGCGAAAGGTATAAAAAGCATTCATGATTACAAAAGAGATGTTTACAAGGAGAGGTGTGAGCCCGATTATTGCGACGGTGCTCTTGGTTATTTTGACGTTGGTTGCCGTAGGCATTCTTGCGGCATTTGTTATTCCTTTTGTGAATGATAGTTTCAAAAACAGCAAGGAGTGTTTTGAGGTGCTTGATAAAGTAAAATTTGATGGGGATTCTCTCTATAACTGTTATGCATATAATGATAGTGAACGAACGGTCGGACGAACGGGGTTCTCAGTACGCATGGACACCGATCAAGCGCTTGCGTTCAAAGTGACATTCACTGCGTCGGGACGTGGGGATACTAAGACCGTTGAAAACGGTACTTCGCTTGACACCATCCGTATGCTCGATACAGATTTTAGGACGGCGCTCGAGGTACCTTTTAAGGGAGGCGTGCGCACGTATGTCGCGAATGGTGCGTACGAACGTGTTGAACTTGCACCTGTCTTGAAGTCAGGCGATGTGTGTGATACTCGGGCGTCGATTACCGTTACCGAGTGCGCTGATCCCGGCATTGTTGCGGGCCTTACTAAATATTAATCATGGCGCGGAACGGCCAGGTATGGGTTGAAACAGTAGTCTATACACTTATTGGATTGAGTTTAATTGGACTTGTGCTTGCGCTGGTTACCCCTAAGATAAATGAATACCGCGACCGCGCCGTCATCGAGCAAACCATTAATTCGTTGAATGTTATTGATGCAAAGATAAACGAGGTGCTTCAAGCCCCAGGGAATACTCGTGTTGTTGAATTTAGACTTAAGCAAGGCACACTTTATTTCAATGCAACGGGCGATCAAATAGTTTACGTGCTTGAAGATGCGCACGCGGCATATTCCGAGATTGACACGCCGGTAGATATTGGGCGAATTAACGTGCTTACGAGCAAACAGGCGACTAAATACATGATTCGGCTTGTGCTTAGTTATGATATTGACCTTAACTATACAAACAATGCAGAGTTGCTTCGTTTTGGCTCTGCGGCCACGCCCTATCGGTTTTCATTTTCACATACGGGTTTTGTTTCCAATCAGACTGCAACGCACGCGATAATAGAGGTGCGAGACATTTCCTCTGGAGCATAGGTTTAAATAAAAACCTGCGTTCTTTACGACGATAACGATGGTGATCCGTGTTAACTTAAATCCGCCTATTCCTGCACTTCCACGCCTTGATGACAAGACGCGTGTTGACGTGCGCTATTCGCTTGTTGCCCCTTACGCTAACGTGCATATCTACTGGGAAGCTAAAAGTGGGGAGCTTGTTTACGAACTTGAAGAACCTCTCCTCAAACCTGATGAGAAGAAGGCGCTTTCTATGATTGAAGATGCTATGATTGAACTGGTTAATCTTAATGTAGTAGTTGAAAAAACATTAGACAAGATGATTGAATATATTGACAAAACTGCACGGCTTTTAATTGGAGAAATGAATATAAAACTGTCTGAAGAGAGTTATGAAAAATTGTTCTATTACCTGTATCGCGATTTCATCGGGTACAATCAAATTGACCCTCTTATGAAAGACTATTTCATTGAGGACATAGAATGCAATG
>CAYHBQ010000024.1:0-10775 GCA_964354995.1 Candidatus Woesearchaeota archaeon | reverse complement strand
TGTACGTCGTGTTAAGGGGATGCACGAGAGAAATTAAAGGATACGTTGTATCTATCAAAACCGTTCTCGTTTCCGTATGATTAACATTCCCCGCAGAATCGTTAGCACTTGCATTGAAATAATATCTTCCATCGCCTAGCCCAGAATAGTTAATGAAAAACGGACTTGAAGAAGATAAATTGGTGAAAAGCAATGACCTACTGCCGTTATAGAGTCTAATAATCAGATGATCCAAATTCGCATCACTTGCAGTAACATTAACAAACGCAAAAGAGCGCCCAAGAATTGACCCGTTAGACTCTGTTGGAGCAACAAAACCCACAAGGGGAGGAGTACTATCTGTCAAGATATTTCCTGTTATATTAACATTATCAATACGACAAAACTCAGTAGCTGCACCGGCAGTGCATTCAAAACGAATCGTGACATTTGCTTTATCGGATGCAGCCGCGCCCAAACTCCAGTTACGCATTACATAAGCTGCATCGCTAGCGGTTGCCGCACCAGTCTGTTCAAGCAGAACCCATGCCGTACCATTATGCCATGTCACGTTAAACTCGTCAGGACCATCAAGCCCGACACGCCTCACAAAATAGCTCACGTTAACGTTCGTATATCCAACCGTACTCACGTTAATCCACATAACGCTCGCAGGAACGGTTGTCGAAAGGGGTTGTGACTGCGCATGTCGTAATCCTTGAAACGGATTAACGGTCGAATTGGTCCAGTTTTGTGCTCCCGAAACAGAACGCAGGCCCCACCCGTTTTGTAGAAGCGTACCTGACTCGAACCCGTCAGAAAATATAGTCGCCGCACTCGCAAGAGGCATCACAATAAACAATAATGCCGTTAAAAGAAGAAAACGCTTCACGAGATTCCTCCCTGCCAATAATGGAGCTTAGCAACACCTACAGGACGCACACGCACCTTTCCCGCACCGATGAGTCCTGCAAGCACAACAGCAACCGTATTCCGAGATATGGAAAGCGTTCGAGCAATTTCAACAACCGTAAGCCCATCACGATTACGTCTTAATAACCGAATAACCGACTCTTTTTTATTCATTGAGCATTAATGCTCAGCAATAGCGCTAATCACTAACGCACAAAGAAAAATAAGTTTAAATACCTTTAGGAAAGGGCAGTTAACACATAAAATCAATCAATCAAAATTAAAAACTAAGGGAGTTCAGCTAAAAAGAGCAATCGAGAAAGGATTCAATTGCCGGTTACAATCACATTATCCACACGACAGAACTCGCTCACTGCACCCGCAGTGCACTCAAAGCGTATCTTAAAGTTAGCATTGTTTGTCGCGGCAGCGGGCAACGCAAAGCTTTTCAAAACATAGCCAGCATCATTCGCAGAACTACTTCCGGTTTGTTCAAGCACATACCACGCGCTACCATCAGACCACTTAGCTCTAAACTCATCCGCAACATCAAGACCGATAAGTCGACGAGCATAGTTAAGAGTTACGCTCGTATATCCTACCGTACTAACTGCTCGCTCCATACTACTCGCAGGATCAGTCGTCGACTGAGGCTTAGACTCTGCGTGTCGAATACCCTGATACGGATTAGTAGTCATGGATACCCAGTTATTCGCTCCAGAGGCCTTAGAAAGCACCCAATTACTCAACGTGCCTGACTCAAAATCATCTGAAAGCAACGTCACAGGACCCGTGGGATCAACTTCGTTGTCATCGCCCATATCAACACAACCAGGGTCAGCAGGGAAATCAGTAAAGGTGTCCCCATCATTATCAATGCCGTCTGCACATTGCGCAGGGTCTCCAATATAAGGAGGCACATAAAAGTTCGTACCTGCAACGCTATTTATCATATTCGCAAGCCACTTATAATTTTCTATGCGATCGGTCGTACTCAACCCAGAGATACCATCATTTTCAAACGCTTCAGCATGCATCGAAGTCAATAACATCCTACCATTCGCAAATGCCGCAGGCAAACTTCCCGGAATACCCGTAAAGGTGGCTGCTTGAGAGCCAGGGAAAGTAGCAGGAGTGTTCTGCCATCCACGAGTAGGCCCACCATAATAAATCATATTAAAACTCCTACCCGAAGAATCAACAGGCGTAACGGCGTAAGGAGGATTCTCATCGTAATCTGCAATGGAAGTTATCGAACCTTCTACCGTCGGAAATCTATCAAGAAGATTGGCATGATTATAGAAAGAACCCTGCCAATAGTAATCGTTAGACGCGTAATAGGCCCCCGCGCATGCTCCAAAATAGGCGCCCCCCTTATCAAGGTAATTAAGAATGTTTGCCTTTCCAGAGCTACTCAAAGAGTTCTGCTGTTTATAGGCATCTCCGCCAGGCTGAACATAAAGTCTAAGATTAGAGTAACTGCTCAAAACGCAATCAGTGCGCACGTTGGCCTTAGACAAAAACAGATAGTTGATAGAAGGATCTTGAGATTCCCACCAACCAAAAAAATGATTTTGCCACGAACGACTCGGAACACCGACGCCCCCTGCACCCGTCTCGCCATAGATAACTACATTAGTATCGCTTTGGATAGGACAAGTAGCAGCACCAGCGAAAGAAAAAACAGAAAGTGCTAAGAAAGAAAACGCAACAAGCGAAAAAATCACCCGATTCATCACAATCAATAAAGCAAGAACTATTTAAACATTAGGACAAGAAAAAAGATAGTTCACTAAATCTATATAAACAGAGAACCGTTAGAGGAGTAATGAGTATTCACATAGCCTTTCTCGGAACAAGCAATGCAATCCCAACAGCAGAACGTAACCATCCTGCGATATGGCTTGAATGGAACGCCGAACGAATCTTAATCGACTGTGGGGAAGGAACCCAACGCCAAATAAAAAAAGCCGACCTCAATCCCTGCAAACTTACAAAAATTTTACTCACACACTTGCACGGGGACCATGTGCTCGGCCTCCCAGGGCTACTAGAAACGCTCGAAATGTCAGAATATGCACGACAACTGGACATTTACGGCCCAAAAGGTACCGCGAGACATCTCGAACTATTGCAACAAACGTACGGAAAATTCAACATACAAATAAAGGTGCACGAACTACCTTGCAATATCGAAACAGACGATTGGAAAATTGAAGCAGCGCCCATGGACCATGGTATCCCTGCATGGGCCTTCGCGTTTATAATAAAAGAACGACGTCGGCTCGATAAGGCAAAAATAAAGAGATTAAAGTTACCAAACACCCCGTTACTCGGAGAAATCCAAAAAGGAAAAGACGTCGTAATAAATGGTAAAAAAGTAAAAGCAAAAGACCTTGTATATGTACAACCAAGTACAAAAGTAGCGATTATAATGGATACTAAATTCAATCAGAACGCAATTGAAATTGCAAAAGACGCAGACCTTGTGGTATGCGAGTCAACCTATGCAGAAAAAGAAAAAGAATATGCGGAGAATTACAGACACCTGACTGCAAGCCAAGCAGCTACAATTGCTAAAAGAGCCAAAGCAAAAAGTTTGATACTGACACATATAGCACAACGATACGAACAAAATCTAAAGTTTATCGAAAATGAAGCAAAGAAGATATTCAAAAACGTGCGAGTTGCAAAAGACTTAGAGAGAAAAGAAATAAGACTTAATGATTAGAAGCGCCAGAAGGAGAAATATAGATTATAGTATCCCCTCGCAAGAAAACAAGCCCCAAATTTCGAGCCATCTGTCCTTCATGCATCTCTTTAGTATTATCAAGAACAACATTAATATGAATATCGAACGCACGCAGCGTACCGACGAACTGCTTATCCCCCTTAAGATGTACAATCACTTCTTTTCCGCGCGACGCATTGAGTAAATCTAACGGTCGTTCAATTGAGTTTGCCATGACAACCTTTTCCAAAGACACTATTTAAACATTATTGTCACCGCAAATAACGATCAATCAAAAACCGAAGTTTTTACTGAAAAAACTATGGTGCAAAGCCTACACTTCCAAAAGCTATTTAAACCATACTTCGCAAACGATTTGATGAATGCAGGAAGAAAAGTCAGTGGCGGAAAGTATCACGCAAATAGAAAGTCCCGTCTTTATGAAAGAAAAACGCAGGAGCGTCATGTGGTCTTAGGCGAAACCAAAAAGAAAGCCGTGCGTGCGAGAGGAGGGGTATACCGAAGTACGCTGTTAAGAACAAACCTTGCAAACGTATCGGACGGAAAGAAAATGCAGCAAGCGGAAATAAAAAACGTTGCAGAAACCCCGCAAAACAAGTTCCTTGCACGTCAAAACCGTTTAATGAAGGGCGCGCTAATTGAAACTTCTCTAGGTAAGGCAAGAATAACTAACCGCCCAACACGTGAAGGCATGATAAACGCAGTTCTTGTGAAATAACGTAAGAAGTAGATGTCTAAAAGAAGGCTGAAACGTTATCGTCGATTAAATAGTCAAAAAAGAGAAACATTTAAATAGTTCCGAAGACAGACTTTTTAAATCTTTTCATACCTTCCGTCGATGAGTTATATCAAACGTTGCCCTGAATGTGGGAGCATCAGCCTTACCCATGATGATCAGCGCGGCGAGATTGTGTGTAACGACTGCGGACTTCTCATTGAAGAAAAAATGGTCGACACCGGACAAGACACCGGAGGTCAATTCGATAAAAGCGAAAAAAAGGGTCGAGGCGGCGCTCCGCTTTCAATTCAGAAATTCGACAAAGGACTTACAACCAATGTCGGAGAGATTTCAGACATTTATCGCCTCGATCACGGACAAACACGTAAATTCCTTCGTTTGAAAAAATGGCAGGAACGTGTTTCCACATCCATAGAAAGAAACCTCAGGCTCGCAATGGCCGAGCTCCGTAGAGAAACAAGTTTCCTTAATCTACCAAACGTCGTGAAAGATGAAGCAGCACGGGTATACAACTTCGTACTCCAGCGTGGACTTGTGCGGGGCAGAAGTATGGAATCAGTTATAGCTGCATGCATATACGCAGCCTGTCGTTCGTATAACATCCCAAGAACGCTTGATGAAATCGCAGCCACTTCAGATGTCCCAAGAAAAGAAATCGGACGTACGTACAGATTCATGATTAGAAAACTCGGAATAAAGGTAAGGCCGAGTTCTCCTAAAGACTATATTTCTCGATTTTCTTCAATCCTACACCTTTCGCCAAAGACGCAAAATGAAGCCCTAAAAATCCTTGCAAAGGCAGACATCTCTGAACTCACCTCGGGAAGAGGTCCGGCGGGTATTGCGGCTGCAGCACTCTATGTTGCCGCATTAGTAAACAGCGAAAAACGCACGCAACGAGAAGTTGCCGATGTCGCCGGTATCACGGAAGTTACAATTAGAAACCGATACAAAGAGCTCATTGAGCGTCTCGGTATCGAAGACAAGTTGAAAGAATTCGAACAGAAGAAAGCCGTACCTGTAGAAGTCAAAAAGTAGTTTTGAAGCGCACATTTAAAAAACATCATTCTCCTCAGATATGCACGCGGGGATGCCGGAGCGGTCAAACGGGCGTGGCTTAGGACCACGTAGCTTAGTGCTTTCCTAGGTTCGAATCCTAGTCCCCGCATATACTAGATTCGAACGGTTCGAATACGACAACTCGTAACGGAAGGTCATCTTATTTTAGTCCATGCCAGTGATAAAAAATCAGCGAAAGCATTAAAAGGCGCCAAGTGAATCAAATTTTATGAGTAAAGGAACATTGTGCGCATTGGTCGCGAGTACAGCCGCTTTAGCCGGGTGTAACACTCCGTCAAATAACCACCAAATAGACTCAAGAGACCCAAGTATTCCTGCACCTACCGTAAAGGCATATCGAAGTGGTCTGCAAAACAAACCAGATGTATATGCACCTGCTCGAGAGTACAGTACTCCGCATTCAGGAATAGAAATAGCACTAGGTAAAGACAAAGGCGAAAACAGACAGTTTGAGTTTAGAGGAATTGTAATTAACGGAGAAGTGCATGACTATGGAAAAAATCAATTCCCTGAGAATGACGAATTAGGATTCGTTCTCAAACCAGATAGTAGAGAAAAAATAGTGTTCATTGAAGGAGATCCCCGCACTGCACGATCTGAAATAGGAGAAGTATACGTGTTCACGCGCGTGATGAACGCAGACGGCAAACCCGCTCGAGAGTTATGGTATTCAGATGCCGACCCCGAACATCCCATAAAGGCAATATTTAAACGTCCAAACCTTACCCAAAGAGAGCTCGACATCCTGTACGAAAACAACACGAACATCATCATGCCTGATTTCGAAGCGATACAAATAAATGAAAGATGGTTCCTTGCTCCTCGCGCAGGAGATAACGATAAGACAAGATCACCCTATTACCTTGTTCCAACGGAAGGGCTTGAAACAGGTGCACAGCGAGAAGGAACTAGCGAAACAGGAAAAGTATTCGTCCGTACCGCTAAAGGAATCTATCGCGGAATACGAATGACCTCTGAAGAATACGGAAGACGCGAAGAAGCGTATAAAAAACGACTCGAAGAAGAGGCAAAAAAAGCAGAGCAAGCACAATCGCCCGACTCAGGAATAATCGACTTAGTTAAGTAAAATTAAGTTTCTACCGTCTAGCCACTCGTAACGCCCTTCGGAACGAAGCGATACCCATCAAATACCGCCCCCGTTAAATCGTCAACAATGGAGCCATCTATAGACGCCTTATCTCGATCAATAAACGTAATTTCTCCCGTGGACTTAACTTTCCCCACAGAAACACGACCTGCCGAACTATCAACAAAGATATCAACAAAGGGTATTCGTTCCTTCCTCGCCGCGTCTGCTTTAAGAGGAGTTGTCACAGAATCACCAACAAAATAAGTAAATAAATCGACCGATGGCCACGTAGTCATATAAAGCCCGGTATACTCCTTTCCGTTCATGATGCGGTACACGCGAGAGCTGGCTGATGCAGTCGTTAACACAACGTGATACCCTTCGCGAGCGCGTTTCTTCAGAAGTAAATCTTTAACGTGAGCAGCATCCTCTCGACCCAAACCAAACCAACCTCCATTTATATCATTCAGCTCCTGGGAAGAAATAATTTTTTGTGCAACCAACTGGTCAACAAACGCAGTAAATGCCTTTCCTTCGTCACTCGTGGCTGCATAAACTATCGATGCATCGGTCGAGTCAAGAACACGAAGCGCCGATTCGATATCCCATCCTTCTGCGGGTCGAGAATAAAGAGCGGCGATACGAAGCGATTCTTCACTAACCACTTGAGAAGAGGTATCCGAACTTCCGCTAGATTGTGAGCTCGTAGCGGGCGTATCTTGGGGCGCCGTAGTCTTGGGCAGAGACTTCTTTTTTAGTTCAGTCCATAATCCTCGCGTTACCGCTTCGTAGGCTTTTCCTTTAATGAATAAGAGTTCAGCTTTCTGTGCATTTACAATGACTTTATCAAAAAGGGAATCTGCTTCGCGAATAATCCCATCGGCTTCAGTCGCACCCAGCGAATCCTTCTTAACGCGCCCATCCAAAGATTCAATCAAACGTAATTCATCATCTCCAAACAAAAATTGCGTATCGTCCCGCAACTGCTGCTCGGCCATTGTCTGTAATTTTTCAAGAGTTTCATTACGTACCCCTTTATTGTTTACAGTAATTGCCCGATCAACGCTTTGCGTATCCAGCCAGCATCCGACACGCGCATCATCGCAGACGCCAACCTTAACAAATCGCGCCGGATCGGTAGCTCTACCAGGATTATCTGTTGCACAAATACGAGTTACGCCACGATTGTAAATGGCAGGGTCAAGGGCTTCTTGACCCATTTCTTGAAGATTAGGGTTCAATAGTGCAGACGGATTAACACGTCCCGAGATACATTCACGCTCGGTAGCAACATCGGTCTGTTCAAGTTCTCCCTGTACAAATTCATCACGTACCGCATTGACAGCAAAGCTCGTGCTCACCTGCTTAAATCCGCACTCTTCTTTATCGTTTACACGCACGCACAATTGTTGGTAACCAGAAGGAGCAGTAAAGTCCTTGGTCTCGGTTTTGTAACTGCCTCTTGAAACATACCCCGAGTCGACGTAAATAGTGCTCGTGCTTTGATAATAGGATGTCTGAGGCGGATCTTTCAAATACACTTGATACGAAACCCCTTGGTCATCACCTGCAAAAATATGATAAAAGACCTTGTACTGCGCCGTGGCAGGCACCGTCGCATCACTATAAGGAATCTGACTAAACCATGCGTGGAATTGAGGAGGGCTATCCGGTTCAATAAGCGATTCAAATTGTGTCGGCGCCTTCGCGGATATGAATGCCTTACAGAACTCTCCACCTGCATCCGCAACTGACCGCACATTAAATGCTTTAAACGAATTAGCTGCATAACTTTGAGTAAAGTAATTTACCGACTGCTGTGCGTTATCCCATGAGGCTTGCACCGTCGCATATTCACCGCCACCGCGCGCACCGCCCTGACCATAGAGAGACTCAACAAGTTTCGGCAAGAGGATATTAGCAACGGGAGCAGCCTGCCTCCAGAAGAACTCGCACATATAAATCGCACTTATCTGGTCACAGATACCAATGTACTTCCCGCTTTCCAAATTCTCTTGAAGACACTGTTTATGCGATTTCAAAACCGAGATATAACTATCAAGGCCGGCCTTGATACCTGAAAGACAAACCGGCACGTACACGCCTTCATTCCAGTTAGGCAGACATAAGAGTGCGCTCCCTACAATCCCACTCTGTATAACGTCGGTTACGGGGTACTTGCCTCCAAAGTCGCAGCGAGAAGCCGGACAAATTACAGGATCGCACACATTAAACAAGAGTCGACAATCGTCAGGGCTCATGAAGTCTTGACATTGTGTGCCGGGCACATTAGTAGCCGGAGCCCCAACCTTCACCGACTGACCCTCAACAGAAATACGATCTTTTGCGCCCTGTGAATACTGATGGGCTGCCTCTTCGAGAGCGCGTACCGCTCGATCAACAAGGTCTTTAGTTTCACTCTCACTCAAACACGAAAACTTTGTAAGAGGCGCTCCCGTTTCAAGATTAAACTGCTGACAGATATCGTCATCAAATCCGTTCACAAAAAAGTCAGGTCGCTTGTCGCTACCTACGTTACAAATCCAAAAACTCACCGGCCGCCCTGAAGATTGAAACGCTTTAATACCTCCAAACGCGGCGACGGTCTGGCGCGTGCCCACATACCATCCTTGCTCAAAATCGAATGGAACAAAGGCAGGCATGCCCTTATAGGGTTCAGTTTCATAAAAGTGCGCCGTGCGTGCTTCATCACTCAAATCAAATCGATTGATACATGACGCGCGAGACACCTGACGGAATTGACCAATCGTGCGGCCCGCCTCAGAAGAAATAACATCAGGTTCCGCATCTGCAACAACATATGCGCCGCTCTGTTCCTTCAAAGCATAATAACGATTAACAGATCGTAACCCTGTAGTCGGATTGGCAGGGTCGAGTACCGCAAGATAGGGTTTAGAAACGCCCTGATCGGGTACCATAATCACTTGTACCGCGCTGCCTGTAGGAAGCACATCCGAAGACAGCCCATATCGTTGACCATCGTTAGAAACCGACTGCCCATAATAATTATACGTGCGCGAAAACTCTCCTTGAATTTGTTCTACTTGTCCACCCGCAAGATCTGCAATCGAAGCTTGATTCTCAATAGATTCAATGCGGCCGTTAACGCTGTCACCAAGACGACTCAGTTGTGCATGAGAAAGATTTCCCGCAACCGGAGAATCGCCCCGTCGTTTTTGTAATTCAAGATTAAGCTTAAGATCCTTGAGTTCTTGATAACTCATAACCGTACCACTGCCAGAAACATTTTTAGTAAGCTCAGAAACGCTCACATCGCTGCCGTCACTTAAGCGAATACGTTCATCCTCGTATCCCTTAAGGCAACGTTGGATAAATGCCTCTTTGGCTTTCTCGCCATTTACATAGGTGCCGAACGTACCCGAAGACTGAGTCGCCCCGCTCTCAGCGGCACGAATACACGTATTGTCTGCCTGTATAAGAGAAGACATCGTAGAAACATCTTGATCAATACGTGCGCTATTATCTTTATAGCATTCTCCAAGCGAACTATAACTAGGTCCGCCATCCTGAGCATTCACGCGACCTCGACAATATTCGGTCCACCCGTCGGGCCCACGCATGACCTTCTGACGCGCGAGTGCAGTGCCGTCCAAGCCCGTAACAAAATTCTTAACGGTGAGCACACCCGCAGTTGCGAAACAAGCGGCCTTCATAGTTTTTACGACATTTCCAAGACCTTCTGAAATAGATTCCCATTTTGCGATAGTCTTGTTAAGGGTATCAATGCGTTCTTGCATCTTGTCAGGTGCGAGTTTAATTGCACGCTGTTCAATACCAACGCCCACGCTAAAGTTAGTCTGTACCGTATGACCACGTGCTTCGGGCACCAACCGTAGGTGGGCATAGTTCTCAACCGAAATAGCTTCAAGACGTAAAACACCCCCACACAACTCGGCAGTACGCCCCTCGCTACTCCCTTGAACACGAGAAACGAGCGAAAGTGTACGCTCCTCCCGTGAACTCGTCGTACCACCACAATCGGCAACAACACGTACGCGGTCCTTATCCAATGAGAGCACGCCCAGTGACTTCTGAACCGCAAAGGTATAATTACGTTCAAGCGCGACCGAAAATCGTTGACCGTTCCAACTAAAATCGGCCCTCGAGGAATCGTGAGGAGGAACAATAGCTCGCAAACGAATAGAAGTCGTCTGCCCGTTCAAGTCTACAACCGCAACTGC
>CAYHBQ010000023.1:0-11974 GCA_964354995.1 Candidatus Woesearchaeota archaeon | reverse complement strand
AATATTGATGTAAGTTTTATTGGAACCTATAATCCAGAAAGAGGAAAAGTAATTCCCTTATCCCCATTATTACGAGTGACTACATCAATAAATGAATTATACGAGGGGGCAGGCTTACCAAACCCGTATCCCTCATTTCCTATAAAAAAGCCATCATCTGCATTAGAATCTGCAATAAACCGTTCAAAACGGTTAAGAGAGCTATTCCCTTGCATTATCACTCCTTTCATACGATTATGCGCCACGAGCCCTTCAGAAAACTGTGAAGAGAGGACTTCAGTTAAACGCAATCCGACTTGGCAATCGTCCACTATTGGATTTAGGACAGCGGCAGAGCGAACCGCTTGCAAATGAATACCGTCCTTACCACAGCCAGAGACATGCACGTCAGACACTCGAAGTCGAGCAGCGTTAGAAATAACGACGCCTTTACTTAATGAAGTCCCCTCAAAAGAAATCGTGCAATTCTTTAAAACCGTGTCATTTTGATTAGAGTATATACCTATACCTTCCACTGAACCGAAAATAGTCCGATTGCGACAATCAAGAGTGACACGAGGAGCAGTTATGTTAATGCAGACCGTACCAGAATTAAATAAGAGATCCCGTTTCAAAACGTAATAGGTACCAGATATATTTAACTCAGAACAAGACCCCAAAGAAGAAAGCCGTAAGGAGGGGGCATGTTGAGGCGGAGTTTCAGGAGACGCAGAAGCAAAAATGAAAAATGCAAAAATCAAAAAAGAAACAACAATCAAAAGCAAACCATTGCGCATACAAAAGAGACTCAAATAGCGTTTTAAATGTTTCCGTGGCAGAAGGCGAGTAAAAAACATGCGTTAAAAACCGTTGAAGTGATTTTTTACATCTTTAAGAGACCTATATTTATCATGAAGAACTTTTATATTGTCTTCGCACACAAAATCATGTTGCCTGAAACCACCACCAAACGTCTTAGGGATGTGTAAAAGCTCGTGTATGATAACCTTGTCTTGCTCTTCCCAAGGCATTCTCTCAAATTTCTCGAGAAACTCAATAGCATAATGGGCGGGCATATTCATGGCTTTCTGCATCAGCTTGCCTACCGTATGACACCGAGCAATGGTACGTTTAGTACTTGAACCTCGACTTCTAAAACATTTAACACGAGAAATATCAATATGGTCCATCGCCAGCGCTCGAACAATATCTTCCATTCGAGCTTGTAAATCCGATGCAAATTCGTATTTCACTATATCACCTCGCCAAGCAATGCATTAATTGACTATTTTTAACCTTTATGATTACAAAAAGAAGTTAACAAATCGTGTTGTTATCTTTAGAAAGCGCAACTAAGCAAGAAACATTATATCCCGTATCAAGAAGATACTTGAGATTGACAATGACGTGTTTATTCTGCTGAAGCAATGAAACAGAGGTATTCCACCTCCTGCATTAAAGCACGCGTCATCTCCCGTTGAACAGGTCCCATCGGAAGAGCTACGAACAAGATGCATGGTCGTCCCACCCGCTGCGTTTAGTTTCGACTCCTTAAAGAACCTATTTTGAGGGTCGCTCTCGGTAAATTGCCAGCGAAGTTCATCAGGATAACACTATATCCTAACGACCAATTTTGTCTGCGCGGAGGAACTGCTTCAATGTAAGGTTCAACACCTGAATCATGCATAATCGCAAAATTAAATTCAGTTACCAATTGTTTTTATCTTAAACAGGACACACGGGCGGTGGAGTTTGTGCAGGTTCGTCGCATCCAATCGAGCGACCATACCCAACCCAGCGCTCATAGCGATTCGTATACGAAGATGCAATGCGTTGGCAATTTGCCATTGTGGGAGGATTACCATAGATCGGATAGCCATCGTCCCCGCGAGGATAAGGGGGATAATGGAATTCCATAACCTGATATCCTTTGTCGAGGATATCATCTCGTTCTGTTTCATTCAAAGGATATACATTAAATATCCCTGCATAATAGGTTCCCAACGGAACCAGCTCCTTAATCAATAATGAAGAATTTTTTGTATATTTAATGGGCCCGTCCATTTCAAAGTCTTGCTTAATAAGGGGCATTTGCGCAATTTGCAAGCTATCCCTATCTCGAGCACCCTCTTTGAATAGGAGGGGTTTAACATTATAATCTTGTTGTAACATCTTTCGTACGTATGCAGTATACGCTTCATCGCCCGAGCAACCCATTGCATCGAAATAGAAGTTCTGTACCCCTTTATCTGCAAAAAATCGTAATCGTTGTATGCTTCGATCGCGATTAGTCACATTACGCAAATCAACATCTCGATACCGACTCGGAACCCCCTTCACAAAAGTATATCTTCCATCGGAATCATAGGTTATGTTTGCGCCGTATACCTCTGCACAAGGCCGTATGTACCAGAATACGTTCACATTTTCTGAGGCGTAAGATTGATCAAATTCTGTAAGCTCTGTAGGTTTAAATCCAATGTCAAGGTTAGGATCAAAAAGCTCATTGTTCGTCCACTGTGCTTCGCTCCAATCTTTTCCTTCCAGTGTAAAATATTCGACGCTGGGTCCTGCACCCCATACACCCATCAAATCAATACCTAGTTTTTTAAGGAGAGGCCCACTTTTTTCAACTTTAAATATATATGAAATATTCGAATCGGGGTAAAACCGATTCACATCAAAGTTAGGATTATACCAAGGAGTGTTTTCCTGATTAAACAAACGAGAGTTCCACATAACATAATAGGCCATCGGACCCAAGGGACAATAGTTAGGCGTTGTTCCTCCGTAAGCATATTCGAACCATTGTCTATACGGTTGAAGTGCAGATTGCCAGTCTCCTGACTTAGCAAGTTTAAACGCGACCGTGAATGTTTTCGATTCATGAGGCAATAACTCATCATTTACAAAAGACATCATGGAAGGGTTAAACTGTGATCGCGCCTTTTCGGTAAATTCTGCCTGCGTGGGGAGGTTCATAATTGTAAGATATTGCTCTCCAATAGTCACATTGTCATCCCACAAGACACTTACGGGGGAATATGATTCAATTGACGGATAAAAGTTGGGGACTGCATTAGTTGTATTAAAATCAAATTCGAGATACCCTGCGCGAGAAGGTCGCAACCGTGTTATGTTTGTATCATCAATGTCGAGTTCTCCCCCCTCGTCCAATGCCCCCATACGCAATGCTCCTAAATACATGGGCAAACGAATATTCAATTTTTCATTTCGTAAATTGGATATCTTTGTAACCATAAACATAGTATCTTCTCTAAACAAATAAACATCCTTAATGTCAAGAAAACCCTGATCATCGTATGAAGAAATTGTAACTTTGTCAGAAGTTTCCTCTGACTTAACATAGGTTATTTGATTATGATTTAAGTTAACAACCGTGCCATCTTGTTTTCGAACACTCCACGCACGATTATCGCTTCCCTGCGCGGAATGGGGATAATAACGAACCCATGCGGGACCATATCTTCCAAATTCATCCCAAACAACGCGTCGTTCAACGTCTTGTGCATCTGTCCAATTTAAACTTGACAAAAATCCATCATTAGTAAACTTAAAAGAAAATGAATGACTTGTTTCTTCACTGCCCTCGCTGTTGTCCCCCGCACCGCTACACCCCGGATCAATGCCGTAATCAATGAGCCCATCCCCATCGTCATCACGTCCGTTCATGCATTGCGCACCATCGCTCACATCGCGTTCATTTCTATCGTTCGCGTTTTCACATTGCGCGTCGTTGTTATCTGCACCTCCATCTCGATCGTTATCCATACCATCTTGACATTCGGTCAACGCGTACCACTCTTCGCGTATTCCTCCATCTTGACAGTCAGGATCATCCATATCAATCCAGCTATCCCCATCATTGTCTTCATTATCTCCGCAGAGTGGCAATGACATGCCCCGCGTTTCATCATCATCCAAATAATCATCGCAATCCGGATCATTCCCATCGAATCCATCCCCTTCCCCATCATTATCTACCCCATCGCTACATTGGAAGAGGGGATTGTTTGTTTCATTTATTCCGAGGGGCTCGTACATACCTTGGGAATCCAAACATCCAGGATCGAACTGGTCAATCCATCCGTCTTTTACAGGTTCATTATCAATTTCATCCGAACACGCAGGCGCATCTGCCTGAAATCCTTCGTCAGCACATCGAATCGGGCTTCCCGTCAATAAGCACGTCGTGCCTCCCGCAAGAAAAAGCCCTACATCTACCTGGATTGCGCGTCCGACATCGGTGCCTCGAAATGCAAACGTGCGCGATTCCAGTGCCTCGACGCGTTCATTCAACTTAACAAGCTTAGGCCCCTCAGGGGTATCGAACGAAAAGGTGATCCCTGCGAACGTTCCCTGTCCCGCACGGCGTTCAACACGCACGCGTGCCTCCGTTCCATTAATCGTGCACTGTGCAGGTACAACATCAAACGCAAGACACGCTCCTCCCGACGTGGTTTTGTCCCCCGCATCAGTAAGAAGGGGTTTCACGGCCGTGTAAATAATGGTAACCGAACCCAATGCAAGTAGAATAATAAGAACAGTGATAATTATCAGTGACATCCCTCTTTTAAACATCACCTAGCAAAAGAAAAAGAGTATAAAAATCCTTAGAAAGAATCAGTTCTGAGAGCGTATTCGTCGAATAACCAAAATAACGAGCGCCAAGAAGATAATTACAATTCCAATAACAAAATAAATCAACTGTTGTCTCGAAATCCCCGAGAAGAAATTCGTGTCTTCGCGTTCAGACCACTCACCCGCGCGTTCTTCTACATCGCTTATCGCATTCAACATGCCCGACGCATTTTGTGGCTGAACAAGTTCATGCACATAGGCGAGCGTCAAATTAGCACGTGATACGACAATGTAGTTCAACATATCCTGTAAAAATAACTTCTTGAGAAAAGAGCATCACCCCGCACGGTAAAATAATACTTGCCCCTAAAAACAGACGTGCAACCGTATATCCCGAAACCGAATTACACCCGATCATCCTCTGTTTTTTCATATATTAACTCGCAGTAAAAACCACATTAGAACTAAGCAAAAAAGAGCATATAGGCGCTACGAAAAAACAGAAAAAGAACCTACTTCGTCAATATTTCAAGACCATCGCCATTCTTCAAAACGTGATCTTTACCGACGGCTTTTTTTGTCTTCAAATCCAACGCCTTAACAAATCCATTTCCAATATCGGTATGTAATCGATACGCAAAATCGAGCGCGGTACTTCCGGGGGGCATGAGAAAACAATCAGGCAAGACGTTACCTTTGCTATCTTCCAATTTCAGACTGGCTGGATAAATAGCCACATAGCCAAGCGTATCAAACACAGTCATATTCAAAATCTGCTGAACGCCCGTACCGCCAAACTCAAATATGACCTTCTGAATCGCATCAAGCGCATGTTGTTGTTTATCAGATACTGTGCCTTTCAAAGAAAATGAGCCTTCCCCTGGGATATACTCAATTAAACCTGCTTTGTCAGCTTGTCGCAACGATAATTCCCCATCAGAAAAACACGGAACAATCGGATACGAGAATCGCGCTTGAATACGTGCAACGTTTTCCGTTCCTCGAGGACGATCCACTTTATTGGCTGCAATAACCATGGGTTTCGTAACTTTGCGGAGTGCGCTCGCAAACAAAGATAGTTGGTCTTCAGTCCAATGAGAGGGCTTTTCAAACGGCAATTTAGTTTCACGCAACACCCGTTCAACCTGATCCACCGTTACCTTAAGACCTGAAAATTGTTTTGCCACGGACTTAGCAAGTTCTGTATGCTCCATTTCGGTCTTTCGCGCAAACACCACCCACGCTTTTTTCAAAATGCCCAAATACCACAAATCAAGCTCGCGTTCAATAATGGCAATATCCTGTATCGGATCATAGTTTGTTGCCGGCTTGCCTTCCGCATCGGTTTCCCCCGACATATCAACCACGTGAATAAACGCATCAGCCGCAGCCAAATCGTCCAAAAACTGATTACCCAAGCCCTTACCTTCAGAAGCGCCTGCAACCAACCCTGCGACATCCATCAGTTCAAACGGCACAAAGCGAAACGTGCCTTTAACGTACCCTTCACGAGGTTTTGACACACGTCCGAAATCAGCCGCAAGGTCACGTATTTTTACGTATGCCATCGCATGATTCGGTTTAATCGTAGCAAAGGGGTAATTCGCAATGAGCACATCCATAAGCGTCGCTGCCTTGAAAAACGTGCTCTTGCCCACATTAGGCTTTCCCACCAAGCCAACTAGCATAAACGATGAAGAAGCAAACGGTTTTTATACCTAAGCCTGCACAAAAAGGAGAAGATACAAATGAGGGCGCGCGAGCACAGTTTTAAATATGCTTCAACGCTGATTTTCCCGAGCCTATAGCTCAGCCCGGTTTAGAGCACCGCTCTTATAAGATACGCGCTCGTGAGGGCGCCATTTTCATCGAAAAAATTCGAAGAAAGGCGGGGGTCCCCGGTTCAAATCCGGGTAGGCTCATGTAAATAAAGGATTTGGTTAACGATGTGCCAAATGTATTTAAATCAACAAAATTCTGGATAGTATGAGTAAAAACTGGAAGGGTTGGGTTGCGATCTTTTTTCTCGTATCCGTAATTATGTATGCTGCAAACAATAAACAAGGGTCTGCCTTGTCTCCACCCCTATCCTGTAGAACATACGATGATTTTTCATCGGGAAGTCTGAATGCAGTAATCTGGGATGAGAGCAACACATTTCACGGCACTCCGTTTACAGACGAACATTTTGTAAATCGAGAAGAAGGAGCATATCATATTCAAGAAAAAATAGAAGAAGATAGAGAAACAAACCTTGCACCACGAAGACAATTCGTGGCAGGAGAATCGTTCTCATATAAAGTAATAGTTCAAAACGGAAGTGGAAATCACGCCTCTCAACCTTTAATAAACGGAAATTATCCTCCAACACAATTAGAGCAATGTGACTATGCGGGATGTGGTGTTATAGGATATTGGAATGGTCTTGGAGATTTAGGTGACGAAGTAGGTACATACAATATCAAATACGAGTTCTTTCCAAATCAAGTAAAAATGACTGCCGTCAGACCAAACGGAGCTGTTGTAATAAACACATTTACAGGAAATTCACAACCCTATACCTTGACTATCAACACGCATACAGGACACAATGGAAAACTGCACTTTGACTACGACGACGCCGTTATCTGTGATAACAGAAGTTTACCTTTCAAGACTCCTTAACGTCTAAATATTAATTTATGCAAAATATCAGCGAACACTCATTTGCCTTATCTTTAAAAAAACGCACGTGTGAAAAATACATTTTACAAAACGTTTCCAATTCTTGGGCATAATATTTGTATTGAATAGCAACGACTATTTCATCGCCCGCCTTGAATCTTATACGTTTGCCCTCGCACACAAACACTTTATCCTGCTTGATATGATAAAAGAACTCAAGACGCCCGTTAGCAAATCGCGCATCATAACGCACCTCTGACGAGGAAAAACCAAGTCCCGCCATAAGTGAAAAAAACCATTCATTGAACATAGGCTGTCGATATTTTTCAATACCCGAGAATCGTTTTCCTGTACGAATTCCATTCCCAATAATCAACATATCCCCATGAGCCATAGCGCGACTCATAGAGAAAAGAAACTGATTAATATCGAAACTAGCCAATGTACTGCCAAAAAGGAGATACGCGGCGCGAGCATCAGACCGAGCCCTCATTCGCTTGACCAGCTTATCGGGAGACGAAAAGTCCTCAACGTAAGAATGCCCTACGGAAAACGTTCGCGACGCTCGTGCCTGTAACCGTGTTTTGGCAAGATGAATCAGAGGTAGACTGACATCAACCGGAAAATATTTTGTCTTAATCGTGGAAGGAAGCGACGTTACAAAAACCTCTGCTTTTTTTCCATCTCCGCACCCAAAATCGACAGCGTCAAGTTTTCCCCGAGCCCCATCAAAAAAACGAGGTACATGAAAACGAATCAAGTCAAGTTCCCGATCGACCACATTGAGCTTGTACCGTGGCCAACGCTCCAAGTTAAGAAATCCTTGAGCAAGCTGCGGAGTTATGTAAAGAAGCTTATGATTAGCAATATTCCACACGCGCCTGCCCCGCTCTTTAGAATACCCGTTCTTAATTAACTCTTTTAAAACGAGTTGTTCGAACATAAAAAAATCAGCAAAAACCTCTATTTATACGTTTGGAAAGATGGCTACTTCTGACAGAGTGCAAGGGCGTAGGACCCATCATCAGAGACGTAAAGTTTAACATTGCCAAAATACATTTTAAGATAAGAGAGAAATTCTTCCTTCGGATAATGATAGGATATGCCAACGACTATCTGATCGCCCTTATAAAACTGAACACGTTTCTCCTGAAAAGAAACGGTGGTATCTTCAGCAAGTACAAAATAAAACTCAATACGAGAATTCCTGAATCTTATATCAAAGCCAACGTCCTCTTTGGAGAGGCCCAATTGAAGAGGAATGTATCGAAACATTTTTTCAAAACCGGGATTCTCTTTGCATGCCTTAACAATGCCTTCCTCAACATTGTGGTTATTTAACCCATTACCAATTAACAAGAAATCTCCCTCTTGCATACTCTCTTTAACTTCATAGAGAAGTTCGTGGATTTCAAAATTACCCAAGGTGTTCCCCATAAGCATAAACAGATTATTCTTGAAAGCTTTCTTATCGAAAAGCCTAGATATATTCTGAAGATTTTCAAAATCGGAAATATTCCAACCAACATCAACAACCTCTGCATTCTCAAGATGACGAACATTATTTATTGCAGCCTTTACCATATATCCACTAATATCGATAGGATAATACCTAACCTTATTCTTGTTACGCATCTTCTCTATCAAAAAAGCAGCCTTCGTACCGTCGCCACATCCCAGATCGATAAGATTTACAGAATTAGACTTCAACACGGAAAGAATATCTATAAAATGCCGTTGCATTAATTGAGATTCCTTAGGTCTGACCTCTTTCTGATAACCTGGATGCTGAGTAAGTTCCAAATATGCCTTCGCCTGCTCAGGAGTTATATACCACAACTTCGAATCAGCAATATTCCAAATCCGCGTCTTGCCTTCCAACGAATAGCCTCTACGAACAAGCTCTCTAAAAATTAATGAGTTAATTTTCATACATAGCCTCTAAGAACAAAATTCTTCTGCATAGTCTTCGAAAATAACGTCCTTTTTAACCCTTCCGTTTTGCAGACGCCCCATGCGAATAGTAACGTTTAAAACCGCTTTTCAACTCGTTCCAAAATGCCCTTGTAGTCTAGTGGCCAAGGACGTCGCCCTTTCGCGGCGAAAACCCGGGTTCAAATCCCGGCAGGGGCATAAGGACAAAGTGGCAGGTTCATGGGGTAGTGGCTAGCTACAAGAACCCTCAATAAACTTTTAACCACGAAACGTTTATACTTGTATGCGAACAAAACAAGATTTGTTAAAATTTCTAGAAGATACTAAGGATTTTGCTGACATTGAAGCAAAATTGGCCAATCTTCCCTCAGATAAAGATAAGGGAGATCTTTTTGAGCTCTTTTGTCAAACCTATCTCAAAGTCATCTACAAAAAGCAGGCATTCAAGTCTATTCAATTATTCAAGGACATCGATGCCACCACTCTTGACAGACTTAACCTTAGAATCGGCAAAGATTACGGAATAGATATCGTAGGAATAACCGATTCAGACGATTTGTGGACTATACAAGTTAAGTTTCGACAATCAGACCAATTAACTTGGACTGAGTTAAGCACATTTAGAGCTGCAAGTGAAAAGGCAGCCTTTACGATGGTAATGAGTAACGTAAGTAAAGTGCTTCATCCGCACACAACGCTTGCTAATTTTTCTTCAATTTTGAGAAATGAATTTGAAGCTTTAACCGAAGAAGACTTTGTAGCCATCAAATCCTTCCTAAAGGACCAAACCGTCAAACAACCCAAATTTTCACCACGGCCCCATCAAGTTAAAGCAATACAAGCAGCGCTAGATCATTTCGAAAATAATAATCTTGGACAGATGATCCATGCATGTGGTACGGGTAAAACACTAACTTCTTTATGGATTAAAGAAAAGTTGAAACCAAAGAACACTATTGTCTATGTGCCTAGCCTTTCATTATTAAAACAAATTCTTGAAGAGTGGACAAAACATAAATCATCAAACTTTTCGATTAAATGTGTTTGTAGTGAACAATCTATTTCAGGAACTGCTCAAGAATTAGATGAATCTCTCGTAGACGTTACTGAATTAGGAGTACCAGTAACCACAAATCCACAAGAAATCGCTGAATTTTTAAAACCTACAAACAAAGATAAAATTATTTTTTCAACTTATCAAAGCGCTGAAGTAATACTTGAAGCAGTAAAAAATTTACCTAAATTTTCCTTTGATTTGGGAGTATTTGATGAAGCACACAGAACTGCAAGTAAACGCGAACATTTGTTTGCTAAGGCGCTTGATATCCCGACGCAGAAAAAGCTGTTCATGACTGCTACCCCTAAACTCTACGCACCACATATTAAAAGCCGTGCAAAAGAGGAAGAGATTTTGCTTTGTTCAATGGACGACTCTTCATTATATGGCAATGTATTTCACGAGATTAAATTTGGAGAAGCAATTAAACTTAATTTACTGAGCGAATATAAGATCAAGATTATTACTGTAACCAATGATGAAATTAAAGAACTGATTGATAGAAGATATTGGATAGAAATACTTGGAAAAGAAATAACCGCAGATGAGCTTGCAAAAGTTTGGGCTTTGTTAAAATCATTTAATGAAGCAAATCATGTTATTTCATTTCATTCACGAATATCTAGAGCAAAAGAATTTCAATCACTTGTTGAAAAAACGATTGAGCTTTTGAAATCACATAAAAAAGAAACAGAAGATGTAAGGACATATCATATAAGTGGACAATATCCAACCTATCAGAGAAGTAAAATCTTATCTGAATTTATTGCACAAAATAAATCTCTAGTAACGAACGCTCGTTGTTTAACTGAAGGAGTAGATGTACCTGCCATTGATGGAGTATACTTTGTTGATCCTAAACAAAACATTATAGATATAGTACAAGCCGTAGGTCGAGCAATTAGGAAAAAGCCAACAAAATATGGTTATATCATTATTCCAGTTTTTATTAAGGATGAAACCGATGCTGAAAAAATAATAGAAAGTTCCTCATTTAGGCAAGTTTGGGACGTAGTACAGGCTATGAAAGATCAAGACGCTAGATTAAGCCACATAATCGAAGAATTACAAGAACTTAAAGGAAAGAAGAGATTCGGAAGCCTTAAATCAAGAGAGCAAGCAGAAGAAAGAGCATTGAGGGCCGATTTAGGCAACATCTTCGATCTTTCAGATAGCATATTACCTAAAAATATAGACGTTCTCGAATTTGTCGAGCAGATAAGTGTTAAAACATTAGATATAGTGGGTCAATCTTGGGATGAACGTTTTGGCGCATATAAATCTTTTAAGGAAATACGTGGAAAAGAACCACATCATGCTTCGAAAGATGAGCATGAAAGGTCACTTAACGGATGGGCTAGTAAACAAAGAAATGATTGCAATAAAGGAATTTTACCTATACAAAGATTAGAAAAATTAAACTCTATAGGTTTTACCTGGGACATTCTCGATACCTCATGGGAACAGTCATTTAATGATTACAAGGAATTCAAAAAGAAGTATAATATAGAACCATCGAGAGTTATTCCTAAAAATGAATCTGAGAGATTCATTGGGCTATGGGCGAACACGCAGAGGATGAGGTACAATAAAGCAAAGATTTCTCAGGATAGAATTAACAAACTTAATTCTATAGGTTTCAAATGCGATCCTGTTGTTTCTTCTTGGAACAAATCATTTCATGATTATTGTTCATTTAGAAAAAGAAAAAATCGTGAACCTGATTATTTATCGGAA
>CAYHBQ010000022.1:0-12281 GCA_964354995.1 Candidatus Woesearchaeota archaeon | reverse complement strand
TAATATTTAGTTCATTCAGACCGCCCCTCTCCAATAATGAGTTTTCTTACGTTTGAATAAATAAATGTCTTATTCAGTTCTTTTCTTAAGAAAAGTAAACAGGTATAAGTTGTAGCACTGTCGAATATTTGATAATCTTTAAAGTCTAAAATTTGCCAAAGTGCAGAGTTATGGACTATAAGATTTCTAATATTCCTCCCATAATCTGCATTTAAGAACTTATTCGGAAGAATAAATCCTAATTTTCCATTTTTTTTGAGTATATTAAATCCTTTTTCCACAAATAAAATATAAAGATCATAATTCCTTTCTGGAGATTCATAGATTTTATTGAAATATTCTACGTCTTCCTTGCCTAAAGTTTGAATTCTAATATAAGGCGGATTCCCTACAACAACATCAAAACCGCCTTCGCGAAAGACATCGGGGAATTGAGCTTCCCACTTGAAGGCTTTATCACCTGCGACTTTTGGATCGTCAATAAGAGAGTTACCACATTTGATATTATCTCGCAAATTAGGAAGGAGGCGTTTATGAGTTTCGGGTGTTTCATCTTCAAGAAGCTTGAGCAAGAGATTCAATTGGGCAAGTTCAACCGCTTTTTCGTCTAGATCGACACCATAAATGCACTGTGTTAAAATGCTTATTTTCTGACCAAAATTTAATTTCTCTTTGTAGCTTTGGAAGGTAACCATCTTTCCTTTTTCGCCTTTCTTGAGTCTTTCTTCAATACGAGTACAGACTTCTTGAAAAGCTCGTATTAAAAATGAGCCCGAACCGCACGCAGGATCAACAATATTAACTTCTAGTATTTCATCTATTGTTTTATCTTTGATGTATTCGCCTACGGTGTTTTTTACAATATAATCTACAATATACGAAGGAGTGTAATAAATACCCATTTTCTTGCGTTTACCACTTCCTCCCTCAAGTTTGACGCGTTTCTCTGTATCTTGCAGGATTGTCCCCAAATATTGCTCATAAATGCCTCCGAGCAAGTCTCCCGGAATTTCATCGAACATATAGCGCGCTTGCAGTTCTTTAGTTCCAAAATAGAGTGCTCTAATAACTTTTACAAGAGTCTGTTCATCGAAAAACCCCTCTTGTTCTAATAAGCCCTCTGCGAAAAGTTTGGAGTTATAGGATTTATCGAACGTTTTGAACACGCCCTTCAAAGAAGACCATAGATTTTTGTCAGTTCTTCCTAAACGTACGTCATCTATAAGCCCCAAGAGGAAATTTTTAGGTTCTAATCCTCTGTCTTCAACAGAACGCATAAAAATCAGCCGGTCAATTAAGATTTGCACAATTTCATCAATATGTTCTTTTGACAAACTCGCTTTCACCTTTTTCAAGTCTTTAGAGAGCCAATCTCGTATCTGCAATAAATCCTCAAGTATACTTTCATCAATGGGTTTAGAAGCTCGCTCAAGTTTGCTTGGCAGTAGTTTTGCAATTGATTTATTTTCAAAGCTTTCTTTAGACAAAAGAGATAAAATATCAAATTTCTCAAGAAACTTATCAAATGGAAGGCGAAATGGAACGTTTTGGTCAAGTTTGATAAGATTATTATCTATATTTTTTACATTACTTAAAGCATGAAATACCTTAATTTCCTTAAAGTTGGTGACGATTGCAATTTTGACCTTTCGGTGATACGCGTAAGAAACCGCCTGTCTTCCTACATCTTCAGTTAATACGGCCCCAACTTTCTTTGCTTCAATAACAAGAACTTCTTCATTGCCTATTTTTAAGATATAATCTGCACGACCCTTTAAGACACGGGCTTCCTTCTGAATATCTCCGCGCGACCAACCCAGAACATCGTACAATAGGGGCTCGATATAGTTGTGCTTAACCCATTCCTCATTTTGTGAGTTTACGTAGTCTTTATTGAGGTTGGCTTGAGAAAATTGGTGCACGAGCTCATTTAGTTTAGTCTTTGCTTGTTCTATATCGAACATGTTTTTATTATAAGTGCCGGCTATAAAAATCTACCTTAAATGCCTAGAAGGTGTAACGTTCTTTTGAAATTTTCAGGAGTTACTTTGGGGAACTTATCGTTTATTATCTGATATATGCCTGAAAAATTCCATAACTCATCATGATTTCCCTTATTGTTTTCAAATTTACTCTTAAAGTGGGTGTTCCAATTTACTTTATCCAAGTCAACGCATAAGCAATAAGGGCTAACGTTAAAGGTCAATATCAAAGTAGCCTCTTTCCAAAAGTCAAGATAAGCCTTCATAGTCCCGTATTTTAAAGTGATGTCTGTTTTCTTAATATCAAAAGGTTGTTCAAAATTTCTATGTTTTACTTCAACGAGCTGCGTTTCTTTCGTTTCTTCATCAATGACTACAAAATCAGGCATGGATAGCAGTCTCCGATTGGTATCTGGATAATAATTACTTTTTATTTGCCCTATAATCTCCTGATTATGGTTTTCCACCCCAAAGTTCATTACCTTATAACCCGATAATTCAAGAACCGTTTTAAGAAAGTTTTGTGAGGCTCGTTCCTTTGCCTTAGATTCAACCCACTCTGTATTACTGCTCATCGTTTCTCTATTTTCGCCTATGAAACGCGATATAAAAGTTTATCGCCCAAACTACGCTTCGTGGCCGTTAGAATTAACCCACTCTCATAGCTAAATCTTCCGCGGTGAGGCGGTGGCAGTCGGCAAGATGGTCGAGGAGCGGTTTAAATGCAGCATCAACTTGTGCGGCCCATGCGGCGCGCGCGGCGAAATAGGCTTGTGCGCCGGGGGCGGAAGGGTTTTCTTCAAAGTATCGTCGTCTTTCCTCCGCCTGTCTTATTTTATCTCTATATGCCTGAATATCAGGAACATTTTCCGAAGAAGGACCTTTATAGTGTGTTGGCGGTAGCATACGGTATGTATGATTTTTCTGTTTAACTAGTTTTTGCTTGGGAGTAGCCTTTCAAGGGGCATACACCGCTCTAATTGCCGAGGCAGGAACGTCCTTATGAGCGTAAGCTACATAACTTAGGCCAGCTAACGCGGCTAAACCCACGATGCCTGAAGCAAGGTACATACACATCTTCGAGGCGGAGTCTGCTGCTTCCTTAATCTCTTTGTCTTCTTCTGACAAGGTTTCTAAACTGAACCTTGCTTCTCTGTTTCTGCGTCTTCGTGCAGAACCAATGCACCAAACGGGCGGAATTACCATATAAAAGAGAGCTTAGGCGATGTATTAAAGATTATTGTACCTTAAGTTTTCATCCTAATATCTTTCTCACAACCTCTAAAATCTCGTCGTCATTGCACTTCAGCTGTAGCCTGCGCTTTGACGTTTTTTCATAGAGCGTTTCAAGATATTTCATATAATCCCAATTGACTTTGATGCAGCGCTTGAGTTCTGCTTTGTCCATTGAGGTACATCTTGAGGATTTTACAAAGGCCCACTCGTTCTGAGTGAGGTTCTTTTCAGCTTGGCGGACATGTTCATACCCTTCGAGTCCCTTTACCTTGCCTAAATAAAAGAACAAGTCGCCGCCAATTCTTCCTAACTCGCTTACCGCGGATAGCTTCTGCCCTCTTGCATAGTGTCTTGCGATATAGATGAAACTGCTCCTCATATCGAGGAAGAGATGCACAAACTCCTCGTGATTCAGCTTTGGCCGGTCCATCTTCTTAGAATCCTGCAGGTTCTTTGTTAGGATTCCTTCGGGATCATACGCGATACGGGATTCTTCCCTAAACCACCAGCTTGGCTTTACGTCACTTTGTTTTTTTAGAGCTATCTCCAGCTTAAGATAATCTTCTCCCATGAATGCATATGAATCGTCAAGGCCCTTGTACGTATTGATAAACTTGACCTTCCCCCACATAGCAACCAGCGCAGGTATTTTTTTCACAAGCTCCGCGTACGCATTATCTTTCACAAGGACTTCTATGTCTATATCAGAATATTCGTCCCACGTCTCTTTCGCGGTACTTCCCGTGTAAAATATGCCTCTCACGCCCGGTATTTTACTCAATTTCTCGGTAAACGCTTTAAGTTCTTTGGAGTGATTGATTTTCATGCGAGAAAGAAGGAAAACGAGTATAAAAAACTCTCGTGAATGGGTAAGCTTTTTATAATTCCTTGTTCAACAAGCACTAGCATGACAAGAATGTGGATGGTAGATCCGAAGAAATTATGCAGACAGCATCTTCTCGGGGAACACAAAGAGCTTCATCAATTAGTAGGCAGTTTAAGAAAGGGAAAAAGCATACAGGGGCATCTGGATAGAGGACAGGTTGAAGTTCATAGCATAGATACAAGACATACCGAACTGGTTAACGAGATGATAGCGCGGGGATACAAGCATCGGTCCCCTCTTAAAACGTACAAGAAATTCAAAGCGGGAAAGGTGAATGTACTCGAAAATGAGCGCGAATTAGAAAGGCGCTGTAAAAACTGCGGTTTTGGACGGGTAGGTCGAAGATATTCATAATTGAGAAAAGATGTTCTTTCTTACTAACCCTCCTACCACGCTTTTCTTAATGCCTTGAGATAAGGATGTTTCCTCTTTCGTTCCCCTATTTCCTTCAGAATGATATCCACGACCTGGTGTATCGAGTGTTGGCTCGTGTTGATAACGATATCTCCCTCTTCAGGTTTAACTCGTACATCTCGAAATATTCCGGCTTTGATGTCCCTTTCCAGCCCCATGGTGGGTTTTTCTCGTTGCTTGTCTCGTTTTGCAACATCTTTTTCATCGACGTCGAGAAAGAAAGAATAAATGCGATAGTTTCTGTCCTTTAGAACAGATTCCAAATTGTTCTGCACCGAACTCCGCGAAGACTCTTGGAGAATGATGTTAATGCCCATTGTTCTATAACTTCTTTTGTAATAAGCATCATTGCCTTCTTGGAAATAGTTTTGAGGGGTGTTCTGTCCTTTAGCCCAAGTGGCTCAAACATTTCCTTAATCTTCACACACATCAATAAATATCCAGCGGGGAAGCACTCTGGCAAGTTCGTATGAGGTAGTGGTTTTACCTGAAGTCACTACGCCCCTGATTATCACAAGTTTCCTCTTTTTTCCTGACACGTTAAGGTGAACGTATAAATCCTATATAAAATTGTGTTTTGATAACATTTTTAATCCTCTCCTTGTTTATATTGTTATGCCTCGAAAAAAAGACACGGCTGAGGATCTTGACCCTACGAAAGCCATTTATGTGCACCCCTTGAATAAAGAGCATTCGTTTGACTTTCCGTTTTGGAGAGATAACCAAAAGCTATGGGCCTTGAAAGTCCCGGTTACGAAGATAAAGATTACCGAATTGACTTGGATGATAGACATTCCGTTTTGGGAGGACAAAGATGGAAATATTGTTATAACACCCCGAGAAGTTATTGATAATCCCAATGAATATCCTTTTCACCGAGACAAAATAAAATCCGCTGATACGTCCTATCCACTTGATATCATGAAAAACAAGAAAGGAAAATGGTGCACGCTGGACGGGCTCCATCGGCTTGTAAAATTGATGTTAGAAAAGAAGACAACGGTTAAAGTTAGGAAGATTCCTCCTAAACTGATACATTTGACCGCGCGAGATAACCCATGATGAAACACCCGCGCGTTGTTGTGTATTCGATACTGGGCTTAATGTGTCTTGCTTTGACGTATTTCGTGAATTGGTTATTTATTTTGGGGACGGCATTCGTCCTGTTTGCAAACCACCGTGCACTTTTTTCGAGATAACCTTTATTTTGCATAACCAAGCGTATTCTTAGAAACGATAACTTTAAATATCAGATGATACTAGTTGATATCAGATGAAACGAAAAGATATCAAAAAAACAATAGAAGAATATTTCTTTGTGCATCCAACTTCCAAACTCAGAGTTAGGGAAATCGAACGAGTGCTAAAACTTCCTCTCCCTTCCGTTATTCGATACTGCAGAGAGCTCGAACGTGAAGGCCTACTCTCTATCCATAAAACAGGCAAGGTAGTATGTTACACGTCAAATAGAACTAACGAGAAGTATATCTTAGAAAAAAAACTATTCAATATAAAATCGCTCTATGAGTCAGGACTTATTGAACATATAAAGCAGAAATTAAGCAACCCAGTAATAATTATCTTTGGCTCTTACGCAAAGGGAGAGGATACAGAAGAAAGCGATATTGATGTATATATAGAGACTCCGTCAAAATTCGGATTAACATTAGAGAGTTTTGAAAAGATGCTCAAAAGAAAAATCCAGATATTCAGACATGCAAGTCTTAAAGAAGTGCCTAATAAAAACCTCTCAAACAGTATTATAAACGGCGTTCCTTTAAACGGGTTTGTTGAGGTCTTTAGATGAAAGTGGCAGACTGGCAGGATTGCGTAAGAAGCGATTCAGCAAAAAAAGTAACTCCTGACGTAATTCGGGCAAAATCGCTGATAGAAACTGCAAAAGAAAGAATAAATCTAGTAAAAGAAATAAATGAGAGAAATTGTAATTTCGTTTTTGAAGATTATTATACCTCTATAATAGAAATTCTACAAGCAATAGCTTTCAAGAAGGGATTTAACATCTTAAACCATATCTGTTTAGGTTTCTATATGAGGGACGTGCTCAAAAGAGAAGAGCTATACCGCGTATTTGATGACTTGCGTTTTAAAAGGAATTCGTTAACGTACTATGGGCACAGGATGGACTTTGGGACCGCAAAACAAGCCATAGAAGAATGTAAGAAACTTATAAAGGAGATTGAAAAATACTCGTAATGATAGACCTCACCCTCATTATTCTGATTATTCTTGCCTTAATCGCCGTGGTCATTGCGTACAAAGTCGGACATAAGAATGGGGCGTTTGCAAAGCATTCTGAATGGGAGAACGAGCTCATGCCGGCACATCGACAGGATGCGATTATGCGTTCACGCGCCGTGTTGGGCGGGCAATTCTCGGAGCAATTGGCACCGTATTTGCCTGACTTTCCGTTCTTGCCTACTGAATGCAAGTTCATGGGAAAACCTATTGACTTCATTGTGTTCAAGGGTATGGATGAGAAGAAGATTGATGAGATTGTATTTGTTGAGGTCAAGAGCGGAAATGCAAAGCTGAACAAGCATGAAAGCAACCTCAAAGAGACTATTGAAAAAGGACGTGTTCGATGGGAAGAGTATCGTGTGCCTGAGGAGTTGACGAAGAAAAAGGATATGCAGTTTGATGGTGAAGGACATGTTGTGTAGAAATATTGAATAAGACGGATTACATACGTTAAACATGACAAAAAAGACTATGTTTGGAAAAGCATCGCCTAAAGACATTGAAGACCATGCGAAATGGCAGTATAATACTTTCTTTTTGGACAGTGTAATTCCCGCGCTTGATTATATGATACACCACGGACATGGGCACCCCTCACTTATGACTTCTAAGAAATGGGATAGAATACTTATCCAGATGAAAGAAGGGTTTGAAATATTAAAAAAATATGAAGATGGGGGATGGTCTTTTCCTAAAAAATTTAATAAAAAAGAGAGAACTAAGGTAGATAGAAGCTTCGACTTATTCAAAGATTATTTCTTCGACTTATGGGATTAATTTTGAGAAAAGCTTAAATACTACTTGCTACTACCTACTACTACATGGAAAACGTGAGTTTAAAGATAGAAGAAGGATTTGTACGAGCCATAGAAAGAGTCATGAAAAAACACAATTATATGACTAAAACAGAGTTTATCCGAGAGGCGATACGGGACAAAATGAGAAGGCTGGAAGAAAAAGAAATCCTTGGCGATAAGGATTTGATGGCCCAACTACGGACAAGTGAAAGAAATATTAAGAAGGGTGTAAAGTTCAAAGAACTTAAGTTCTAATATATTTTGTGCGAGCCAATGGCAAGGGCTGTAATGACTTGTTTTGAATCGTCAATACTATAAATTAACCTGATATTAGCCCCGAGCCAACAACTCCATTTTCTCTCCAGTTTTCCATGTAGAGGATGTGCGCCATTAGCTCTTCGGGGATCTTCTCTCAATCTCTGTAATTTATCTTTGATATCTGCCCTATGGGAGAGATACTCTTGTAACTGTCTTTCTACCTTGCGATTAGCCGGGTAAAGAGAATACATTCATCTGTTACCTCAAAGAACTTTTTATGGTTTGCGGATTATGGATGTTATTGTCTCTGCGAATAAAATTGTAGTTGTGTACATCGGACATCGAAAGAATGTGTACGAGTAAGACGATTCTCTTAAAAAGCGGCAGAGAAATTTATTAACCGCATCTTCTTGATGAAGGCATGTATTTTGAGGGAAATGCAAAGCTGATTGTTCTTGCCTTGCTAGTTGGTTTCTTTCTGGCACGCAGTTACATGACACGGCATTACACGCGGTTTACACCGCGCATGCTGATAAAATATGTCGTGCTTATTCTATTGATGAGTTTTTACCTGCGGGGAAGTATTGATTTTGCGCTTCTTGCGTTTCCGTTTGCTCTGCGGGTATATGTCGGAATTCCGCTTATGATTATTGGGTTCGGGCTCTTTTTCTGGGCGCATGCGCACCTGGGGATTAATTGGAGCCCGGTGATTGAAAAGCGATTTGCCAAAACGAGATATCTGGTGACGACGGGACCCTATCGATATATACGGCATCCGACGTACACCGCGAGTTTTATCGTGCTTGTGGGATTGTTCGTGTTTAGTGCGAATTGGGTACTGGCCGGTATTCCGTTCCTTATTCTGGTGGTTTTTTATTCGATAAAGATACCTCGTGAGGAACGCGAGCTGGTACGGAATTTTGGGAAGAAATACTCGGACTATATGAAACGAACAAGCCGGCTTATGGTAGTATAAGAGCACCACAAGAATTATAAATAAAAGTAATTTTTAGTCGTATGCATGGTTTAATTAAATACTGCATTGTCGCGACAGGTGCAGGGCTGGTAATGACAGGACTCGATGCGATTGGTCAGAAGTATGCTCATTGCAATCTTAAGGAAACTGCGAGAGAAAAAATTTCAGAACTGGAACAGGTTGCGAATAAAACCTCGGTTGAGAGAGATTCAATCCTCTACTGGGAATCAAAATCAAGAAGTTCGTTTCATTATGATTCTAGCGTACCTCGTCTTTGCTTTGCGCTTAGTGTGTTTGCAGGAATATTTGTGGCTGCGTATGTAGAAGGGAGCAGGGCATCCGATAGACGCGTAGTGGAGGATGCTGCTAAGAGAGCTGAAGGATATACGTGGAGTGATGTCGAGGGTTGGATAAAATAGAGTCAGCCGTGACGATAGTTGAAATGCATTCTATGCGCCCATAGCTTTTTAATCCCTCTTTTATTTAGGGAACTATGAAAGATAGAAAACAACAGGATCGCAGAGGTGGTGGACGGCCTCCTGAACGACGCGGTCATAAGGATTTTCCGCCCCATAAGGCGCGTTCATTTCAAGAATTCATTAATCCGCCGCATGCCGAGATTGCGGATGTGTTGAAGGCACGCACGGGCGAAGGGTTTTCTATTACGGGCGTGATTGAGAAAGTGGTACAGACGGGCGGACCGACGGTGTTCTACGTGAATGATGGGTCGGGATTGCTTGCCTTGAAAGCGTTCGAGAAAGCAGGTGTACGCGCGTACGCACATGTGGATGTGGGTGATGCGGTTAAAGTTGCTCTTACCTTGAGCGAGTATAATGGGGAGATGGAAGGGGAAGTCAGCACGATGCACCGCTTGAATGAAGATGAACAAGCAGGATTTGAAAAGCGCTTACGGCAACGAGAGTTAGAACGCGCGCATGTGGATCCGCCTGCGTTTTTGGTGAAGAGCGTGTTGCTTGACAAGTTGAAAGACCGATTTGTCACGGCCGCGACGGCTATACGCTTGGCTGTGTTTCAAAACCGACCGATTATTGTACGTCATCACAATGATACGGATGGCTATTCGGCAGGGTATGCGATTGAACGCGCGATTTTGCCGCTCGTTGAACAACAACATACGGGCTCGCCCAAAGCAACGTGGGAGTTTTACACCCGTGCGCCGTGTGCTGCACCCATGTATGAAATTGATGACTCTATTCGGGACACCGCACACTCGCTCTCTAATGCCGCGAAGTTTTCGAATAAGATGCCGCTTGTGTTGATTGTGGACACAGGTTCGGGCGCGGAAGACCTGTTGGGTATTCAACAAGGTCGTGTGCATGGGATTGATTTTATTGTCGTTGACCACCACCGCTTTGAAAAAGACGTCATTTCAGATGAGACGCTGGTACATATTAATCCTTTTTTGGTCGATGAGGATGGCGCGACGTTCTCAGCCGGCATGTTATGTACCGAGCTGGCGCGATTCATTAACCCGTCTGTCGATATTGTACAGATTCCGGCAATGGCAGGCATGGCCGACCGCATTAATAATCCCGAGGTTATGAAGGCGTATGAGAAATTGGCTGCTGAAAAGGGGTACGATACGCAACTTCTTGCTGATATTGCTACGGTGATTGACTTTGTCTCGGCGAAGCTACGGTTCATGGAAGCGCGTGAATATATTGAAGTATTGTTTGGCGAGCCGATGGCACAGCAGAAGAAACTCGTTTCTGTGCTTGCGCCGTACATTCGAGAACTTGAAGCGAAGGGACTTGCGATTGCACAATCTGCGGTGCAGGTTGAAAAAATTAAGGACGTTCACCTACAGACGCTTGAGATTGAGAAAACCTACTCACGCGGGTTTTATCCGAAACCGGGGCGCTGTGTAAGTATGATTCACGATCATTTCCAAGTTACTAAGAAGACAACCAAAGTCGTCACGCTGGGCGTAATGTCTGATGCGTTGACTATTCGAGGAAGTGACGATATTGAGTTCTCAGTACCTGAGTTGATAACGTATTTGAACAAGAAATTGCCTGAGGCGTTCGTCGAAGGCGGTGGACATCGCAATGCGGGGTCGATTAAGTTTGTGCCCTCTAAGCATGCGGATGTTATGAAATTAGTTCGCGAGTATATTAAGACGAATAATTAAGTTAGGGTGATCCGCTTTTAAGTCGCATTTATCAAATTATTTTAGCACGAATAATTGTAACTTCTTTCAAAGGTTTATCGCTTCTATCCCTTGGGGTGTTTACTATCTTATCTACGACGTCCATGCCTTGTGTGACTTTTCCAAAGACAGGGTGCTTCGCGTCAAGAAAGTTATTGTCGGCGACGTTGATAAAGAATTGACTGCCGCCCGTGTTGGGACCTGCGTTCGCCATGCTAATGGTGCCACGCGCGTTTTTGTTTCCGCCTGTGTGAGTGAACTCGTCCTTAATGGTATATCCGGGTCCGCCTCTTCCTGTTCCTTGCGGGTCTCCGCCTTGAATCATAAATCCCGGAATGACTCGGTGAACTATGACTCCATCGTAAAAGCCTTCTTCGACTAACTTCTTGAAATTGCCTGCGGTGATAGGCATGTCATCATACAACTCAAGAGTAATGTCTCCTTCTGAGGTTTCTAAGAGGATTGTTGTGCTTGTGGATTTGATTGCGTTTCCCGTTATCATAGGACGTACGGCTACTATCATAATAAGGATTATAAGTATTGCGCCTGCACCGAACCATAGCTTGTTCATCGCTTCTTTGGGAAAAAGCAGTTTAATAATCTTACGAAACTATTTTTGGTTGGCGGTAACCTTTTAAACGCGTTTTTTCCTGTACGCTGACATGACTGACAAAAAACCTGTTACACTTGTACGTGCGGCTTTGATGGATAATGAAGATGCATTTGCGCCAGCCGTTACACGTTCGCACCGACCCTTTGTTAAAATTCCTGACTCGCCGCTTCGTATGCCTCTAACCGAGAGACCGCATCGATACTATGCGTGGGCAACGGGAGAATCCGGAGAGGCGCCGTATCTCCTCTATGCAGGGCAACCTCGAAAAGATTATCGTCGTTATGTGGGGGGCAATAATGTAATCGTTGTTGCAACCGCTTTTGAACCAAACCTTAGTGAAAGATTGATAGCAGAGTTTGCAGAACAAACAGGGATACTGTTAGGAAATCATTTGCCTGAAAATGTGGTTCGTATGAATGTCGCTTCCATGGAAGCAGGGTTTTGTCGTTTTGTAGCAAATCCCGCCGAATTTTTGCAGATGCACGGGCTCGATTTTAATCGTCACAAGGTTTAAATAGACATATGTATCTTGTAATCATATGATAAACAAAAGCATATTACATGCTTGTCACACGGAAGGGTTTAAAGAAGACGAGTTGTACGATGCGTATAAAATATTTTTTGGGACACTGGTCTCTGAGTCTCGCTTAAGGATTATCAATCTATTACAAAAAGGAAAGAAAAATGTAG
>CAYHBQ010000021.1:254-13874 GCA_964354995.1 Candidatus Woesearchaeota archaeon | reverse complement strand
CTAGGGGCGTTTAGGCTGTTAAAAAGGTTACGTTCTTTTTGGTATATCTTTGTAATCAGGTAATTGGTACCAAAGACTAATAGGGTCACTGCAAGTATCCAAGGAATTGGTGCGGGGAGTGGTATTTCAATAGGGATGCATGGACCGTAAATACAATTAATTTTATTGTCCGAGCCCGTGCCGGTAAAGATTGTGGTCAATATCAAGAGCCCCGCAAGTTCAAGGAGGCTTATTTTCCACGCGTGCATCTTGGTTGGTTTCAACCACGCGAGGGCGTAGAGTGCGAGAGGCAGCGCAACAATATGTGCCATCGTTACTAATGTGTCTATTTCTTGACTTTGTGTAAATACGTAATCAGTTATGCCCCAAAGCGACCGACGTTCAATAAATCGGTAAATAAAATCGATAGACCATATACCCCATGGAACTGCGAGAATGTTTAGTTGACTCACTACTAATGAGTCATTTTTTCTTATTATTCCAATTCCGAGGATAATAAATCCTATCCAACAGGCCCAAAGTATTTGACCATAGTTTCCAAAGTAAATACTTTTGAATATTGCTGCGCACCCCCAAAGAACGAAGAACATTCCTATGGCAATGAGTACTTTTTGTTTCATCTTAGTATTGAGCCTTATATCTCCCACGTTTTTCTACTTTTTCAAGCTGTTTGAGCACAAGCAGGGCGTTTTTTGAGGTCTTGTAACCCGTTACGAATGCTCTGTAGATCAGGTCATGGTTTTTAGGGTGTTTAGCTTCGAGTGCTTCTTTGAAGACGTGAATGTCTACGGCTTTGTCTTCTGCTTTATGGGATATAAACCCGAGGCCGAAATCGATTATGTGTGTTTTTCTTGTTTGAGGATCGTATATCATGTTTGAAGTGGTTAAGTCTCCATGGATGATGCTGTTGTCATGGAGTTTCGCTACTGATTTGCCTATTTGCTTTGCTATTGTTTGCTTGTTTTTTATTCTGTCAAAGTTTTCTGCGAGCTTCTTTCCCGCGATGTACTCAAGTACGAGCTCTTTTTCTTGTTCGTTTATCCCTTTTATTTTTGCGGTTGAAATTAGTGCGCCGGCTTTTTCAATCAGTTTTGCTTCGGCGCGTGTTCGCTGCTTACGCAGTTTTTCATCGAGTTCTGGGTGGCGATATCCCTTCACTATCCGTTTTTTAATAACCGTCTTACCTTTTTTTTCAATAACGGCTTCGGCTCCTCGGGCGATTATTTTATTCATTGGACTTCTTTACGTTTAGTTTTGATAGTATTTATATCTGTCAAAAATCTTTTACTAGTGCTAATTGGTTGTTCTCAGAATCTTTAAAGAAAGCGTTTCTTCCCCACGGAAACGTAGTTATTTGGTTTTCATCTGCACGTATGAAATTGGCCATATTTTTATCTGAAAAGAAATTAATTCCTTTCTTCTTTAATTTTTTAACTTCCTTGTCTAAATCATCGACGTAAAATTCGAGTCCAAATGTAACTCCTCCCTTAAGATAGAGATGTATTTCGGCATCCCCTGCTTTAATTGCAGCCCATTCTTTTTCATGACGTTTACAAGATAATCCTAATTTTTCTGTGTAAAAATCGACTGCTCTTTGGAGGTCTTTAACCTTTATGTCAATTATTACCCTCATCTAAAATCTTCCTTTCATCTTCCTGCCGAATTTCTTTGCTAGCTTCATCATCGTTTTTTGGTCGAAGGTTCCGGATTCTGCGATTTTGCCTTGTGATTGAACCATTTCCTTGAGGAGTTTGTACTGCTTGATTAACGCTCTTATCTCCGAGGTTGTGGTGCCCGAGCCCTTCGCTATTCTTGCTATTCTTGAAGTTTGTTTTTCAAGGAGTTCGGGATTTTCTATTTCTGCCTGCGTCATGCTGTTGATTGCATGTTTCCATCGTTTTGCCTGATTCTGTTGTTTTTCCATGGCCTCTTTGGGAACATTAGCTTGGCCGAGTCCGGGAATCATAGACATAATCTTGTCCATTGAGCCTACGTTTTCCATGGTTTCGAGTTGGGCTTGTAGGTCGCGCAGGGTGAATTTTCCCTCTTTGAGATTTTGCGTGGTTTTCTCGAGCTCTTTTTGGTTGGTGACAGATTCTATTTTTTCTAGTAATGCTTTGAGGTCGCCCATACCGAGCAGACGGGAAAGAAATGCGTCAGGGTCGAAGTGTTCAAGTTCATGTGGTTTTTCTCCCGTGCCTATAAACACGACAGACGCTTTTGATTCTGCACAGGCCGTCAACGCGCCTCCTGCTTTGGCGGTTGAATCCATTCTTGTTATGATGACGCCGGTGATATTGACTGCTTCTTTGAATGTTGAAGCTTGTTTCCGCGCTGTTTGACCTACGTCTGCAGGCATGACGAGAAACGTTTCGGTAGGTTTCGCTTCTTTGGCGATTGCTTTTATTTCCTTTATCAATTCACTGTCGAGTGCGTCTCTTCCCGCGGTGTCTATAAGGACGAGGTCATATTTTTCAAGCTCTTTTTGATAGTGTTTAAGGATTTTAAGAGGGTTTTTCTCTTCGGGAGCGATAAATGCAGCCACATTGACCTTGGCACAGGCTTGTTTGAGTTGTTCTGCAGCAGCAGGGCGATGTACGTCAAGTCCTATCGCACAGACCTTGTGCCCTCTCTTGGCGTAATAGAATGCAATTTTGCTTATAGTTGTCGTTTTTCCTGCTCCGTACAACCCGAGCATCATGAAGACGTTCTTTTTCCCTAGTTCTATTTTTCTCGATACTCCGAGGAGTGCTCGTAGTTCTCCATGCAATACTTTGATGAGATGTTCTTTCTTTTCAAGACCCTTTATACGCTCATCATATGCTGCTTTTCGAAGTTTCTCTGAAAGTTCAAGTACGAGTTTAACATTTACGTCTGCTTCAATGAGCGCGCGTTGCAGGTCTTTTACAAGCGATTCTACGACTTCTTTATCGAGGAACAAGGCGTTTGCTATCTTGTCCGTGGTTTTCTTTAATATTGATGAGAGCTTTTCAAGCATATCTCACGTTGTCTTGAGAAGGTTAATAAAGTTGTGGTTGCTTTGACTTCGATGCAATGGAATCGCCTAATCTTATGGATAACGACTGCGCTTTTGATTCTACTTGAATTTTATTCTTTACAAACGGACAGCCACTATAAATGGGATTTCCTTTTTCTCATGCTCATGATTTGGTCCGTTTATTTTATACGAACTAAAATTAAATTGCACCCCCTCCATTTTTCTCTTCTTGCTGTTTTTTTACTTCTTCATAATTTAGGTACGTTTGGGACGTACAGTCACGTTTATTTTGGCATGGAATATGATTTTTGGGTGCATAGTTATTTTGGATTTGTTTCTGCGCTTATGCTCTTTCGGGCGTATCATCTCGTTGGCCCCTATCGCGGGTGGTTCATGTATTTGGCCATAATTGCGGTTATCCTCGGGTTTAGCGCGTTTCATGAACTCTTTGAGTATGCGGGCGCCGTGACATTAGGTGAGGGCGAAGGCGTCTTGTTTATAGGGGCGGGAGATAATGATGCATGGGATACTCAGAAAGATATGCGCAATAATTTGCTGGGGGCCGTTGCAGGCCTTGCGTTATATAGGTTCTATACTTCTTTTTATCGTCCTGAACGACACAAACGGATTCGCTAATGTTTTATTCGAGATCGAGGCTCTTTAGAATATCTTGTTTCTTGAATGGTTTGAGGTCTTCGTATCTTTGACCCATACCTAAGAAATAGATTGGTTTTTGCGTCACATGGGACACGGATAACGCCGTGCCTCCCTTGTCATCTACATCGGCTTTGGTGAGGATGATTCCGTCTATTCCGGCAGTTTCATTGAACATGCGCGCTTGTTCGGTGGCGTCGTTTCCTGTAATCGCCTCCCCTACGAAGAGCTTGAGGTCTGGCTGCGAAACTCGCACTATTTTTTCCATTTCTTTCATCAGATTCTCTTTGGTATACATGCGTCCAGCCGTGTCTATAAGCACGACCTTTATTCCGTGGGATTGAGCATATTTTCTTGCATCGAAGGCAACTGCCGCAGGGTCTGCCCCATACTGTTGCTTTACAACGGGTATCTTAATTCGTTGACCGTGCGTTTCGAGTTGTTCTATGGATGCGGCTCTGAACGTGTCTCCTGCTGCCATGACGCAGGAAATGTTATTCTTCTTTAAGTAGTGTGCAATTTTCGCTACAGAGGTTGTTTTTCCTGAACCATTGATTCCAAAAAAGAGGATAGTAAAAATGCCTTGCTTTTTTTTGATTGTTTCAAGTAGGTCTTGCGGTTCTTTGAGCAGGGTTTTGATTGACTCATTCAACTGTTTTGTTATCTCGTTCACAAGATTTTCTTTTTTTAGTTCTGTTCCTACGAGCCGTGTTTCAAGTTCTTTTTTAAGCGCATCAACTACTTCCAGGGCGACATTGCTTTCTAGAAGCGCAAGTTCTAGTTCGTAGAACAATTCGTTGAAGTCGCTTGTCGTTATCTTTTTTGATGAGGCCTTTGCAAAGATTTTTCCAAAGAAACCCTCTTTTTTCTCTATTTCTTTTTCTCTAATTGATTCAATAACGGGCGGTTGTTCTTTTTCTCTTTTTCTCTTTACACTTTTTGTTTTTTCTTGTTTTTTCTCTTTCTTTACGCTCTTTTTTTTGTTCGTCTTTTTTTCTTCTGCTCCCAACCAATTTTTGAGCTTTTTTTTCAAGGATTCAAACATATTTATTCGAGTGAGAGAACGTTTATAAGGTTTCAGTTGGTATTTTTGTTATGAAGGGGGTGTTTGTAGTTCTCGACGGGGTTGCCGATGATTCTTTGCAGATATTCAAGGGGCAAAGTCCGCTTGAGCACGCTCAAACGCCTTTTCTTGATAGGCTGGCTCGCGCAAGTCGTATCGACTCTTGCACGGTAGTAAAAGAAGGTGTCGCTCCCGAATCTTCTGGCGCTATCTTGTCATTATTAGGATACGATTCTCAATCGGTTGCTCGTGGTCCGTTGGAGGCTCTTGGAGCAGGTATTCGTGCTTCGCGTGGCGATCTCGTTCTTCGTACCAATTTTTCCACTATTGAAGATATTACTTCATTGCGTTTGCTTGATCGTCGTGCAGGTAGAACGTTGAGCACTCGAGATGCAAAGACTCTTGCCCATGCGATCAATTCCCACGTTAAGCTGCCACATCCCTTTACTTTTTATCCCACCGTGCAACATCGAGGCATTGTTGTGTTTAAAGGAGGATTCTCTGATAACATCAGTAATGTTGATCCCCATTATGGTTCGGGGTCAGTTTCTGGCACAGGAGAAGTTGTGCCTCTTTCACATTCACTTGACGATGATTCCGAGTCAAAAGTTGCGGCTAATCTTGTCAATATGTTTGTTCGACGGAGCTTTGAGATACTTGATGTGCATCCGCTCAATATTGCGCGTGCTAAAAAGGGCCTCTTTTCGGCAAACTTTTTACTTTGTCGTGATCCCGGCAGCGAGATTCCTCGATTGCCTAAACTTAAAGGTTCGTGGATGAGTTTAACGTACATGCCTCTTGAAGTCGGGATATCCCGTGCGGCAAAAATGGATGTTCATACGTTTGCGTATCCTCCTTTGCACGGTATCGATGTGTATGAAAATCTTTATTCGGGTCTTGCGCAGGCTGTCAAAGAGGCTACTCGCGCGCTTTCTAGTCATGCCAATCATTATGACTATTTCTTTGTCCATTTCAAGGAAACTGATGTTCCGGGCCATGATAACAAACCGCTTGATAAAGTGAAGATGATTGAATTCATCGATCAACGTTTTTTTGCTTTTTTGACGCCCTTTGTTGAGAAATGGGGGGTTCGGGTAGTCGTTACTGCTGATCATACAACTTCTTGTCGTCTTAAGACGCATACGGCTGCTCCTGTTCCTGTTTTGTTTTATAACCCTTCTTCTTTGCAAACTCATAATGGGCGTTTTACGGAATCTTGCGCTTCCCAAGGAAAATTATATCGAGGCCCTTCTCTACTCGATAAGACTCTTCTTTCTTAGTGCGCGGTGCCGTAATAGTTATATAGCATGAACGAACCTCCTTTTTATGGACTATACTGAATTGTACGAACTGCTTCGTAAAGAAAAATATGCCGATTCTTTGCAGACTTTACCTAAGGGCTTTGTTGATGATTTCTCTACGTATTTGCGTGAGCGTCGAGCTTCCCTTGCCGATTCTTCGGATCTCTTTTCAGAAGAGGGGCTTAAATCAAAGAAACAGTTTGAGAATGCGCTCTCTATTTTTAAGGAACTTATGCGCATTCGTAAACGTAAAATTTTGAATTTGGTTTTTGTGGCTTCTGAGACGGGGATTATGAAACGTGATTTTAGTACTATGCTTTCATTTGAACAAGCTCTCTTTGAACGTCTTGTTCTTGCTGTTGAAGATGCAGATAAGGAGTTACAACAGCAACTTCATGGAGCACGCGCGATTCTTGGGGAAAACAAGATGGTCATTGTGCGTCAACCGATTGCCGAGTTTGTAGACATGAATGGCGGGGTGATTGGTCCCTTTGATACGGGAGCTTTAGTGAACCTCGATGCGAAGGTGGCCGATATTTTGTTGGCGGAACAAAAGGTTTCTTTGGTTGATTAAAGAACAAGGTGCAGACGTCGTGCCTACACCCTGTTCAGAATAAGGGTTGCGACTTGCATCACTAGGGTGGTGGTTTTCCCGTGTTTTTGGGAAGTATAACCCGCCCCCTTGCAGGGGCTGGTCGTTGGGTTGTTGTCATGGTATGACCTCCGTTTTTCATACTATCCTTAGCCGTGAGCTTTATTAGTAGCTTGTTAAACGTTTTTCCTGAATGAGCTTTCATAACCTTTAAAAATGCCCGCGTGTCGTTAGATTATGACTCAGTTCTATCTTATCCCCCAATGGTTCTTTGGATATGATATTGCTCTTGAAATCTTCTTTGGAGTGATTACTTTACTCATTTCTCTTTACTCTTTTCGTATTTATCGTCTTTCGTGTCAACGGGAATGCAGGATTTTGGGATGGGGTTTTCTTTCAATTGCTCTCGGTTATTTCACGTGGTCAGCACTCAATATTTACGTTTCCTCTCAGTTGAACGCACCGGGCTTGGAGATTCCGCTTAGGCATATTACTTCTATTGCGACTTTGGCTGCTTGGGCACATATCGGCTTCCTTGTTGCGGGCGCCGCAACGCTCGCGTACATGACGTTGCCTTCACGCTCTGAACGAAGTTATGTTGTTTTTGTTACACTTAGCTTGCTCGTGGTCGTTTTTGCGTTGAAGAAAGCACTCGCTTTTTATTTCGTTTCTTCTTTCTTAATGCTCATCGTAATTTCGCATTATTTTGTAGTTTATATGCGACATAGGCACAGAGGTACGCTTTTGATGTTTTTTGCATTCTTATTTGTCTTTTTGGGTAACGTTGACTTTATTTTTGCGACGCTTCATCCTTTGCACTATTTTGTTGGCCACGTCTTTCATTTGATAGGATATCTTTTCGCGTTGGCTAGCCTCTTATCTCTTTTACGCTCATGACGAAAAAACGTACGCGACTTGAAGTTATTCGCGATATCTTATCTGTGATTAGGGATCGAAACGGGAAGATTAAACCGACGCATATCCTGTACAAATCGAATTTATCTCACCCCATGATGGAAGAATATCTTGGAGAGCTTATTGGAAAGGGGTTTGTTCTTCAACACATCACTCCGCAAGGCAAGACGTATTCGGTTACACCTAAGGGCTTAGAGTATCTGGCGAAATATCGTGCGATTGTCGAATTTAATCAGAGTTTTGGGTTGGAATAAGTCTCTGGAGGTTTATTCGACCTATATTCTCATACTTCCATAGGCTCACTACCTCGTCTTCACTCGGTATGTGGGAAGCCCCTAACAAGCCTTGAAAAATTTCCAGATCTTTCGAGCAGACTTGAACTTTATTTTAAATCCTACACTGGGATGTGAATCTGTCTTGTATGTATTATTTTTAGGACTCTGTAGTTTATTTAGTTTTCTATTTTGACTTGAAAGTATATGTGTCTATTGCACTAGAATTAGGATTACGAGGGTCTGTTCTAACTTTATATGTTAAATCTGTTTTTAGATCCCTACTAGCATCCCTCTGCTCTGTGATAGTCATGGGAAAAAAGGCTTCAGCAATTGGTGTTTCCATATTTAATTGTATAATTCTATTAGCTACGCCGACACCAGTTTTTCCGTCAACAATTTCATACAATCCAACCCCTAATCCTTGCTCTTTCTCCAGACCCACAATGCCGGTGATATATCCTATTCTATCATTTCCAAATTGATCTTTTCCTTTTAGACCAACTACAATCTCTTGTCCTAGGTAATCTCTGAATTCATATAATCTGGGATCAATACGCCTTTGAATGAGTCTTGAATTGGTTCTTATTTCCATAGCTATAATCGAGATTAGGTGTTTTTAATGATTATTGCACACCAAATCAACTAGTTGATTTTGTTATAAGCCTCTGGAGGGAATTGAACCCCCAACCCCTAGTTTACAAAACTAGTGCTCTAACCATTGAGCTACAGAGGCATACTTGTGTGGACGAATGGGAGTTTTAAAACGTTATTGTTTGTTATTTTCGTTGTGAGCTTCGATCAGAAGGGTTAAAATAACTTTTTCTGGGTTCATTGTATTTTCTTAAAAGTCGATCCATTTCTTTTGGGGTTACTCCCTCTAGAGTATAGGTGTCCCGATTTTCGTCCATAATGCGATATACTTCCATAATTGTGGGTACTCCTCTTGGGTGTGCAATGTCTGCTAAATATGCCCTCGGAGGTTTTTCGCGGTATTTTAATGAAAGGAAGTTAACAAGTCCTCTCTTCCTTGCGTCTGACTTGGATAGTCTTATGAGGGTTTCTTCTGTATCCATCATTTAGAATTTATTTTGCGATTTATGCCGCAGTTTGCTTTTTCTTTTCAGGGACAATCTCTGCAACACGAATTTCACAAAGGGCTAAAGGATAAATTTTCTTTAGCTTTATGGAAATCTCTTTTTGGATTTTGTTTGAGGTTATCTCTGAGAATACTTCTTCTGCAGTGCGCACTTTTACATGGGATTCAAGATGCTTCTTTGCGCCTTCACGCAGGGCATTGCGAATGGCGCGAGACACGCGTTTTCGAGCAATCATGAAAGGCTTAATCCTTAGTTTTGCATCTTTACATTCGGTCTCAAACGAGTCTTCTATGTAGTCCGTTCCCTTTCTTATTGAGCGTCGTATGTACGAGGGCATTACTTCAAGACTTACGGGGATACCTTCTAACGCGCCGTTGTTAACCTTAATTTTTGCACGCAGTTCAAGATTTTTTCCTCGTAAACTTCGCGTCATGTCAATGCGAACGACGCGACCTTCGAGTTCTTCAGGAGAGGTGCCGTAGACGTGAACTTTTGTCGCTGTTAGAGGTACCTTGACTTCAAAGAATTTCTTTTTGGTTCCTTTTATTTGTGCCATATTACTTTGCTACTTTTTCTCCTACTTCTAATCGTGCACTGCGGATGCCCTTACTTATTCCTTTCGCTTTCTTGCATACTGAACATGTATAGAGTACTGTCATCTTTTTTGTCGATTTTACCTTACGTTTCCAACTCTTGATTGCGGGTTTAGAGAATCGTCCCAGGTTACCGTACCCTACGCCCTGACCTCGTAATCCTGCTCTACTACGTGACCATCTTGACATGGGGTGTGCCGAAGAACGTCCTCGCTGCTTGGCTACAGCCACGGCTTGTAGCGTGTGCTTCTTGCAGTGTGGACAGTATCGTTTTACCTTTTCTGGCAACTTCATTGTTAGACGGACAGATTGATGTGCTTGCCGTAGTCAGTCCGATGGGACACACGGGTTATTGCGTACAAGTCTAGTGAGAAAGCGGTTTTTAAAGGTTGCTATTTCGTAATTCTACGATAGCCTACAATCTCTTTTTCGTGGTAGATGGGCACTTCTGTAATTTTTTTATTTGTGCCTGTTTTGAATGCGATGAGTGCGCCGAATACAAGAAAGAGCCCTCCTATCGAAAGAAGAGTCGACTCTGTAAGGGGTGCGGGAAGGACCACACCAAGTGCGCGTTGTACAGCGCTGTAACTTAAAATGATTGCAGCTAGACCCAGAAAGACCAAGACATATCCAATCACCTTTTTCATTTTCTTTTTACGGAAGGGTATTATTTAAACTTAGCTCGATGGTTTTAAATATCGCTTTTTGCAACTTTTCCTGAAGGCCTTGTAGTCTAATGGTAGAACGATCCCTTGACGTGGGATAGACCGCGGTCCGATTCCGCGCAGGGCCATATCTTCTTTGGTATCTTCGCGCTTTATTTACTAAGTAAGTTAGTAACTTACGAAGTAAGTAAGGAAGCTTTATATACGTCTTTTTCTATGGTTCTTGGAAGAGTTGTACGATGAAGAAATACCTTCTTTTAATCGAGGATGAGAAACTGTGGGGCAGGTTTAAGGAAGTTATACAGAATGATATTAATAGTGAACTCATCGAACTTGTTAAAGAAAAAGTAAAACGGGGTGTTAAACATGAGTAAGCGTGGGCAGGTGGCTATCTTTATTATTATTGCGGTTGCACTCGTTGGCGCGATAGTGGCTTTTTTTGCATTTCGCGATACGGTTGGGTTGGAATCCATTCCTACTGAATTAGAACCTGTTTTTGATTATTACACTACTTGCATTGACGATGCAGTGCGTGCTGGAACTTCTCTTGCTGGCTCTCAGGGTGGCCGTGTTGAGCCTGGCGCGTATACTCCTGGGAGCGATTATGCTCCTTTCTCTTCGCACTTGTTTTTTGCAGGTACTCAAGTCCCCTATTGGTTTACGATTTCAGGAAACGGTATTGTTGTCGAGAACGTTCCCACTCGTGCGAATCTCGAATTTGAGCTTGAAGCATTTGTTTCTGATAGGCTTGCGTCTTGTGATTTCTCTTCATTTAGAGAACAGGGATTCTCAGTAAACGCGTCCTCGCGTCCTCGCGTCGAATTAACGATGAATGATAAGAGTGTCGATGTTCGTGTTGTCGGTTCTCTTGTCGTTAGTCGAGCTGATCTTCGCGGTGTACGAGAGATTCATGATGTGCAAGTTTCTAGCAAGCTCGGTAGTTTTCTCAATGCAGCCCGCACGTTTTACACACAACAGCAACAGAATTCTTATCTTGACAATTATGCCGCAGACATCTTGAGGCTCTATGCTCCGGTTGATGGCGTTTCAGTACAATGTGCTCCTGAAATCTGGAAGACTCGCGAAGTCTTTGAAGAGTTGCAGCAGGCCCTTGAGGCAAACTTCGCACATATTCAGTTCTCAGATACGCGTTTGTCTTCGAATGCTTCTCGAGCGTACTTTACCATTCCTCATCGTTTTTCTGATTCTGCGCGGGTCCTCTATTCTTCTGAATGGCCTGTTTTCTTTGAGGTAACACCTGCAGATGATGAATTGATGGTTGCTGAACCTGTGGGCAATCAGAAAGGGCTCGGAGTCATGGGCTTTTGTTATGTGCCTTATCATTTTCTTTATGATGTTCGTTTTCCCGTTATGGTTCAATTGTACGACGGTCAAGAGGTATTCCAGTTTCCGATAGTTGTCGTGGTTGATAAAAATGCGCCACGCTCTGCTCTTTCAACAGGTGTTGCTCCAGAGTCTGCGTCTGCGGATGTATGTTCGTTTAAAGAAGGTCGTGCGACTATTTCGACATTCGATGTACAGCTTAATCCTATTGAAGCGGAGGTCTTTTATCAGTGTTTTGATCAACGATGTCTTTTGGGAGAGACGCGTATCTCTGAACAAACTGCTTCTCTTGATGCTGCTTTACCTGTGTGTACTAATGGGCAGCTTATTGCTCGCGCCGAGAATTATAGTGAGGCGCGCATTTTATTCTCTTCCAATAGCGAGTCTTTTGCTGAATTGATTCTTGAGCGTCTGCATTCGGTTCGCGTTGACGTGCTGGTTGATGGTCGTTCTACAAAAGATTTAGCTATTATTCATTTTACGAAGAGCGATGGCACAACGGTCAGCGCATTGCTACCTGAACAACCTTCGGTCATGCTCGGAGAAGGATTGTATAATATCAGCGTGTATGTTTATGGTAATTCAAGTGTTAGTCTTCCTAGTGCCACTCGACAGGAATGTACTCAGATTCCGCGCGCAGGCATTGCAGGGTTCTTTGGAAGTACTGAAGAACGTTGCTTTGCAATAACGAGCCCCGAGACAAAAATTGATTCTGCATTGCGCGGTGGTGGAAGCTCGTCTGAGGTTTACTTGTTAGAGAGCGAGCTTGCCGAGGGCCGTATTGCACTCTATGTTAACTCTCTTCCTGTCCCCACGAGTTTCGAGCAACTACAAACGAACTTTGAATTATTTGATGCAGCAACTTTGGAGGTGGGAACTTCATGAGAAACAGAATTTTTTTCTTTTGTTTGGTCCTTATTGTCTTTTCTGTATTTTTTGCTTCCGCAGCTACGACTGGTTTTTATGGCGCGAGCTCAGGATCTTCTCGATATGTTCAATATCAACAACCCGATTTTCGCCATTATTACTCCGGAGATCAAATTAGGGATTATTGGCCCATTCTTGCAGAGGATCAAAAGGAAGTATGTGAAGGACGACAAGATTTGCTTATCAACGTTGCCCCTCTCGGTTGTCAACCTGCAGTTGTTAGAAGCGATTTGCTTGCCGAACAAAATGTGCCTGTTTTTTGCCAACTCGATGCTTTACGAGTAAATCCGCTCATAGAAATTAAACAAATTCGTAATATTAGGTTTACGGGAACGTATCCTCAAGAAGTTGCGGGCGTTGGATTTCACCCTGCTCAAGCTGCGCTTCGTACACGAGGGGATCTGTTAGGCAGCCCTCTTTTGAACAATATAGGTTATGTTGTCGTTTTGTTACGTCGTCAGGCAAACGAGTCTGCTCAACCTGATTTTGTAAACTTTACATTGCAGGCACAAGTTGACTATTACGCAGATAATGTGCTCGGTGTTGGAACGAACTCTTTTTATTTACAGCAGGTGAGCGATGCACAATGGGCAGAGGCGCGTCTTCGTCAAAGTTTCTTCAACGGACGTTATTTCATTCGTCTTGATGAAGTTAATGACGAACAGGCGCGTATCTCTATCTACTATGGTGATTCAAGGGTTTCATCTACCACGGTCAGCCTTGGGTCGAAGGCAGAACGGGTTATGTATCTACCAGGGTCGTATTGCCAATTAGGTTTGCGCGCTTATTTTGATCGCTTTGAACCTGCTCAACCGATGGCTCAATTACAGGTTGGTGACGATCTTGTTGATGTTGTCGAAGGAGGACGTTTCGCACACGAGCGGTGTGTTGCTCGTTCGGTTATTTCTACAGGTTCGGAGGCAGGCAGGGTAGATATTGTGTGCGGGTCTCAATCGTTCAGCTTGGAACTTACACCTCGTGTCTTTGAAAAGGGAGATCTTGTTCTTGTTACTGGTCGTGAATCCGAGGGCGTGTTTAGTGTTGAGTCTGTTGATTCTAAACGGGCAGTTTATTCTTTACGTGCGACGAACGAGACGATTGTTTCGGTAGATTATCTTCTGGTATACTCTACTGAATCTGGAAGACTGACCGAATTTGAACATTCTGATAAAGATCTTGAAGCTTACTTCGATAAG
>CAYHBQ010000021.1:0-244 GCA_964354995.1 Candidatus Woesearchaeota archaeon | reverse complement strand
CCGATTGCTCGCTCAAGATTATCCTCTTGAAAAATCTATCGCTACGCAAAGTATCGATTCGGTTGCAAGTTTTGGTCAGCAAGGCCTTGAACGTGCGATTAGTTTGGCCGAAGAAGTTGGCAAGCAGCGTACCGCGGCCGAACTTATAGGCTATTATTTGGAGATATATCCCAATGCCGATAGGGCCTCTTATTTCGACCAACATTTACGTTACGACTACAAATATGATACGAATGCGGCAGTT
>CAYHBQ010000020.1:0-13972 GCA_964354995.1 Candidatus Woesearchaeota archaeon | reverse complement strand
ATACGAGATTGGTCAGTGACTGGAGTTCAGACGTGTGCTCTTCCGATCTGGCGAATCACGTTGTCCACAAAGCTCTCCATCTTCGGCTCGTGGCTCACAATTATCAGCTGCGTTACCTTAATTTCCTTCAAAATATCTCGTACCTTGTCAAGTTGTTGTTCCGAGAACCCATCGGTCGGCTCATCGAGGATGATAAGGTCTCGCGTCTTTATGTTGCTGTGAATCGAGTTGAGTATCTGATTCAACGCGAGACGGTATGCGAGTGCGACCGCAGTCCGCTCCCCTCCCGACAAGAAAGAATAATCAAGTTCGAAGTCCTTTTGGAGAATAATCGGAGTGAATGTTTCATCGAGTTGCACACTAAATGCATCGGTCGTGAGCAAACCAAACCATTTGTTGAACCGTTTTGAGAATTCTTCCCGCACGCGTATAAGCACGTTTCGTTCAATGAGCGAAATGAGCTCTGTGAATGGTCCTGCAATCCATGTTTCCAGTTTCTCTATTTCAACTGCTCTTTGTTGGATAGCCCGTTTTTCCTGTAGCTCTCGTTTAAGGCGTTCTTTTTCACGAACGAGGAACTCGTGATCTTTTTTCTTTTCTGCGTGCTGGATTTCACTTGATTTTTCATCTCCAAAGGCCTTCCTGACCTCTGCTTCCTTGAGTGAGACCCGCGTCTTGAACTTTGCGTACTCTAGAAGAGCCTGTTTTATCCCCGTCATATGTTCTTCAAGAAATGCAATATCTTTCTTTAATGAAAGGACTACCTTTTCAAGTTCATCCACTCGCTTCTTCGTATGGGTGAGCGCGTCGATTCGAGCGCGTAAAATGTCAAGCGAGGCCTTTGTCGATTCGAGCGTAACTGTTTTTTCTTGTGCGAGTCCGATCAAACGAGACTTTTCTGAGAGCGCTATTTCTAAAATAGTTTTCTCTTTTTCCCAAGAGGTTATACGAGATTCTGTTTCATTAAGAATATTTAGCTTATGCGTATTGGAGACATCTTGAAGACATGTGGGGCACATATCTATTTTGAATATGCGATTCTTCTTTTGGAGTTCATCGATTTTTCTGCTTTCGATGGATTTCAGATTGCTTGATATCTCTATAATTTCTTTTTGTAACGCTCCGAGAATGTTTTTCTGTGATGCGATTCCACTCAATGTTTGCTTATACTCTGATTCATCAAACGTTTGCCCCGTATTTTTTATGAGGGTCCGCGATTTTTCTAGTTCGGTTTCCGCGTCGGAGAGCGCAACTCGCTTATTGCTGTGTTGAACGTTTGCTTTTTCAAGCTCTTTTTCGAGATTAAGTGATTCTGCTATTTTTTCTTTTAACTCGGTAAGTTCCTGCTCAACTTTCTTCCTGATTTGTTTTTTTGCAAAAATCTCCTTCTCTTTCGTGGTGAGTTCAGAATCTGCAGCTTCAAGGGCACTTGAGAGCGTTCTTATCTTTTCTTCGTACGACTCGAGACCTTTTACTTGCGCCTGTAAAATACGCCCCTGCTCGCGAAGACGTATTGTAATGAGCGCCGAGTTTTCTTTTATCCTCCGGTATTTTTCTACACCGAAGATTGTTCTTAAAAGATTAAGTCTCGCTTCACTTTCCTCAAGAATTATTGATTTCATCTCTTCCTGAGGAGAATAGACCGTATACTTGTACAATACGTTTGTTTTTTTTACAAACTCAGAGGGATACTTGAGCAAGTCAAGTATTCTCGTTTTTAGTTCCGTCACTGCCATCTCACTTCTTTCTCCGTTCACAACGAGTGCACATTCTTCTTGGGAAACTCCTTTCGATGTCCTCCTTAGAACACGTTCTATTTCAATGCGCTTCCCCTCTATTTCAAGTTCAAGGATTATTTTTCCCTCATCTTCGCCATTTGCAAGCAGTGAAGTCCCGCGTTGTCCTGGTTGCAATCCGAAAAGAGCATATTCCACCGCAAGCAACAGTGTTGTTTTTCCTGACCCCACATCTCCTGCAAGCAATGTGGCTCCTTCGGGAAATTCTATTTCCTGATATCGATAACTTCGTATATTGCTCAATGCGAGCCTTACTAGTTTCATACGTGCACCGCCTTTCTGAAGTCTTCATAAAGTCGTTCCTCGAAAAGAGCAGATTTTTCTTCTTCTTTTTTCTCAGATTCAAGCGTATGCAAGAGAGGTTCAATAAGTCGATTAAGTTCTGAATCGTGCTCTTCTTTGAATCGTTTTATAATGGTCTCCTCGAGTTCTTCTCCGGGAGATGCGAAGAGAAACGAGCCTTCTGCCCCTTTAATGCCGGACGTATTCTTAAGTACTGCATAAGCGCCTTTTTTCTTTGCCATTTGCTCGAGTTCGATAAGGCGGACGCTGGCAGGCAAACCATTCTCAAAAATACCCTTGAGGCGCAGAATGACTATCGAATCATTTAGGTTTTGTTTTTCAAAGAGCGTTTGTGCTTCGTCTATGAGGCGCGTAGTGTCTGTAATCGGTAAATCAATCGTAATGACTGATTTAAGATTGAGTTCGCGACGTTCCGTCTTACCATTCGTATCGACAATGTAAAACGAGCCTCCTCCCAACTCTTCGAGTTCCGCAACGCTGTTAGGAAAGAGAGGACCACAGTACACTCGGCCATTTTTTTCGTATTTCACGTGTAAATGAGCGAGTGCGAGGTAATTCACTCGAGGAAGCTTATCCTGGTCAACGGCAGGAATTGGGAGGTTGCCTACCGCATCTCGCAAAGCTGTATGCAACATAAGAATAGTATACATTCCAGGAGATTCGTGAAGTTTGATTCGTTTAATGTCTTCCACTTCGAGCGCAGACCGTTTTCCCGGATATCCGTAAATCGCAACACCTTTGTATATGAGGGGAGAAAGATAGATAAGGTTCTCACGGAGCTCGGGTCGAGAGGCGTTCCTAACGAAATCTGCTTTCTCGAGTACATCGATAAACGACTTCCCTGAGGCCGAATAGTCGTGGCTTCCAGCGATAATAAAGACGGGCACTTGTGCTTCTTTGAGCCGTCGTAATTGGTCGAAGGCGGTCTTGATTGCGTCGATAGGGGGATAGGCTGAATCGAAAAAGTCTCCTGCAATAAGTACAAAATCAACTTTTTCTTTGAGGCAGGAGTCTACAAACAAAGATAAACTCTTTAGATTGAGCTCAATCATTTCGGGTTGGCGCCAGCCCCCTAAATGACAGTCTCCTGTGTGAGCAAATTTCATGTACGCCTCCTTTGGTTCATAGAAGGACGCCGAACACACGTTATAAATAGATTATTGTGACCTTCTTTTTAATTCCCAGAGCTCAAGTGTTTCCATAAAAAACGATTGCTTTTCGAGCACTTTTTTAACAAAGTGATGCGCACGCAATACTTTTTCTATGCGGTCGTGGGGAGTAAGTGAAGAAACAATGAGGAGCGCCACCCCCTTGGGGGCAAGATGACGAGACAGCCCCTTGATGAACTTCAGGGTAATCTCATCTCCTTTGGGCCCTCCCGTGGTTACACGTCGACTTAATGCGTCTTCACGGACGTCCCGAGGAAGGTAGGGCGGATTAAACGCTATCACTTCAAAAATACCCTTGATTGTGGAAAATACATTTGATTTGCACACCGAAAACCCTTTTTTTTGTACGTGAACGAGAACCTCCTCATCGATATCGGTTGCAAGGATTGATGCGGCTCCTGCTTTTCTGGCACACTCTGCTTGTATTCCTGAACCCGTACCCATATCGAGAAAAGATTTTCCTTTTACATAACGAGGAATATGCTTCGCAAGAAGTTCTGAATCTTCTGCAGGGTTATATATCATTATGCCAATAGAGTTGCGAGTGCGTCTGCAATTTCTTTTCTAAATAGAAGTGAGAGGATGAATCCTGTAACTGAAAGCAAAAGAATGAAAGACAGAATAATAATGAGCAAACTCGGGCGCGTGCGCTGACGACGAACTTCGAAACTAGTTCGCATAGTCGCCTCTTGTGATTGTCGCAAGGGCTGGATTTGACGTTGAGGAAGTGTCGCAACAGGTGAACTTTGTCGAACTTGCTGAGCGACGAGTGCGGCTGTACCTCCTTGGAGCGTTTGCGCCACTTCGCGCACTTCTGCTTCATGATAGCCTGCGTTTACAAAGCTCCTAATCGCTTGTTCGAGCGTTGCACCGTGCTCGAGCGCATTTCGCAGTCCGCCAAAAATATCATCTCTCATGGGAGGTTAAGTCGTTGTCCATTCGTTGTAATATGCACGTTAACGTCCTTTTTATATCCCATCTCGACCGCTAAATCTAAACCTGCCTTTAACTTGGGATAATCGCCGTGAGAAGGAATGACATGTTCAGGATCTGTTAATTTGAGCAAGTCTCGCAAGTCTTCCCTACCTCCGTGTCCTGAAACGTGCACATTGTCAAAGATACGCACCTTATATTTACGAAGCCTTTTTTCAAGTTGCGAACGATTAAGTTCGTTAATCGGAGAGGGAATTGTTTTTGAAGAAAATATAATGTGGTCATTAGGTGTGAGCGGATAATGCAGTTCTTGACGAGAAATGCGGTCAAGAATTGAGCCCGGCTCCCCTTGATGCCCCGTACATACAATAACATATTTTTCCTTTTCTTTGGCGATTCGTTTCAGCGTTCGATCGATTTGCTTTCGATATGCAAGCAGATGTATCTGGGACCTGAAGGGGGCTTTTCCTACGGCGGTTGCCGCACCCACATATTTGTTTAGACTTCGCCCAAGGAAGATTACTTCTCGATTGAGTCTGCGCCCAAACTCTGAAATAGTTTTAAGTCGCGCGATATGCGAGGAGAAGGTAGTCACTACTATCCCTGCCTTTCTATTATCAGTGGTGAAAAATACGTCTTCAAGTAGTCCGCGCGCAACCTTTTCAGAAGGGGTTTTCCTGTCATCCGGTGCATACAAGCAATCAACGATGAGCGCTTTAATGCCTTCTTTTGCAAGCTCTTTTAGCCGTCGATAATTAGGAGGGTCGCCAAATACGGGCGTATTATCAAACTTGTAGTCGTTTGCGTATAAAACAACACCATACGGTGTGTGGACTGCAATCATAGTCGACTCAATAGTTGAATGAGTCATATTGATGAACTCAATCTTGTAGCTTCGCTTTTTTCCTTTTGCCATAAAGAATCCGTTTGGTTTAATGGGGAGAAGTTTATTTTTGAAGGGTTGGTGGCTATTATCTTCAATCAGTGTCTTTAGCACCTGAATCGTGAACGGAGTTGCAGCTACCGGCGCGTTATATCTGTGTGCAACATACTGTACACCTCCTACGTGGTCGAGGTGGGCATGTGAAACTACAAGAGCAATAACTTTTTTGCGCAGATCGTGTCTGTCTAAATATAAATCATCGGGAAGTGCTTCGAGCGCACGCATACCTCTCTCGGTAGGCACTTTTTCCTGCTCAGCAACGCCTACAATTGCGGGAAGATACAGCCCCGCGTCAAAGAGAATGACATCATCATCCACTTCGAGGGCAGTCATGTTCTTCCCCACCTCGTTATATCCTCCAATCGTATGAATCGCAAGCATAGACTCAAAAACGGCAGTTAGTTTATATACTTTTCAGCAAACTATTTATATCGTGTTCACGTCGATTTTTTGTGAAGCACCATATCCGTCATCTTAAGCGCCATCGAAACATTTTATATGGATTTGTGGTCATGCTTATGGTCGCACAAGTTTTTGCGTTCATAACTCTTTCTTCTCAGCTTGCACAGGTGCATGCATCACAGCTCGAGTTGCGGCGTTCATTGGGAGATTCGGTTGACGAAGTGCGACGAGACAATCAATACCAGATACGTGAAGTGACACGCGAGGTTAGTTTGCAACGAACGGAACTCCAGACACAGATACATGAACAGCAGCAAACTTTTGAGCACCAAATAAACATACTCCGTGCATCGCAAGATGATTTTTCTACGGTTATCGAAGAAGTCATACGAAGTGTTGTAAGTGTAGGCACGGATACGTCTGCAGGGACTGGGTTTATGATTGACGCGCGGGGGTACCTCGTGACCAATTACCATGTTATTCAGGGAGCTCGATTCATTAAGATACAGACTTATGACGGAGTTAAACATTATGCCGCGCTTGTTGCAAGCGATGTTGGTGCGGATCTTGCACTTTTGAAGGCAGATGGATTGTTCCAGCCTCTTTCGTTTAGTGCACCCGGAGATGTACAGATTGGAGAAAAGGTAATTGCAATCGGAAACCCGCTGGGACTTTCGTTTAGCGTCACAGAAGGAATCGTATCGGCGATTGAACGAGAAGGCCCTAACGGGCTAAAAGCATACGTCCAAACGGACGTTACGCTTAACCCTGGAAATTCAGGAGGCCCCTTGCTCGATGTAGAAGGAAATGTGATTGGAGTTAATAACTTTAAAATAGGAAATGCGGAGGGGCTTGGGTTTGCACTGGAGAGCAAATTCGTTGAAGAGTTTGTCAAGCGCAACCTTCCGGCATAGCAATGGCTGCTTTTTCTTCGACTGAGCGAATAAAACGACGATACCTCCTTGTAAAAGGTAGACGCGAATCTATTGAAAAAGCAATTTTAGATTATCTGGGTATACTTGGATGGGCGCGTGCTGCTCCTGTCTTCCTGCCTGCACATGAAGAAAAATGTGTTGTGGCCGTCGAGCGTAAGGAGCTCGTTCATATTCGCGCCGCACTCGCGCTTGCTCCTGAAGAATTGAAAGTCATGCGCGTTTCAGGCACATTGAAGGGACTCGGCATACGCAAACCTTAAATATGCCTCCGCGTAAACAGACGTTGTAGAGAGGAAACGAAACTATGGAAATTCCTATGGAAATGCAGCACCAAGCTATGGGCTATGACCGAGCAGCGACTATGTTCTCGCCCGATGGACATTTATTGCAAGTCGAATATGCTGAAAAGACTGTCCGTCTGGGGAGTACGAGTATTGGTCTTGTGTGTAGCGATGGCATTATCATGATTGCAGACCGTCGTATTCGAGACAAGCTTATTGCACCTGAATCTGCTAACAAGATTTTTGAAATTGATGAACACATTGTTGCGGCCGCAGCAGGTATCTTATCGGACGCACGTATGCTCGTTGATGATGCACAAGTACTCGCTCAGCAGCATCGTGTTACGTATGACGCTCCGGTTGACCCTGTGACCGTTATTCGTATGATTGCCGATAAGAAGCAGATGTTCACGCAGTATGGAGGTTCACGACCGTTTGGCGTTTCCGTTATGCTTGCGGGCGTTAACAAACAGAAACCCCATTTGTACACTTCTGACGTTACAGGCAACTATTTTGCCTATCGTGCTAACGCGATTGGTGAGAACGATGAGCAAATTAAGGAGATATTACGAAGCGAATTTAACGAAACCATGACCATTGAAGAGGGCATTAAGTTTGGGCTTGGAATATTTAAGAAAATCCTTGGAAAGAACTTTGAGGTTGACCGATTTGATGTTGCATACGTTAAGACCCACGAGCCTAAACTTGTGCGTCTTCACGGCGATGCACTTAAGAAATACGCAAAGTAGATCTACGAGAATCTTTATAAATAACGTTCATAACCAAATACTATGGTGCTGGTCTTCGCTAAACATAAAATAAAGAATAAGACGTTTGAAGTGTCGGTTGAGTTTGACGAGGCAATTAAAGTACGCAAGAAAGAAGGCGATGTCGCGAAGGCGCTCAATTCTAAGAACATATTTTACAATGCGAAAGAAGGCAGCGTTGCCTCGCAGAAAGATCTTGAAGAAGCATTTCAAACAACTGATTTGTATACGATTGCAACTACCATCATCCAGCGCGGAGAATTACAACAGCCTCAAGAGTTCAGAGATACTGAACGCGAAAACCGTATAAAACAAGTTGTTGCCCTCCTTGTGCGAAATGCAGTTGATCAGCACGGACGTCCGTATACCGAAGAGAGATTGCGGAAAGCAATTCAGGATGTGCATTATAGCTTTGACAATCGGCCTGCCGAAAAACAAATGCTTGATGTGCTTGAAAAGTTGAAAACAGTTATTCCGATTCGCATCGAAACGAAACGTATTCGCCTGCGCATTCCTGCACGATTTTCCGGACAAGTCTACGGACTCTTGAAGGACTTTAAGGAGAGTGAAGATTGGCTTCCCAATGGAGACATGGAAACCGTGGTGGCTATTCCTGCGGGAATGCAACTTGATTTCTACGATAAACTGAACGGCATCACTCACGGCGCGGTTGTCAGTGAAGAACTGAAATAAGTCTCGGTGAGGGGATATAGATTAAAATGGAACTTGAAATAATTGGCATATTTGTTTTCTTCTTTGGAGTATTATTTACTGTCTTGTCAAAGCCGTTTAGAAAAAAAGACAGGGTCTTTGTACATCAAATATTTCTCTGGATAGGAATTATATTAGACGTTATAGGGCTTCTCATGCTTGTGCCTTGGGTCATAGACGTATTTGCAGGAAACTTGGGCAACTCTACCGCGAATTGACTTATTTTACAAATCTCGGGTGTCGAAACCTTTAAAAACACGTAAACGATGGGAATTATTGATTATAGACTACAGAACGAATGCTCGTTTTGTTGCGAATTACGATTACATGAGAACACCGATTAACGAGGCACGTGAAGCCCCTGAGGAAGAAATGATTTCTGCAGAAGTTAGCAAACGCACAATTGTTGTCCCCGGAGAGATTATTGTTGAAGGAGATGACTATTTGCCTGGTGAGGGGGCGCGCCGTGAAGGTGAGAAGGTAGTTGCCAGTCGATTTGGATTGGGAGAAATTGCAGGTCGTGTTGTTAAAGTTATTCCGATGTCGGGAGCATATGTACCTCGACGTAACAATGTTGTCCTTGGACGAGTAACTGATATTACGTTCAATGGTTGGCTCTTGGACTTGGATTGCCCCGGAAGCGGATTTTTGCCGATTGCGGAGTCACCTCGATTTATTAACCAACATGAGATGGACCAGTTTCTCGCGATTGGGGATATTGCGGCAGTTAAAATCTGGAGTATCAAGGGACGCGGCATTGATCTCACCTTGAAAGGTAAAGGTCTTGGAAAACTTGAAGGCGGATTTATATTTCGTATCAATGCAAGTCGTGTGCCGCGCATTATTGGTCGAGAGGGGAGTATGATTAATCTCATTAAGGACAACACGCACTGTCAAATTACCGTCGGACAGAATGGATGGGTCTGGATTAGTGGTGAATCGACCAAGGACGAACTACGGGCACGAAAAGCCGTTGAGTATATTGCAAACAACGTGCAAATTACTGGTTTGACTGATCACATGGAGGAGTGGTTTACGAAGAATTGACCATGGTACTAAAGCGAGTAAGTGGACGAAAGGCGACTGAAATGCGACCTATGATTGCAAAGGTAGGTGTCGTGCCGAACGCTGATGGAAGTGCCATTTTTGCATTTGGAAACAGTATTGCCATTGCGGCCGTGTATGGACCTCGACAATTGCATCCCCAGCACATGCAGGACCCGAGCACCGGTATTCTTCGTGTTACCTATGACTTATTGAGTTTTTCAGTATCTGATAGAAAGAAGCCTGGGCCAAGTCGACGTAGTCAAGAAATCTCTAAAGTCATAGAATGGTCGTTGCTTCCGGTATTGGATTTGAAAGAATTCCCTAACACGGTGGTTGATGTACAGGTGTATATTCCACAGGCCGATGCAAGTACGCGTGTTGCTGCTATCAATGCGGCGTCAATGGCCCTTGCGCATGCGGGATTGCCTATGAAAGACCTTGTTACTGCCGTTTCAGTAGGTAAACTGGACAAAGATTTGGTTGTTGATGTCGATAAGGATGAGGAAGACTTTGAAGGCGGAGAAGGTCCGACGGATTTCCCCATGGCAAAAATTGCTCAATCCGAGGCGTTTACGCTCTTACAATTAGATGGAAAGATTCCTCCCGGGAGTGTTAAAAAGGCTCTGGCGATGGGCAGCGACGCGTGTAATGAAGTATATGAAGTTCAGAAGAAAGCACTAAAGGAGTTTGTGGAAGCATGAGCGCAATGGATATTTCCAATTTGACGCGAGACTATTTGCATAAGCTTTTCAAAGAAGGTCAACGATTTGACGGACGCGGGCTGCTCGACCTTAAAAACGTCTCTATTGAATATGGCGTTTCAAACAAGGCGGAAGGAAGTGCTCGAGTAAAAATAGGTAAGACCGAAGTTATCGCAGGCGTTAAAATTGATGTGGGCACACCGTACCCTGATTCTCTTGACTCAGGTAACCTTGTTGTTTCAGGGGATTTGCTTCCGCTCGCTTCGCCTCGATTTGAAATGGGGCCGCCCGGATTTGGAGGCATAGAAGTGCCTCGATTGATTGACCGACTTCTTCGCGAGTCAGGATTTATTGATTTTGAAGGTCTTTGTATCAAAGAAGGAGAAAAAGTATGGACTCTCTATGTTGACGTCTATCCGATTAATGATGATGGTGCACTTATCGATGCTGCAAGTCTCGCGTGTGTTGCTGCTTTGCGTCATGCGACTTTGCCCGAGCTGACAGAAGATCAAAAAGTTGATCGCGAATCTAAAGGAAAGAAGAAGGTTCCGTTGAACGAGTCCATGCTTCCGCTCTCATTCACATTCTTCAAGTTGGGAGATTCGCTTCTCTTGCACCCCACACGTGAAGAGGAAGAAGCCTGCGAGGCGAAAATTACATTTGGTGCTTCAGAGTGGGAAGGTACGCTCATGATTAACTCGTGTCAGAAGGGATGGGAAACGACGTTTTCGCGCGCGGATATAGAAACGATGATGGACATTATCCCTCAAAAGTACGAGGAACTCAGCAAAAAGCTTAATAAGCTTCTCAAATAGGACGCACTATGAAAGGACATCAAGAACAACTCACTAAGTATGAAATTGCCCGCATTATCGGCGCACGTGCGCTACAGATTGCGATGGATGCTCCTGTTCTATTGCGATTGAGCAAAGAAGAACTTGAATCAATTCATTATGACCCTTTAAAAATTGCTGAACGCGAATTTAGAGCGGATGTGTTGCCTATAACTGTGCATCGACCGTTGCCTCCTAAGCGTACAGGTAAACTACAAAGTGTCAAAGAAGAAAAGATTGATGACGAGTCTATTATTGCTAAAGAGAAAGAAATTGAAGAGGAAGTAAGTGAAAAGGCTGTTGAACAAGGCTTCGTTGAAGAAGATGATACCGACGTTGTTGCTGAAGAAACCAGCGAACAAGAAGAGCAATAGTCCTCTAAAAGTGTTTATTAATCCTTAGCTCCTATCTCATACATGATTATCAAAGAGGTTCAAGCGCGCGCTATTAAAGATTCGCGCGGGGAAAAAACTATTGAGGTTTCCGTTAATGGGGCCGAGCCCGCGAGCGCTCCTTCGGGAAAGTCAACAGGACGATACGAAACAAAGCCGTATTGTGCTCAAGGATTGAACGAGAATATTCGTTTCTTAAACAATTGGAAAAAATGGCTTGAGATAACGTGCTTTGACGATTTAGAACGCGTCGAGCATGTTGTTAAAGAAAAAGCTAAACTCACAGACGTGAAAGAATTTGGTGCGAATGCATTGTATGCATTTGAATCTGCGATTTTGAAGGCGCTTGCGCGGAAACAACGAAAAGAGTTATGGGAACTTATTAACCCCCATGCGAACCGTTTTCCGCGACCCGTAGGCAACGCGATTGGCGGCGGACTCCATACCAAAGGAAAGGTAAAACCAACGTTTCAAGAATTTTTACTCGTGCCGCATGAGAAAACTTTTTCTGCAAACGTGAAAGTTATGCAGGCCATTTACAAAGAAATTGGTAAACAACTCAAGACAACAAAGATTAACGATGAGGGAGCGTGGGCTGCACCGATTAATGATGAAAAAGCTCTTGCGTTACTCGCGCGATTTGGTGGAACGATTGATATCGGCATTGATTGTGCGGCTTCTTCGTTTTACAAGAAAAGGTTGTATGATTATGGAACGATTGAACGCACCGAACCTGCGCATCGCGCGCACATCTTACAGCTTATCAAGACGTATGGCGTCTTGTATGTTGAAGACCCGTGTCATGAAGGGGACTTTGAAGGATTTTCTGCCATTCGCAAGGGAGATCGTGAATCGATGGTCGTGGGCGATGATTTGACTGCAACACATAGTGAACGCTCACAGCAAGCGATACAAAAACATGCTATTTCGGCGATGATTATCAAACCGAATCAAAACGGCTCGTTGCTTGAGCTGAAAAAAATAATCGAGTTATGCAAACAACACAAGATACAAACGGTGATGTCGCACCGTTCGGGCGAGACGATGGATGATGCGCTTGCGGATTATGCGTTTGGATTCCAATGTGATTTTATCAAATGTGGTATCGCAACGCCGTGGCGAGAATGCAAACTTAAGCGGATGATGCAGGTTGAGAAGAAGATTTAAAAACCCTCAGCTATACCGTCTTTTAACATTGCAGGTACTGGCTGAAACAACCCCAGATCAACCCCTGCGCTGGTTATACACAATTTACAATGCCCAAGAAAAAGACAACGCTCGATAATGTCACTGAAGAAATTAGCGAAGCTGCTGTCGAGATTAAAGAAAAGATTGAATCTGCGGGTGAAGTTCTGGCTGAAATTGCTGACGAATTGACTGGAGATGATTCTCCTAGGAAGCGCGCAGGAAAGAAGAAAGAATCTGAAGAAACTGTTGATTCTGATGCAAGAAAGGCAAAGATAGAGGCGCTTAAGGCGAAGGCAAAAGTTCTTGAAGGAAAAGTCAAAGAAAGCGGCGCCAAGGAGATTAAAGAAAAGGTCACGGGCGAGAAAGAAGAAAAGAAAGAGATGCTTGTGCCTATTGAGGATTATCTCAAATCATCTATTCACTTGGGAACGCGGGTTATAACTCCTGATATGCGTCCGTATGTGTACCGACGTCGCGCAGACGGGCTTGCCGTCTTTAACACGTCTCTGCTTGATGATAAGATGCGTGAAGCCATTGAGTATCTTGCGAAGTTTGCTCCTGAAGATTTTATCGTTGTATGCAAGCGAGAGGCGGGATGGAAAGCCGTACAGAAGTTTGCTGAAACACTTGGCGTCCGCGCATTCACGAAAAAATATCCTTCAGGTGTTTTGACAAATACTAATCTTGAGAACTTCTTTGAAACCGAAATGATTTTCATCTGTGACCCTTGGTTGGACAAGAACGCGCTTGCAGATGCAAACCGCATTCAACTTAAGGTTATGAGCGTGTGTGATACAAACAATTTCACGGCAGGTATTGATTTTGTACTTCCAGGCAATAATAAGAGTTGGAAGAGTTTAGGCATGATATTTTATCTTCTTACAAAGGGGTACATTGAAAGACGCAAACTTGATATCCCTGTTCCACCTATTCAGGATTTTGTAGAGGGTTGGGATGTTTTACAACCTCCTGCGTAGTTACGCAACGATTTAAATAACATTATCCCTCTTGCAGATATCACTAAAACTAACTTAAAACGCATTGTAATTTATCGGACTTTTGCGGGAGAAGAGAATCCGCTTGCAGATGATTATCGATATGACAGTTTTGGACGCAACCCAACATGTGAATACGCGGAACAAAATAATCTTGAGCCACTCGCAACTGTTGCGATTGCGTAATTATCGTCGGTAAATTCGACGGAAAGCTTTATAAACTAACTAAAAGTGGGAAACTTACCAATGTTAACGATTATGAGTGCCGTAACATTCAGGTTGTCTCATCAAGAGATAGCACGTTTCGGCATGAGGTATGCATAGCAATTACTTGTTGTAATACAGACCTCAACCGAATTTTATATTAAAACATAAATTCTTAGGAGTTGTGTGCCAGGATACGTTTTGTCTTCGGACAAGACGGCGCGTTTCTAGAAAACGCCGTTTTATCGTCGATCTCTTTATTAGATGATAAAAGTGAATCATAAATCCAGTTTATCCTGCTGGCGGTTGCGGCTCGTTGGTTTGCACTTAGACATGCAAGTCTTTCGAAAGAAGGCGTACTGCTCAGTAACA
>CAYHBQ010000019.1:0-15209 GCA_964354995.1 Candidatus Woesearchaeota archaeon | reverse complement strand
CCTGCAGAGGATACCGATGTTACCGCGACATACACGATTAAAGACTTCGATGGAGTTACACTCTTTACTGAAACCGAGACGTTTAGAGTGCTTCACAGCAAGAGTTACCTGAAGGAGTTTGATACGAGGGGTTTGAAAGAAGGAGACTATTTGGTTGGGATAGAGATTGTGTATCCACAAGGATTTGCGACGGCAAGTGCATACTTTAGCGTTTCTACGACGGTGTTAGATTATTCGCTGATTGCTTTGATTGCTTTGTTTGTGTTATCCTTGCTTATCTTGTTCTATTCGTTTAGGACGTATCGTAAGGCGAAACAATTAAGAGGCTCGCAAGGATTAGTTAAGCGGAGGGCACTATGAGGGGCATTTACGGGGTTATGTTCGTTATCTGTATCTCTGTCGCGGGATTGGTTGTAGCAGGTTTTGAAGAATCAACTTTTGATATTGATAAACCGCTTGTGTCTATCACCGTAGAACCTGGTGAACGTGCGTCGAGCGAGGTGTCTATTTTTAATCGAGGCGCGCCCGCCGCGTTTTCTGTTACGGTTCATTCACCAAACTCCTTTTTTAGCGTTGATCGTTCTTCTTTTTTCCTTGATACTGACCAGAGCATCTCGATACGTCTCGCCTTAGGGTCTGACTCTCTTTCCCCCGGCATTTATGTTGGTTCGGTTGATATTTCAGACGGTCTCGTGACGGTTTCAATTCCCGTTGTTCTCGAGGTGCAAAGTGAATCTCCTCTTTTTGACGCATCAATACGAGAACTACCCATTTATTCTGAATTACGTGCCGGCGACGTTTTTACGCCTCAGATTACGCTCTATAATTTACGTTCTTTGCATCCTACCGCCACGCTTCGCTCCTCGGTATATACTATTGATGGTACTCGTATTGCGTATAACGTGGAATCGGTTGATGTGAAGAACACCCTTGAGCTTTCGCCCGCACTGTCTTTGCCCGAAGGTCTTTCAGACGGCCCTCTTATTCTTGCAGTTGAGATTGTAGCGGGAACCTCGCATGGGACTGCAACCACGTCTTTACGTATAGGTCAACCTTCACTTTCTCCGCCTCTTACCACCAATGATTCATTCTATTACGCATTAGTCGTTATTGGTATCTTGCTTGTGGGCTTTTTAGTTATCAATTATCTGTGGCGCAGACATATGGTCACGAGCGTGGCGTATTGGGACGATCAGCTTAAGCATGCGCGTAGTGGACAGGATGGTCGCAAAGCTCATCGAACATTAGTGTATCAACGGCAACTTCTCGTCGAAGCGTACAAGAAGAAATATATTACTCCTTCTACTTACAAGACTACGCGCGCTAAACTTGATGCCCTTGATAGACGTTTAAAGAAACGTTTATAAACACCAGCGTCGTCATTGTCTGATGAAGTTAAAAAAGAAGGGTGCTTTGCCTTCCTCGTCTTCTCTTTTGGCTACGGCGCTCAAGGATTTAGACGTTCAAATAAAGGCCCTTAAACGTGATAAAAATAGGTTGCAGGACGAACTTAAACAGGTTTCTACGGCTATTGATGTTGATCGAGAACTTGAACGAGAACTTGAGCAGAAAATTGCTTCGCTTATGGAGAAGGAAGCGAAGCTTGGTGAGAAGAAAAAGAAATTATCAACGGATATTGATCGTGTTTCTGAGCGTCTTGGCAAAGTTTCTAAGATTAAGTCTGAAATGGCCGACGTCTAGTATGCCCTATCAGTTTATTTTTAGGGCACGCCGTCGTCGTTTTTCTCTGTTTGTTTCTCGTGTAAGTTACTTTCGTCGCGGGATTGGTTTGATGTTTCGTACGAAGTATACGCGACCGCTTCTGTTTGCATTTCATCGTCCGTGCCGAGTTGCTCTGACATCGTGGTTTGTTTTCTTTCCGTTTGTAGCCGTTTGGCTTGACGATCGTCGACGGGTTATTGAAGCTCGTGTTATTTTGCCTTTCACACTTACTATTGTCCCTCATCATTCTGCCCACTATTTGGTCGAAATTCCTCTAAATCGTCGTAACTCAAAAATAACGCGTTTTCTCGTCGGAAAATAAGAAACATTTAAATACTACCGACGACAATCTTATCTATTCCGATAAAAGGAGGTGTGCTATGGGAAAAATCGTTGTAAAAAAGGTGATAACGCGTAAACCTGGACACTTGTACTATGTTGATGGGCAAGGTAATGTCTGTGAGGCCGTTATGGCTCGCGGTGGTCGCAAGAAAAAGAAGAGATAACTCTTCTTTTTGATTTTTTATTTTATTTGTTTGTCTGTGTCTTCTTTAATGGGGTAGCCCCTTTCTTTGAAAAAGTTTCTCATTTTGTTAATTATTCTTCCTTTTTTTTGTCTGATTCTTTCTCCGGTGACTCTCTGTTCCAAACCTATCTCTTTTAAGGTCTTTTCGCCCCAATAAACTTCTCTTATTAGTTTTGCTTCTGTACCCGTTAAATGTGTAAGGGCCGTTTCAAGGTCAGCGTCTAATTCGCTATCGAGCGGTTTGGGTTCTTGTTTTCTGAACAATCTATGCGGGTCGAAAGAGTCCGGAGCTTCTTGTGCATCATAGGCCTTCAGAGGTTTCTCGAGTATGAGTGCATATGCAAGTGCGACTTCTTCCGTTATAGTATGTGTTCCTCGTTCTATTCTAGAAAGGAGATTTTCGTTAACCTCGAGTTCGGGCCATAATTCATTTATTTTGACAACCATTCGTTCCAGAACAATACCTGCTGCTTTTCTGCCCTCACGCAGGCGTTGCGCGTTTAAGGGGGGGGTGTTTCTCTTTTTTAGACCTGACCTTATAGACATAAGATTCTTGAATTTTTTTGTAATGAGCCCCCAACTCTTCTCCAAATAGTTCCTCAAGAGGCAGGTTGAACAGCGTCGTGTATCGCAGTGCGACTTTTGTAGACGGGATGCACAATCCTTCCTCGTATATCTGAATCATGTCTCGTGTTATTCCTAGAGCATCCCCCATTTCTTTCGCTGTATATCCGCTTTGCTCTGTTATTTTTCTTAGTTGGGCCCCAATTAGTTCTTTCTTTCTTTTTGGTAAGGAAGGTTTCATAAAAAAAGATCTCGTGTTCTCTTTTAAATCTTTCTTTTTTGTCTTCGAAACCTTTTTATAGTCTTTATGCCGGTTTGGTCTTATGAGTTTAACTGATATCGCTGCAAGATACACTGCAGTGCTAGAGGCTCAAGAAGACTTATCTCGATTACAAAGAGAGTTAGATGTACGTACTGCGAAGATTGCTCCCGATGTCGTGGCGCATTTTGATAGGTTTGTGCAAAAAACACTTCTTCCTTTGATGTCCCAGGGTTGTTCGGTAACGGGGTCTCATTCAGCGCGTTACGATGCTTTTTTGAAAGGGTATGTTCTACAAATGGGCTTTCTTGCGCTTCCTAAAGATAAAGGTGCCGTCGTTTTACCTCTTGAAGCGTTAGATACCGCAGTGAAAGACTATCGAACGCGTTGTTCGTGGGTATCTCGCGTTCAACCTTATTTTTAGCGTGTCGTGCTCGTGTCTTTTCTATTTGCTTACGTAGCCTTATAAACTGGATTTGCTTTTTTTAGGTCATGGTTGTGGTAGGCATTGAGTGTACGGCGCATACGTTTGGCGTGGGTGTTGTGCATAACGGTACGATTCTTGCGAATGTGCGAGATATGTACAAACCGATACAAGGTGGCATTGTTCCTATGGAAAGTGCGGCGCATCATCGGGCAGTTGCTGAATCACTATGGATTCAGGCTCTTGAAACGGCGGGCGTGTCTGATTCGGATATTGAAGTGATTGCTGTTTCTCGTGCCCCTGGGCTCGCGCCTTGTTTACTTGCAGGATTAGAGTTCGCTCAGAGAAAGGCGCGTTTATTTGGAGTTCCTTTAGTGCCGGTAAACCATTGTCTCGCGCATCTTGAAATTGGGCAACATGAAGGGGCACGGGATCCTGTGTTGTTATACGCTTCTGGAGCAAACACGCAGATTATTGCGTTCGTTGCAGGAAAGTATCGTGTGTTCGGAGAGACGTTGGACATGGGTGTGGGAAACTTTATCGACAGTTTTGCACGTCAATGTGGCATTCCATTTCCCGGCGGTCCGGTTATTGAACAGAAGGCCAAAGGAGGACACTACATTGATTTGCCTTACACTATCAAGGGAATGGATGTTAGCTTTTCGGGGTTGTATACAAAACTTGTGCAACTCTATAAGCAAGGGATGCCTCTTGCGGATTTGGCGTTTTCGTTACAAGAAACGGTGTTTGCGATGCTTATCGAAGCGGCTGAGCGGGCGCTTGCTCATACTGAAAAAAAAGAACTGGTTCTTGGGGGAGGGGTTGCGTGCAATGCTCGATTGCAGGGAATGGCGCGCGTCATGTGTGAAGAACGGGGAGCTCGGTTGTTTTGTCCCGCGAAGGAATTTCTTGTGGATAATGGGGCGATGATTGCGTTTACGGGTGAACTCATGTTTCGTGCAGGCGTACGAGAGAACGCAGATGATGTGGACATTAAACCCCGTGAACGAACCGATGATGTTTATGTTCTATGGAGAAAATAATTTTTACGTGGTTGTGTCTTACGAAGGAAAATGCCTCATTATTGGTGAGGCGCGAAGCGCCGAACGCGCTCGGCATCATGCTTCTTGACGTCAGTAAAAGGGCGCATAAGGGTGATTAAAAGAACGTATCTTTTTTGAGGAAGATAACACTTAAATAGGAAGATACTATATTCGTTTATGAGGTTGGTGGTTTTTTCGGTTGTTTTTCTTTTAGCTTTTTCATCGTTTGTTGTCGCTCTTAATGACAAAGATGAGGGTATTCTTGTTGGTGCCGATGTTGAACCCTTGACGGAAAGCGGAGGATGTGTCGATACTGATGCGGGCGAAGACGTGTATGATGCGGGTCTTGTTATTCAATGGGATGATGTGTCTCAACGTGCGGATGGTTGGCTTTTCAATTGGGACAGTTGTGTCTATCCAGCCTATGAATATATCGAAGAAGCTACGTGTGTTGATGGTCACGTTAAACGTGTTACAGTGAAATGCCCCGAAGGTACCGTTTGTACACCCTTTACTCATTTCGAAAGTTCTGTGTTTGAATCATTTATTGCGACGTGGATTTCTCTTATGGTTGCAGAAGGCATGACTCCTGAAGAGGTTGCTGCCGAAATTGAGTATATTCGTGATGAATGGCAGAAGGCAGGCGCGTGTTTGCCTGTCGAGGGCGAGCCTGAAACGCCCATCATTCGCATACCCGGTTTTAGCATTGTTGATATTTTACATGGGACTCGATTTAATACGGGATCGATTCCTTTTTTCCCTCGTGATAATTTTGATGGGGCTAGAACACGAGTCACAGTTGAAGGCGAAGAGAACTCGCGTATTGTTAAGGTAAATCATGGAGTGCTCTCCGTTTCTGAAGATGATGGTTCATCTGTTGAGAATACGATTCGTGTTAAGAAGAAAGCTGCAGAACGTCTTTCTAATGCAGGAACGACGGAGGGAATTACTCAAGAGTTTGCTACCTCTTTTAAAAAAGGAGATGTAACATTCACAGGTCGTTCGTTGCAGGTTAAGGCGATGGGCTTTGCTCATAAGATTTACGGATTGTTTCATTAATTTTTTTCAAAACATTTATAAACCTCTCTTTCAGTTTGTTTTTAACCAATGACATCGTTGGATGGAGGCCAGACATGGACTTCTACAAAATAATCGAAACAGCAAGAAAAACCGGAAAAGTTGATAAGGGAAGTAATGAAGTTACAAAAGCTATAGAGCGTGGCGTGGCTAAACTTGTTTTGTATGCTGCTGATGTTAATCCTAAAGAAATCGTTGCGCACCTTCCGGTGTTGTGCAAAGAAAAAAATATTCCCTGCCACGAAGTCGATTCTAAGCAGAAGCTTGGGTTGGCTATAGGCTTACCAGTTTCTACGGCTGCTGTCGCGGTTATTGACGCAGGTGAATCAGATAAGGAGATTGCCTCCCTGAAGAAGGCAAAGTAATTCTATGGGTTCGAAGCCACAACGTATTAAAGATGCCAAGCCTGAACAGTCGCAGGGCACCACCAAAAGCAGATTTTCTGATGAGGGGCCCGTGCCCGCTCGTGTTGAGGCATTTCTAGGCCGTACAGGTGCCCGTGGTGAAGTAACGCAAGTGCAAGCTATGATTCTTGAGGGGCGTAACCGAGGTCGTTCTATGCGTCGTAACGTTAAAGGTCCGGTTCGTATTGGCGATTTGCTTATCTTGCGCGAGACTGAAATTGAAGCGCGTAAGATTCGTCGCAATATCACCAAGGGGGCACAGAGTTAAGATGGCTCGTTCGGGTTACAAGGCAGATCAGCTGTTTCGCAGTGAACCTCGTGCGTCCGTGAGTCCTTCCTTGAGGAATACTTCTCATGATAACGCCTTTATTGAAGGTGTGCGTGCATTGTTTGATAATCCTGCTCTGCAATTAGAGGATACCCTATTTGGTCGAAGCACCATTACTATTGGTACGCCTAAATCAGATTATGTGATTACCAGTAGAGAACTTCATCTTCAAGGAATGGGTTATCGTGTCTCTGCAGAGGCGTTTCATGAATTTAGCCGTTCCCTTAGATTGCGACCAAGCGACCTTGTTTATGATGATAACAAAGGGCTTGCAGGGTTTACTATTCCTCGCGGGGCTTACGGGGAATCTTGCTAATGGCTCTTGCACGCTGTGTTTTCTGCGGTAAGGACTATGAAGACTATACGGGTACGTATTTGATTACAAATGATGGGCTCATGCATTATTATTGTTCGTTGAAGTGTCGTAAGAATCATTTGAAATTGGGTCGTGATAAACGAAAGCTGAAGTGGACTGCTGCGTTTTATGATTCCCGTGAGAAGCGGTATGCGGCCGAGAAGAAAGCTGCCGATAAGATTGCGCAGGCGTCTGCTCCGCTTGATGCGGTGCACGCAAAAAAGGCGAAAAAAGCTTCTAAGTAAGATTCGTTTAGTCTTTTTGATTCCTTATTGTTTGTCGTCGATAAATCACTTTTTTTAAGGTAAAGGTTTATAAAGGTCTTTTGGCTTTTTAGCGTATAATTTTAGGGAAAATGACCGACCAGAAAAAATACGAAGCGAGTAATATCAAGGTTCTTGAAGGGCTTGAAGGTGTTCGCTTGCGTCCTGCAATGTACATTGGTAGCACGGGCAAACAAGGGTTGCACCATTTAGTTTATGAGATTGTTGATAACTCGGTTGATGAGGCCATGGGCGGTTATTGCGATACTATTGTTGTTTCATTGAACAAAGACGGAAGTGTTACGGTAACTGATAATGGGCGAGGTATTCCGGTCGACCCTCATCCCGTGTATAAGGTGCCTGCGCTTGAAGTTGTGGTTACTAAATTGCATGCGGGAGGTAAGTTCGATAAGGATAGCTACAAAGTTTCAGGAGGGTTACATGGAGTTGGTATCTCGGTTGTTGCGGCACTTTCTAAGCTCATGCGTGTTACGGTCAAGAAAGCGGGAAAAATTCATCAACAAGAATATAAAATTGGCAAGCCCTTACACCCCGTCAAAGTTATTGGGGAATGTACTAAAGACGATCACGGAACCGAAGTTGTATTCTATCCTGACGATAGCATTTTTTCTACAACGACGTTCGACTATAAGGTGCTTGAGACGCGTTTTCGAGAGATTGCATTCCTTAACAAAGGGCTCACTATTGTTTTGAAAGATGTTCCCTCTCAAAAACAAGAGAAGTTCTTTTATGAAGGCGGACTCATAGAGTTTGTAAAGTGGATTAACGAAACGAAAGAACCGTTGCACAAGCCCGTATATTTTGTTAAAGAGGAAGATAAAATCGTGGCAGAGTGTTCTATTCAGTATAATAACGGGTATCAGGAGAATATCATGAGCTTCGTTAACACTATTAATACGGTTGAGGGGGGAACGCACGTTGCAGGGTTTAGAACGGCCCTTACGCGGGCGATTAATGAATATGGTAAGAAAAATAAACTTTTCAAGGACGAGGGTGTTTCAGGTGATGATGTGCGTGAAGGTTTGACTGCTATTGTTTCGGTTAAAGTGCCCGAACCACAGTTTGAAGGACAAACAAAAACGAAGTTGGGTAACACCGAAGTTAAGGGCATTGTTGAGAAGATTGCCTTTGCTTCGATTTCTGAGTTCTTTGAAGAAAATCCTGCTATTGCGAAACGCATTGTTGCGAAGGCGCAAGAGGCACAGAAGGCACGCGAGGCGGCTAAGAAGGCAAAAGACCTTGTTAGAAGAAAGAGCGCATTTAGTGTGGGTGGTCTTCCGGGAAAACTTGCAGATTGTTCAAGGAAGTCGAGTGAGGATACTGAACTCTTTATTGTTGAAGGCGATTCTGCAGGCGGTTCAGCTAAGCAGGCGCGTAATAAGGAGTTTCAGGCTATTCTCCCGTTGAAAGGTAAGATTTTGAATGTCGAAAAAGCAAATGTTGCAAAAGTGTTTTCAAGTGATGAAATTGTCAATTTAATTACGGCAATGGGCACGGGCGTTGGAGAACAGTTCAATTTAGAGAAGTTACGTTATAGCAAAATTGTTATTATGACTGATGCGGATGTTGATGGTGCACATATTCGTACACTCTTACTCACGTTCTTCTATAGATTTATGAAGCCCATCATTGAAAATGGTCACTTGTACATCGCGGTTTCTCCGTTGTACAAAGTGCGTAAGCGTAAAGATCATTATGTTTATTCCGATGATGAACTTAAGAGTCTTTTGAAGGAGCTTGGGCAGGGAAATGCGGTTGTGCAGCGATTCAAGGGTCTGGGAGAAATGAATCCTGAACAATTGTGGGAAACGACAATGAATCCGAAAGATAGGTTGCTGAATAAAGTGATCATTGAAGACGCGGTTAAAGCAGACCAGGTATTTTCGGTGCTTATGGGAAGCGAAGTTGAACCTCGTAAGAACTTTATCATTGAGAAGGCGGCGGAGGCGCAGATTGATATTTAATGACTTTTGATAAAAAAGAAAACGGCAACGGCGAAGATGCTGTTGATGTCAAGCTTGAGAAGATGGAGTCTGAGCGCAGAGCAAAGGCCCAAATTGGCGATGAAAAAGGCGTCTCGGGCGCGGAGATTGTTGAGGAGATGGAACAGTCGTTTATCGACTATGCCATGTCGGTTATTGTTGATCGGGCGCTACCTGCTGTTGAAGATGGGTTGAAGCCCGTGCATCGAAGAATTTTATATGCCATGCATGCGATTGGGCTCGATCCTAGTAAGCCCACTAAGAAGTCGGCGACGGTTGTTGGAGAAGTGCTCGGTAAATACCATCCTCATGGTGACATCGCTGTGTATGACGCACTTGTTAGAATGGCTCAAGACTTTTCATTGCGATATCCCCTTATTCACGGACAGGGTAACTTCGGAAGTATGGACGGAGACTCTCCTGCAGCCATGCGTTATACGGAAGTAAAGTTGAGCAAGATTTCTGGGGAATTACTCGCCGATATTGAAAAAGAGACCGTAAAAATGCGACCTAACTATGATAACTCTACCGAAGAGCCTGAAACCTTGCCCGGTATGCTGCCTAACCTTTTGATTAATGGTGCCACTGGTATTGCGGTCGGCATGGCTACGAATATTCCTCCGCATAATTTGACGGAAGTCTGTGATGCGCTTGTGCAAATCATCAATAAACCCTCGACTACTATTGAGGAGTTGTGTGATATCGTTACGGGGCCTGATTTTCCAACGGGCGGTACGGTGAGCGGAGAAGGCATAAAAGAAATGTATCGTATGGGCAAGGGTCGTTTGGTTATGCGCGGAGCTATTAAGCAAGAGGAGCACAAGGGGCGTACTCATATCGTTATCACCGAGATTCCGTATATGGTTAACAAGGCCGATCTTGTTACGAGCATTGCTAAACTCGCCACTGATAAAAAGTTGCCTGATGTGAGTGATTTGCGAGACGAATCTGCTAAAGGGCAGGTGCGTATCGTTATCGAATTAAAGAAAGATGCGAGCCCCAAATTTACTATTAACAAATTATACACGTTGACGAGGTTGCAAGATACGTTTGATGCGAATCTACTGGCGCTTATTGAAGGCAAACCGCGCGTGTTGAACTTGAAAGAGATTCTTGACGCGTATATCCATTATCGAAAACGTATTGTTACTGCTCGAAGTAATTTTGAATTGAAGAAAGCTGAAGATCGTCTTGAAATTGTTGTAGGTCTTCTCATTGCGCTGAAGAAGATTGATGAGATTGTTGAATTCATTAAAAAGAGTGAAAATGCTCAAGCTGCGCACGAAGGGTTGATGAAGAAGTTTGGCCTTACTGATAGGCAGGCTAAGGCTGTTTTGGAAACGCGGTTGCAGCAGCTTACGCGTCTTGAAGATGGCAAGTTGCGGGAAGAAGAGAAAGGGTTGCGGGAAGCTATCGCGTATCTTAAGAAATTATTAGGAAGTGAGCAGGAAATCCTCGGTGTTATTAAGAAAGAAGTACAGGAACTGAAGAAAAAGTTTGGCGATGAACGTCGTACGCAAGTTCTCAAACGCGTTGCTGAAATCTCTGAGAAAGACTTGATTGAGAAGAAAGATGTTGTCGTGATGCTTAGCGAAGGCGGTTATATTAAACGTGTTGATGTCAAAACGTATAAGGAGCAAAAGCGTGGCGGACAAGGTGTGACGGGCGCTGATTTGAAGGAAGAAGATTTTGTTCGTCTTATGGTGACGTGCTCGACGCATGACTATCTGCTGTTCTTTACAACTCGTGGACGTGTGTTCTGGCTGAAGGCAAACGATGTTCCCATAGCCGAACGGCAGGGAAGGGGCAAGGCGCTTGCGAATGTAATTGATTTACGCGAAGAAAAAGTGGCACACTTGATGGCCCTTAAGGACTTTGAAAAGGGATACCTGATGTTCGCAACTAAGTTGGGCATGGTCAAGAAGTTGCCGCTCAAAGACGTTAGTAAGCCCCGTGTTGGAGGAGTGCGTGTAATTAACTTGCCTGCAGATAATTCCGATGTGGTCATCGATGTACGTCGCATTGATGATGGTCAAGAAGTTATGCTCTGTACTGCCAAGGGTCAAGCAATTCGATTTGTGAGTGATGAAGTCCGGTCGATGGGTCGCGCGAGTTACGGGGTTAAAGGTGCGGAACTTGGTCGGGGCGATGAGGTCGTGTCCATGGAATCGCTTCCTGCTGATGGAAACACAACTATCTTAACGATTGGTGAAAAGGGTGTAGGTAAACGTTCAGAACTTGAGGAGTACCGTAAGACGTCACGCGGAGCGAAAGGCGTTATTAATCTTAGTGTGAGCGATAAGACGGGTGACGTTATTAAATCGCTCGCGGTTAGTGATGGCGATTCAGTTATCGTGACGACAAAACAAGGAATGGTTATTAGGGTCTCTATGAAAGATCTTCGTGTCATGGGACGAGCGACACAAGGCGTGCATGTTGTTAAACTCAAAGAAGGTGATCGCGCGGTTGACGCGGTAAAAGTGCCAGAACCTGAAGTTGAAAGTGAATCTTAATCAAGAAATTATCTTTCTGTCTTTTTTACTTTTCAATCCATTCTTTTTTCTGGTGCTTGGGTAGTTTTTTTACGAAGTATTCCGCTTTAAGTGCTTCTGATCTTGTTTGATACGTCTGTGATGCGATTACTTTTTTGAGTCCTCGTGAGGCAACATATTTACTTCCTTTACCTGTTTGATGGGCGCGCATTCTTTTTTCGAGGTCAGTTGTTATACCTGTATATAAGGAGCCATCGTTGCATTCGAGAAGGTAGAGGTGCCACATCTTTTGGGTAAGGGGTAGTTATTTAAATGGGTTATGTTCATTTATTATATGAAGAAAAAAGATTTTTCGTGCGGTACTGGAGGTGGATGTGCAGGCGCAGGGTATGGTTTAGGCGTTATTGGTGCTGCGATTTATTATGTTTCGACTGCAACAGGGTTTTGGATGGGCGTGCTTGGCGTTCTCAAGGCGCTTGTTTGGCCTGCGTTTGCTGTCTATGAACTATTTGTTCATTTAGGTGCGTAACTCTTCTTAAAAGCCAATGCACATCCGTTGATGCAATAACGTTTTTTTGTTGGCGTTGGACCATCGGGGAAGACGTGTCCTAAATGGCCTTTACACTTTTTGCATATCACCTCGATTCGTTTCATGCCGAGTGTGGAGTCTTCTCGGAGTTCTATGTTTTTTGTGTTTTCGAGCTTATCAAAACTAGGCCAGCCGGTTCCCGAATCAAATTTTGCGTTTGATGAAAAAAGCACGGCGTTACATGCGGCGCAGGCGTACGTGCCTCTTTCTTTAGTGTGTAGAAGTTCGCTGGTAAACGGACGTTCCGTGCCCTTTTCGCGCAGAACGCTATATTGCTCGGGAGAGAGTTTCTTCTTCCAATTGACTTCTTTTTTCATTTTCTTATTGGGGAATTAACCTTTAAATATCCTTTTTACTTGTTTTGTCGATGATTAAAAGGGGCGAGTGGGTGCTGATTGTATTTAACTTGCTCTATATCCTTGGTTTTACTTTTTATTATGCGGTTCAACGGAATTATGAATTTATGCTGTATATTGCGGTTCTTGTCGTACTCTTTGTGTTAGTCTTTTCTCTTCAACGTCGCGTGAAATTCTCTTATACAGTTCTCTGGATGTTGTCTATTTGGGGTTTGTTACACATGATGGGAGGTGGCGTGCATTTTCCTGCAGATAAAGTGCTTTACCGCTGGGTGCCTATTGAGATTTATAACGCCAATGATGCGGCGGGCGAGTTTGTAATCTTGAAGTTTGACCAGATTTTACACTTTTATGTTTATTTTGTGCTTTCGTTTGTATTCGCTCACTTGTTGAATCGATTGACGGTTAAAACCGTGCGTCCGCTCTACCTATTCTTCTTTGTGGTGTTGACGAGCATGGGTGCGAGCGTTATTAATGAGCTTATTGAGTTTGGTGCGGTTGTGTATATGGGCCGAACAGGCGTTGGAGGATATTATAATACGTTGCTTGATTTGTGCTTTAATACGCTCGGAGCGGTAGTTGGCGGAATTATTGCGACGCGGAAGAAAGTTTAGTTTTATATTTTCCAGATAAATTCGTTGCAGAATTCGCAGTTGGCTTCTATGTCGCAGGGAGAGAATCCTCTTTCATGGCAGAAAAGTATACTACGTGCGGTCGTGACCAACTCTTTTTGTATATCATATAGATTAAATGACGTGCGTGGTGCATGGGCGTCATGAGCAATACCTTGCTCGTCGAGTTCAAATTCAAGCGGTTTTTCCTGTCGTAACATATCGAGCGTTATTCTTCTTACGGGGCCGAGGCCTAAATTCGGTGCTGCGAGCGCATAGAGCCCCAGTTGCCAGTTGCGGTGGCGAGCGGTGATGAAGGCCTTGCCTGTTTTATAATCTATAATCTCGATTCCTTCTGGCCGTACGTCAATTCTGTCGGCATACCCTTCAAATACGATTCCTTCTATCTCTATGCGTAATTTTTTTTCGGTGAGTGACTCTCGGTTATATTTGTTTTTATTTCTCTGATAAAATACGCGCAGAATTGAAATCGCATCATCAAGATTAACTTGGTTCCATTGAGGTTCAGTATACTTCATTCTCGCATGTTGTAAGAAATCTTCTTCGCGAGAAAAATTATTTTTAACCCCCTCCTCTAGGACTTCGTGGACAAATGAACCGAGACGTATCTCTTCCCAGGAAAGTGGTTCTTTTTCTGGCATTCCATAAAGATATTTGTATTCGTATTTTTTCTGGCATTCGCTGAAGAGCAAAAGCGCGGAAGGAGAAAAACTACGCACCAGAGGTTTCTTTTTTGATTCTTTATCATATTCTGCTGCAGAGATTATGCGCGGAAGCGCAAGCATCGCTTTTTCATCGACATCTTTTATGTAGTCTATGTCAGGGTTAGTGGTGTACTCAATGTCTTTAAGAAACGAAGAGGGTCGATAGGTTCTCGAACCATATTCTCGCGCAAACGTTAGGTGTAATCTTTGTTTTGTGCGTGTGCATGCCACGTACGCGAGCCTTTTTTCTTCCGCGAGCATCGCCGTTTTTTCTATAGATTCAATTACTTCTTCTTTTGCATAGTCTGGGACGTCCTTCAGTTGTTCTGCTATGTCGGGCATGAGTTCGGAGGGAATTAATTCATTCGAACGTGTTCTTTCTACAGGAAACCTTCCTTCGGCGAGGTTTGTCACAATGACTACTTCGTATTCGAGCCCCTTTGTGGCGTGGTTGGTCATGATACGTATTCCTTTTTGTTCATTAGGTGCTGCCTCGAGGGTTATGCCGAGCTTTTCTATTATAGTTAAATGATACAGAATATCTCTCAGATCAGAGCTTTCTGTTTTTACATAGGTCTCTGCCCATTCCTTGAACTTTGCATAATTTCGCTCTTCTTCCTGCGTTGGTTCTGTTTTGTTTGTTTCTTTCCACACTAACTCAATCAGCTCAATCGGTGACTTTTTAGTTTCTATCTCCTTCTCTATTTTTTCAATGAGTTCTTTAACAGTTTCAAGTACGACTCTTGTCTGTTCAGAGAGGGCCTTTTCCTGAAGCGAAACAAGAATTTTTTCTGAGAGGCACGATTCCTCCGCGAGCTTTTTTAGTTCTCTTCCAATAACTGAGAGGTCGTCTCGTGGAAGATTGTGCGTGTGGAGTAGCCCCCACCAGTTCGCTTCTCCACCCCTTTTCTTTTCGTGCCTATAATTCGCTAACGAGAGATAATGTATTATTTTCTGTATGGAAGAAACGGCAAGGAGTGAATTTTTCGCTGAAGCTGAAAACGGTATCTTTTTTTCTTCACATGCTTTTTTGAGACGTTGTGATTGATTATGTGTTCGAAAGATTATGCATATCTCTTCTAGATTGGTGCCTCTTGATTGTTCAAATTCTATTATTTCTATTATTTTTCTCGTTTCTTCTTTTTCATTATTGAGCTCATAGACTGTTGCTTTTTCTCCTTCGTAATCATACGCATTTTTTGTTACTATCTGGTTCGCTTCTTTTTGCAGCAACTTATGTGCCGTTCGTAGGACTTTATTAGGGGATCTAAATGAACGTTCAAGTGCAAATGTATCTTCTGCTGTCACGTTGAATACCTCTTTGAATTTTGTTATGTTCTCTTTGTAAGCTCCTCTAAAGCGATAGATAGATTGATTGAGGTCTCCTACAATGGTTACATTTTTATGAGGCGCGAGCAGAACAAGCAAGTCGAATTGCATCTTATTTGTATCCTGAAATTCGTCGACA
>CAYHBQ010000018.1:0-15586 GCA_964354995.1 Candidatus Woesearchaeota archaeon | reverse complement strand
GGAGATCTACACTCTTTCCCTACACGACGCTCTTCCGATCTCTTAACTCTCTAGGGACAAACTTTATATATACCTGCTTATGCTCCTAAACATGTGTAGCCCCATGAAATTGGCGCGTGTTGCAACTATCGCGGTAGCCACGACTGGACTTGCTGGCTGTATCAATTCAAACGTAGCCGTGGGAGATAATAACGAACAAACTATAGGGGACGACTCTGATGCTTCTCGTCGAACACGGTGCGCGGATGACCCTCGAGCGACCGTTGGGCCCCGATTCGATTTCCCTGTATGCCGCGCGTATCATGAACATACCGACCAATGCATTAAGCCCTCGACACAAGTCGAGCCGTGTGATGCACGTTGGTTCACGTCGCAACCTGTAGCTTCAAACTACCTGAATAAAAGCCAATTCTTTGCCTGCAATGACTTTGAAGATAGAAATGGGAATGGGATATGGGAAGCACAAGAGATACTAGGCGGTCCTCGAGATACATTTAGAACCGATGAAAAGATAGCTCTTGTCGGCTGGGAATTAAGCGAGAAGAAGCTTGATGTCACAGTCTATGATGATTTAGGCAATAAGCTCTTTCAAAAAAACTTCCAGGGACATCGCGGAGGACATCGAGTGAGATATCAGCCCCATGCGTTGCCTGCCGGCACGTATACGATACGATGGGAACGCGATGAATGCGGATTAGGGCAGTGGACCGAACAGGCGCGACAAACGATAACGGTTGTTGATTGTACACGCGCTGAGCGTGAATCGCCTTCAATGCGACCCCCTAGACAATACAGCGGGTCAGGTGTTGTCGAAAGCATTAAATAGAAGCAGAGTCATAAAATCATATTCAATGGACCTTTCACATAGAGGTGAGAGGAAGCGGCCGTGCGCGTCGAGCGGATTGGCAGCACTTGTTCTAGCTGGTTCTGTGGGTGTTGGTTCGATGAGCGGGTGTGGTGCGGCACTTCTTGCGGGTGCGGGGTATTTAGCTGCTGAAGAAATTGCACAGAGTAATGTTGAAGCTGCGAAGATACGGGCGCAGAGGCAAGCGAATACACGTGAATATAGCCAAGCTGGACTAAGAGCTTTGATACAAACTAAATTTTTTGTTTGTTCCTATGCAGATCCTGCTCTCGATGGAAATCCGGCTACATTTGATATGGACCAAGATATTATTGGGAGAAGAACGGAGTCCCCGGGCACGTTTTCATCTTCGGAAGGAGTTTATTTTGTGGGGGGCGGCGTGAATGTAGAACCAAAAGAATTTGCGATGAAAATATTTAATAATGCAGGTGAACAAATTTATTCTGAAGTGAATTCAATAGCGGGCCCACAGTCACTTTTATATGGTTTTAAGCCGGGGGAATTGCATGAGGGGAGATATAAGGCTATTTGGTATCTTAACAATACGGCGGTTGCGTCTGCAGAAGCAGAAGTAAGAAGCGGTTCTTCTGTGTTGACGCAAAAATAGATATAAAGAACATCCAGATTATCATTCATATTTAACGTGGGTCGTTGCGAGAATATTTATAAACGAGCAAACCGTATTTAATCGATGAAAGAAGAGGTCGGTTGTATTCGATATTCAATTGTTTCTGGTCAGCTCTTTTTACTTATTATGTCGACGGTTGCAATTGCGTTTATTATTGGTGAAACGCAACGTGTTTATGCTCTGGGTCCACCAAACCCTTCCGGATCAGATGCATTTACTCCCTCACAAGTCCAGGCCCTTAAAGATGCAGGCGTCAATATCGGGGACTCGGCAGCTGATACTGCTGCTCAAAACGCTCCTGCGAAAGAAACTATTGGCGATTGGCTTGGCAAGTTATTTTCAGGACGAGGTGAAGAGACTGTGGCTCCTGTTGATGGAAAGCCCGTCACGACCTATAAACCTGGTGTCTTTGGAGAGGGATACACCGGGCTCAACCACCTTGTGTCGGGATTGATGTGGGGAGCGGTGGCAGGAGGAATTACGTATGCCATTGCGAATCTTCTGGGTGCAGATGATAATACGGCTAAGGCGGCAAGTATTGCCGTGGGTGTAGGCACGGCGATCGCGCGATTTGGGTTTTTACAGGCGACCGAAAGTTCGTTTGCAACACCTCTGTTTAAGACGCTCGAATTTGGCGCGGGTGGGGGCGGTGGCGCGTTCTTGTGGGGTGTCGGTATCGCTGCTGTTGTGTTTGTTTTGATGTACAAAAAAGAAAAAAAACAGGTTGTCGAGCTTGCGTGTTTGCCTTGGGAGGCACCGATTGGGGGCGCTGATTGTGAAAAATGCAACAACGATCCGCTCAAACCGTGTTCTGAATATCGATGCAAGTCGCTCGGACAAGCTTGTGAATTGGTGAACAAAGGGTCTGCTGAAGAACGATGTGTGTGGGTGGCACGCAACGATGTTAATTCACCGACGATAACGCCGTGGAGAAATGTATTGACACCGCAGCATCGGTATGCGCCGTTGGAAACGAGACCAAGTGCGCTGGGCACGAAGATAGTCTCTGACCAAACGGGTGATGGATGCATCGTGCCATTTACGCCGTTGCAATTTGGGCTGGTGACTAATGAACCTTCGCAGTGTAAAGTTGATACGGTGAGCAATAAAACATTTGAAGAAATGGGATACTACTTCGGAGAATCAAACTTGTTCAGATATAACCACACGCAACAATTACGATTGCCTTCTCCTGATTCCATTGCGGTTGAGGGAGAATCGCTTGAAGTGCCTACCGAAGGTTTGTATAACTTTTACGTGCGCTGCCAAGATGCGAATGGGAACGTGAATGTAGATGAGTTTGTCATTAATCTTTGCGTCGATAAAAGCCCCGATGCCACACCTCCGATTATTGAGGCAACGTCGATTACATCGGGAAGCCCGGTAAGCTTCGGCACACAAACCGTTCCATTGACCGTGTACGTTAACGAGCCGGCAGAATGTAGGTGGAGCATTCAAGACAAAGCATATGAGAGTATGGAAACTAATATGAGTTGCTCGACGCATGTATACGAACAGAATGCTCGTCAGCAATATCCGTGCCAGACGAATTTGACCGGAGTGAAAGACAATGCCGTAAACGCGTTTTACTTTAGATGTAAAGACCAACCTCTTAAGAATGAAAGCGACCGCAATATCAACCAAGAGAGTTACTCGTTCATGTTGCGTGGCTCGCAACTATTGAATATTTTGAATGTGGGGCCGAATGGAACCTTTACAGGCGGCACCGACGTTATTCCGCTCAATTTGACTGTTCGTACGGATGATGGCAGTGATGAAGGCGTAGCTATTTGTTCGTTCAGCATGTCTGGTGATGAGGGAACGTTCATCAGTATGTTTGAAACCGAAAGTTACCAACATCGACAGACACTTACGTTATCGTCGGGGAATTACACGTACTTCTTCCGTTGTATTGATGCGGGAGGCAATGCTGCGAGTGCTATGACAAACTTTACGGTCATCACGGATAGAACCGTTCCGCAAATAACTCGCTTGTATCACGATTCGGATATTTTACGACTTATCACAAATGAAGACTCTTTATGTACGTATTCGCTTACAAGCTGTAACTATGTATTCACCGAGGGGATTGAGATGCGGCTTGTGAGTTCACAGCAACGATTTATCCATGCTGCCCCGTGGAAACCCCAACAGACGTACTATGTTAAGTGTCGCGATGCCTATGGTAATGAACCAAGTCCGAATGCATGCTCCGTGGTTGCGAGCGCGAGCAATGTTTTTTAAGATGAATCGACGAGGAGAACTATCGTTATCGTTTAGTTTTATCCTGGCTATTGTGATTATCGCAGCGGTTATAGGCGTCGGGTTTTATATGATAAGTTATTTTCTGGGGTTGCGCAACTGCACAGAATTGGGATTATACAAACGCGATTTGCAGATCAAGATAGACGATGCATGGAACTCAGAGGAAACGCGTGAAAGTTATACGGGCGCGGTACCACGATCTGTTGAAAAGGTATGTATTGGAAATTTGAGTTCGGTTGCAACCAGTGCAGATTATGCCGAGATATATGACAAAGTTGCGCGATTTGATGAACCGGGCGTGAACTTGTTTTATTATCCGAACCCGGAGGGAAACTGTAAAATAGTCTCGGGTTCTCTACAGCATGTACGATTCAATGGATTTGATTGTATTGATGTTGTGCGTGGCAAGGCGACTATTCGCATTTCAAAGGGTGCGTTTGATAGTACCGTGCTTGTAACGCCCTAACCCCAGAGCTTAAAAACGTGTTTGGACTTCTAGAGACATGCAAAAGAAGGGATTTGAATTCAGCTTTACCTGGATGTTTGTGCTGATTGTGGGGGCGGCGATATTGTTTCTTGCTGTATTCATGGCCTCTCGACTTATTACCCGCGAGGGAACGACATACAATACTGAAGTTGCCGCAGAACTTGGGGCGGCGCTCACCCCGATCGAGACGAGTGTTGAAGACGAAAAGTATGCGCCGATTCAATTTCCTTCTGAGACACGGGTTATTAATGAGTGTGATGCAGAAGGTACCTTTGGGGAGCAGGCACTTGCCGTGACTGTTCGAAGCGGTGTGGGTAAAGAATGGGCTAAGACGGGCATCCCCTATCGTTCATCGTATAGTTTTATTTTTTCTCCCGATGCGTTTCAAGCGAAGCAAGCCCATGTTATTGCGAGCTCGGTCTCATTCCCCTTTCGAGTAGGTAATGCGGTGGTGTTGTATGCAGACAGTTACTGCTTCGTTAATCCGCCTGAGGACATTGAAGATGCACTCGTACAGCTTGGTGCAGAAGGCATGACCGTTGTTCCTTCGAGGGGAGCATGTGCTGAAGAAAGCATTAGCGTGTGCTTTTCTACTAATGGGTGCGACATACGCGTTGATGCAGACAGTGTACATCGAGGAGTCGTTCATAAGGGAACTGATTCCCTTCCGTATGTAGACGGGCTCTTTTATGCGGCGCTCGTTGCAGAGCCCGACTTATATGAATGTCAGCTTATGCGGATACGTAAGCGTACAAGCGAAGTTGCGCGACTCTATGCTGAAAAGAGCGCCTTTCTTGATGCGAGGGGATGTTCAAGCCACATGGCTTCTGACTTGATAACGTACCGTGCGAATCTTCTCAATGAAGACATTCCCCTAAACGCTCTTAGTGCGGAGGCGGAGGTACTCCAACGAATCAATGACCGACTTGCCTGTGCACTCTTCTAAACGAGGGCAGCTGAAGATTCAGCAGATGGCCTTTGTGCTGTTGGCGTTTATACTGCTCTTTGGACTCGTCTTGATGTTTTATGTGTCCATACGGCTTTCGGGCCTTAAAGGTGATGTAAATACGATTCGGCACGAGCAGGCGCAGGAACTGGTGCGGCGCTTAGCTTCGAGCCCCGAGTTTTCGTGGACAGTAGAAGATTGTTCATCGTGCATTGATATGGATAAGGTGTTTGTGTTGAAAAATGAAAGTGAGATATATCGTTCGCTCTGGGGCACACACATCCAGCTGTTGCGAGTACAAACCGTCTATCCTGCATCTCTTGAAGAAGTGGAATGCACACCTGCCACGTACCCCGAATGCACCAAAATTACACTTGTGGATACTGAAGAAGAATACACAACGGATGAGGCCTTTGTTGCACTGTGTAGACTTGAAGGACAGCCGCTTGCGAAGCGATGTACGCTAGGCAAGCTCATTATGGGAGTTAATACCGCATGATTCTTCGCAAGGCACAAGAAGAAATTGTTGGGTTTGTCGTGGTAGTAGTGCTCATCGCAGTGGTTGCACTGGTCTTTCTTTCGTTCAGCTTGCGAGGTGACGTACAAACCCGTGAAAATGTGGGTCTTTCGTATTTGGTCGAGTCGGTTGCCGAGTATACGACCTCCTGTTCGCTCTATGTGGCTCCCGACTATGCGTCTATAGGGGAACTCTATCGTGCGTGTTATCAGCATACGCTCTGCTCAGATGGAATTGACAGCTGTCTTGTGCTTAACCAAACGCTCCTCCCCCTCATCAATCAGAGTTTGCGAGTGGGTGTAGATACGCCGCTTAGAGGATATCAGATAACCATTAACGCGCTTGAGTCGGTGACTGGCGGAGAACGGCGATTGGTATCTATTCTTAGGCATTTAGAAGGGAATTGTAGCACGGGCACCCAGCGAGGTTCTAGTGACTTTCGGGCAAGCGGTCAGGCCGAGATTCGAGCGACCATTACCACGTGTAGTTAGAGTTTTATCTCTATTTTTAACGAGTCGATGGCTACAATCGGTTTAAGGCGGCTGCGTTTCCCCGTCTTCTCTTCAACAAGGTCGATAAACCCGAACCGGTGCAAAAGCTTGACGTCTTCGTTTACTGCCTTAAAATCCCGCTCAAGAAGGCGTGCGAGCTTGTAGATAGAAGTCGGCGCCTTTGATTTTATGGTGTGAAGAACACGAGCTTTTTCATTTGAGAGCAAATGTCGTACGGCAGCAATGCCTTCGTAATTATATTCGTCTGATTCTCCATATAATCGCTTGAACAGCGTCGAGAACGTGCCTTTATCCTCGACAATTGTTATCTCTCTAACCTTTGATCTTATGGCCATAGTAGTCTATTGATATATGCAGACTATATATAGGTTTTGCTTTCCTTATATGTTTAAAAATAACATATATCAGTTATTTGCGAGTGGGGAGCGCTTATAGAAAGTTGTCTAGACACGTAGTAACAGCACAAGGTTTATAAATACATCCTCTCCTTTCCGAGGGTAACTAGGGTTTAACGAGGGTTAGTATAGAAAGCTTTTTAAAGACCCTTTGAGATATGCTACTACTCTGTATTGGCAGAGTACCCTATCATCGAAAGGTGATAGTGACGCGCTATCCGTTAAACGATGGCGTCCTCTTTGAGGGGCCCTGTGGGGTTGTCAATGGTACAAAGCTGAAAGGGGGTTAAAGAAATATATGAACTTTAACTTTAAAAAAATCGCGTCAGCTGCTTCGTCAGCTTTAATGATTGGTTCTACAGTAGCCCTTGCGGCCGCTGCGAACTATCCGGCTCCTTTCGTAAGTGGGAGCTCTGCTGATGTTGCAATAATTGTAGGTGACAGTGCTACTGCAGACCTTGCGCCTGCGGCTTCACTGAGTGCTGATCTGAGCACGCGCTTTGTCGCGGGCGGAGGTCGCACGACTACTACAACGACGACTATTGACGGCGAAAACTTTCCGCTTTTCACAGGCTCTTCTCAATTATACTTGAACGCTACGGTTAATTCGGTACGTTCAACGTTGACGGATGCTGAATTGCCGACGCTTTTGGCAGACAGCGAGATTTCAGGGAATGCAGATGCTGAGATTACTCACACCATTGCCTTGGGCTCGAACTCCAGAATAACGTTTGCAAAGCAACCCGATTCAGGAGAGGATGACCCTATTGTAGGTATTGCAGTTGGAACTTCAAGTACTAACTATATCTACAACTTGACGGCTACCTTCGACAACGCTATTGCGTTCAACAGTACCGAGACTGAAGGAGAATCCTTTATGCTCTTTGGTCAGAAGTTTACAGTAGGTGCAGACAGTGATGGGACTGAAATTGTGTTGCTCAAATCAACCGACTCATTCACATTGCGAAGTCAAACGAATCCTACAACCTCAGTCACCGTAGGTGGCGAGGTGTATACGATTGAACTCATCAGCGCAGAAGACACACAAGCCACTATCAAGGTGACTGACAGCGCAGGCAACAGTGATGAAGAAGAAATCAATGAGAACGACTCCAAGAAACTCTTGGACGTTGAAGTCTCCATTGATAACACAAATGAACCCGATAACTCGGAAGCATTTGCCACCGTTAGCGTGGGCTCATCTACTGATCGCCTTGTGCTTGCAGATAATGCAGAAGTCGAAATTGGCTCTAACGGAGATACTATTGAGGATACCCTTGTAGACTTCTCCACGAACACCGGATCTGTAACTTCGATTACGATTCAGGTATGGGCCGATAACGATGTCGATGCTATCACACCAGGAACGCCTTGGTTTGACCCTGTTTTCGGAAGCTTCAAGATTGATTTCACGGGACTTAACATTCCGAATGACCTTGATCACGAAGACCGAGAGTCAATCATTGTGCAAAACTCAGGAGATGACCTTATGACGGTCAACTTTGAGCCCGACTATTATACCGACTCTAAGACCATTGAGTGGTATAACAACGAAAGCTCACCTGGTACGCCTAAACTTGCAGACGCCGACCGTGACTTCATCCAAGTACGCGAGTACGCTGTCCTTAACGACAGTACGTACGCCGTTGTTGGAAACGAAGAGGACGGCCGATTCATCCAGTTGACGAAATTTACCAACTCATCGAGTGGGTACGACAACGATGATATCGAGTTTACTGATGTATTCTCGAGTGACAAGTATGGTGCGACAATCACCGCTGAAGGAACAGGAACAGTAAGCATTGGAGGAAATACATTTGATGTGAAGTATGTCGATTCTACGACAGACGGCGCAGAATATGTCACTCTAGGCCACCCTGATTCCGCTGGAAACGGAGTTGTTGTTTTCCCGACTATCCAGACAAGTAAAGGTGCGTTGCTCGCATTTACCGAGCCAACAACCATTAACTTGACGGATATCGATATGTTCGGCACGAACGCAGCAAGTTTGTACTTCCCTGATGGGGATGGATACACGAGTTTTACGGTTACCCTCCACGAGGTTGGTAACTTTACGATTGATACTACAGTCCTTGGAAACGGTACTGCTACCAGTTCCGAGACCGTTGGCTCAGTCACGTACAACTTTACGCAAACTGCGGCGCACACCGTCCGAATCAACCTAATGAATGGTGCTTCAGCAATCACTCGCCCTGCCTTGCTTCTCTTTGAAGAACAAGAGGACGATGGAGATGCTTACAATGAAGTCATGATAGAAGTTGCTGGAGAAGGTACCAGTGCAAGCGAACTAGAGGTTGGCACAGTAACAATTGGCCAATCCTTAGGAAGCGCACTTACCTTGGAGAGCAATGATGACTTACAAGAGCAGATGAGTAAGTGGGGAACCCTTATTCGTACTGATGACGCCGACTCAAGCGGTACTGACCAAAAGACAGCTACTATTAGCTATCCTAATGACCAAGTGGAAGCAATGATTTACGTTGCTGAAGCTGATGCATCTGCGGTAGGCGGTAGCTCAGGAGCACTCGGAGACATTGTCTACGATGCAAGCGAAGTTAGCTCAGTTAGCAACAAGAACCTCATCGTTCTTGGAGGTAGCTGTATTAACACGGTTGCAGCTTCGCTTCTTGGAAGCAGCACACCTTTGTGTGGCGCTGACTTCACTGCGGAAACGCAGGTTGGATCAGGCTCGTTCTTGATTAGTTCGTACGCTTCGCCTTACAACTCTGACAAGATTGCCTTGTTAGTTGCAGGTTACGATGCTGCGGACACCATGAACGCTGCAAACGCGCTCAAGTCACAAACGGTTGACACAACAGTCAATAAGAAGTACACAGGAACCACGGCCACAAGCCTAACTCCGGTACTTTAACGCGATATATAATTTTATTTTTTTCTTTTTCTTCTTTTTTTATCTCTTAGCGTAAGCTTTTTAACGCGCGAAATACACCTGTGCCTATGCGACAGATTGAAACGGCAGATATTCGAGAAGCTCAACGCAAACGACGTCAGATTATATTGAGCGTGTTTATGATTGTCATCCTTCTGGGGAGCACGGCAGGATATGCCATCTCACTTATAGGCACTGATTCTGCTACGAATACTCTTGGAAACGAACCTTATTTTGATGGGTCTTCGTGGATCGTGCCGTATGGTGGCGGCGGATTTAGACTTGCGAGCTCGCCCGATGAGGCGCGCACAGTGAGCATCTCTGAAGATATCACGTCGGCTCGATTTCAAGGCGTAACGGTGTACCTTGCCTCAGAAAGCGACGCGATTAGCCAGACGCTGACGTCAGTAGTCGGGGCGTTTGCTACACGTGTGCAGAAAGCGTGTTATGGATCCTGTGGAACTCAAGACCTTCCCGAAAAAGGATGTCAAGATACCTTGATCATATGGAAACCTGGCGAACAACGCGCCGTATATACTAATCAATCGTGTGTAGTTATTGAAGGAGACATTGTTGCGGTTGATGCGTTTTTATACCGTATTTTAGGACATATATAGGCGTTGCATAACCTTTAAAACCTCTTTTTTTTATATGAAGTAATGGTTTCCAAAAGAAAAGAAAAGAAACAGGAGAAATTGCTGGAAAAGGACCTTGTTAAGATAATCCTATTTGGAGTGACACTTGTTATTTTGTATTTCCTTGCGAGTTATTATTTTAAATCATTGAATCAGTTTGACTATCAGGGGCTTAGCTTTACTCGTGAGCGATTTGATAGGGATACACTTTATCATTATTATTATTACTATACCAAGCCGTCGGGGCAGATTATCCAATATAACCTCTATTTACATATTGATCCACGCACGAATAATGTAACTATCCAAGGCGACCCCCTCTTGCTTGAGAAGCCCTACGTGTACCTCACGTACGATGATGGTTTCCCCGATTCGTGTCGTTTTGTAGGTTCTTCTGTTGTTGATTTTAACCTCTTTTTGAAGCAAAATCAGATTACGGTATTTTCGGGAATTACCAACGAAACAAAGGCGCAGGAAACCAATCAAGACTATATCACCTGCGAGAGCAAGCCGGATAGCGTAGAAGTATTTGAGTTTCATGCAGGCAATGAAACGGCCGTTGCTGTTGCAGGTAATTGTCATCGCGTGTATATCGGGCCCGATTGCGGCGTACGCGATGCCGTTGAGAAGTTAAAAGTTGAAATCATCAGACAGGCGCGCGAGCGCGCGTTGAACTAGGCTTGCGATTTTCTTGTTTTTATGTATACAAACGCGATAATACCTGAAATAATTATGAGAAGTATGCTTAACGTGTCGAGTCTCGAACGGATTACATCCAAGTTGTCTCCTAAAATGTACCCTATTAGTATTAAGAGGGCCGACCATGTTCCCGCACCCAGTGCTGTAAACAGTGAGAACTCAACTACGTTCATGCGAGCAAATCCTGCAGGAAGCGATATAAACGAACGAATACCGGGGACCAATCTTCCGATGAACGTAGTTATATGGCCATGACGTTCAAAATAATTTTCAGTTCTTATGACTGATTTGTCGTCGATAAAAAGAAACTTCCCATATCGGTGAATGAGTGCGTTCAGAGGTCTCCTTCCGAAATGATATGCGAGGGCGTAATTAATGAGTGCACCGAGTACGCTCCCGAGTATTGCGGCTACAAGTACGGGGACAGCTGCAAAACTGCCTTCAGCTACGAGCGCCCCTGCGGGAATAAGTATGAGCTCTGCAGGAAAAGGAATAATGGTGCTTTCAATGGTCATGAGCAAGACGATGCCGATATAGCCCCAACTTTCCACAGTATCGAGGGCTATCCGCACAAACTCATCAAAGAGTGATTCAAGCACGGTCTATGCGCCTCACATCACGAACAATTCTCTGCATATCGGTGAATACCGGAGCTTCTTTGATTTTGAATAAAAATATTGCTGAGAACCATATGAATGCGACTAAAATAGTGCTTCCAAAGTACCACATGGCAAGATGCGCAACGTCAAAATATTGATATCCTTTTGAAAGCAACGTTCCAAAAAGCACGATTCTCGCTATGTTCATAACCAGAAATAGGGCAAATACGAATATGAGGCAGGAGATTCTTTTTTTCACAGGCATGGGGGTTGTCATATTGAGAATGAGTAAAAGATAATATGCAGAACCTGCTACACAGGCAGGAATAATGGTCGCATAATACCCTCCAATAAAAACCGTATCTGCCCCAAAGACAGTTACGCCTTCATAAATAATATTAAGAAAATAAAAAACGGGGCCGATGGTGATTCGCGTGAACAATGCGTAAAATAATCCACTATCTCCTAAAATGAGGTTCGCTACTCCGACGACCAGAAGTAGACCATACCGAAACGCTAACGAGAGAGCTTCAATTCGTTCCATCGAGAAATGAACTATCGCGAGTTAAAAAAGCTACTTATCTGCGAGAAAGTTTGATTGCAACTACAATGATAAGTACAATCAATACGACGTTAATGATTCCGATTATCCAGATGAGGCTGCTTCCTTTTGAGAAGTCAAATCCGCTTCCCGTTCCAGCGCTTCCGAAATCAACTTCGACTTCTTGTGACTCTTGCCTACCGTTGATTGTGGGCGTAATGAGGAACGATTCGCTTCCTGATACATCTGCATTCACGTCAAACGTAAAGATAACTTCTTGTTCATCGCCTGCGCCCAAGGTGAACGAGCGTCGTGAAAGAGAAGCAAGATCGCCCCAACTTTCATACCCTTCTGCGCTAAGAGAAATTCGTGCGTCTTCAGTGCCATCGTTTCTGAAGGTTACCGTTACCTTTAGTTCTTGGCCGGGCAACGCATCAGAGGCAAGTTCCGCGTTAATAAAGACATCCGAATTTTCATCAGTTGGAATTGGGCGACATCCCAATACGGTAAATGTCGACGTGAAATCGTCTGCTGATTCTTGATCGTAACTATCATCGTTATCATCATAGTCATAAAACGTTCTGAATGAAAGAGAATAGGTCCCATCCTGTACATTAGAAGGAACATCAAATGCAAAGTCAAGCGTGTCGTCTTCTCCTTTATCGAGATTTTGACGAATCACAAATTCTTTGTTCAAGTTTAGTTCCGAATTTTTCATCGTGACAAGCACTTGATCTTGATCTGAATCTCCGATATTGTAGACCTTGAACGTGCCGGTTACTGTCTCTCCACATGTGGCTTGAGCGGGCAAGCGGATATCATCAACAACTATGGACTTTTCATCATCGTTTTCATTGTCCACGGTTATCTTCTCGTATAGTGTATCGCTCAAATCATTTGAATTATCGTCACATTCGTTCGATTCGTCTTCGTCATCGCTGTATACTTTTACTGCGAGTCTGTAATTGCCTGTATCAAAGTCTGCGGGCACCTTAAACTGGAAAGTATGGGTCTCTTTATCCCCGTCGTTTATATTACCGACATCGACCTGTTCGTCATCTTTGCTCAGGAAGTCCAAGTCACCAACTCTGTCTTGGCCTGAACTATCGAAGACTGCGAGTTCTATCTGTACATTGTCTATATCGTTGCTTCCGATATTCTTCACTTTAACTTCGACATCAATCGTGTCAAGAAGTCTCCAATCCTTGTCGTCGTCACCAGAACTTGAAACGTCAACCTTGTCAAGAGACAAGTTTCCGCCTACAGAACCTGATTTACAAAATGATTGGATAAAATTCACAGGCACTGATGCGTTAACGGCTTGACCTGTTGCGTTAGTGCCGCTTGCTGTAAGTGTCGTAGAGTACGTTCCGAAGGGGAATATGCCACTAACAGTTTGTATAGAAATTTGCACCGTTTTCGGATTTGCAGGGTTAAAGACGAAGCTTGTTGGAGAGGCTATGAGTGTAAGAGATGCACCGCCTGAAGCCGTAATTTGAGCAGGCACGAAGATAAGCGAATTAATGGTGGTATCGCCTAAATCGGTTGTCGAAAGAGAAGTAGTTGTGCTGTTCTGTTTTAACATTAAATCTCCAGGAGAGGTAAAGCTAAGTGCGGCGCTTACAAGTGCTGAACTCATAAGTGCAACTGCGAGAAGACCAACCGCGAAAAGAATGAATGTTTTTGCGACGTTCATTTTGTGTTGTAACTCACCAATTACACCACTATTTAAATGTTTCGATTATGGCGAACTTTTGTTTTTTCAGAGGTTTTATATAAAAGACGTGCTTTTAGGGGAAATGGCTATTCGTGCGCGTGAAAACCTCGTGGGGGCATGGGCCTTCCTTATTGGCGTTGTCCTTGCAACGGTGGGGGGAATCATACTCAGCTTCGGTTATTCGGTTAACCCCATTATCTTGGCATTGCTTGCGTTTCTAGGGTTAGTTGCGGGTTTTGCCGTAAGCGTGGATGATAATGTGGGCACTAAGTTTCTTCTTGTGGCCGTTTCTCTTGTTATTGTGAGCTTTGCAGGTCAGCAGGGCATTGCAAGCGTTTCGTTTGGCGCTATTCAAATAGGACAAATTGTTTCGGCTACGCTTGCGGGACTTCTGGCGCTTTTGGTGCCTGCAACCATGGTTGTTGCCATTAAAACACTCTTTAATTTAGCTCAGAGATAAAAAAGATCGTTAAAGACAAAATAATTGCTATACTATAATAGGATGCGATTAATAGAACTCTAAAGAGTCTTTCTTGGCTCCCGATGTGGCGCTGACGGGTGACTTGAATACTTCTGCAAATTGCGGTGTTGCGATAATCACGTTCTCTCCAAATCCTGCAATTGAGCCCTCCATGGCTTCCACCGTCTTCTTTATCTTCGCAATGGCTCGCTTAAGCTCAATAACATCTTTTGTCTTGATAGGTTTGATATCAATAACTGCAATTGTCAGGCCTTCGCGAAGCGCAGTAAGAATTTCGTTAATATCGTCGTACTGCTTGAGCGTAAAGGGGCGAACAAGCACCTTGCTTTTTGTTTCGTGTGCGGCGTGTACATCAATTTCGAGATAATCCTCTCCACCTTGATCTTTTCCGAACACCTTCTTTAAACCGAATGGCATAGCAGAGATAATTTTGACCAGTATTTAAACATTATCGTGGTTGCACACAGATTTTTAGATTTTATCTTTATTTTTGTCGACGAGGTTCTGACGAAGCTCGGCGCTTTTCTTCTCAAGAGATTGTTCTTGTTTCTCAAGGGCTTGCATATGCAACTCCAAAGACTTTTTACGTTCTTCGAGTTCAGCCTTCAAGCGCGTTTTATCTGCACGCATCATAATATTTCCCATAACCTTGTACACCTCATCTGTCGCATGTGCTAACTCTCCGAGCGCATTAGTAACTTCGTTTAGTTCAAACTGAAACGTTTGTCTTTGCGCAAGAACCTGCTGAAGTGTATGTTCAACAAGTTGTAGTTCGCGCTGTGCGGTTGCAGAAAGTTCGCTCGTCATATCGCTTTAATCTTGACGATGTGTTTTCGAGGTTTGTAGAAAATTTTTGAGTTACACGTGGGACAAACAAATCGCTTTTCTAAAACTTTACTCGTGAGCGCTTTACCGCACTTGAAACATTTGTATTGAGCCATGGTGATGATGAAACGTGATGCTTTTTAAACTTGTCCTTTGAGAATATAGGCGTGACTCGCGAACGTCTTACCGCATTTTGAACAGTTCCAAATACCGGATGCTTTGCGTTTTGCACCGGGGCGATTGCAGTGAGGGCAAATTTGCTTTTTACGTTGTAACGATTCGATTGCATTTAATCGGTTTCGTACTCTGACACCGGCTCGATTGCTAAATCGTCCCCCATGTCGCGTCTTCTTTGTTTTTGATCCCATCGTATTTTCGTTTATTTAGTTGGCTTTTTAAATTGTTCTATGTCGATGGGGCTACCCGGATTTGAACCGGGATCGCGAAGTCCCAAACCTCGAAGGCTAACCAGATTACCCCATAGCCCCATGACAAAACGAGAATTAAACGCTATAGATCGGAAGAGCGTCGTGTAGGGAAAGAGTGTAGATCTCGGTGGTCGC
>CAYHBQ010000017.1:0-15595 GCA_964354995.1 Candidatus Woesearchaeota archaeon | reverse complement strand
TACGGAAGCTATTGTATCAAGTTAACGTATAGGGATATGATCTTATCACCTCTCTTAAAAATATTTCACGATTAACGCCTAGTACGCGTCTTGCGGAATTATTCAATGGTCTTGCCACCACGATAAGCTCGGGGGGTGATCTCAAGACATTTTTTGAAAAACGAGCTGAAAGCCTATTGCTACAGTATCGAATTGAACGCGAAAAGTTCTCTAAGGTTGCGGAAACATTTATGGACTTATACATTAGCGTAGTCATTGCAGCGCCCATGATTTTACTTTTGCTTCTGATTATGATTTCGGTGTCAGGTGTCAATATAGGAGGATTGCAACCTACCCAGATGACTGCTCTTATTTTAGTGGTTGTTGCGGCCATTAACGTCGTATTCCTCTGGGTCATCACCTTGAAACAACCTAGCTACTAACATGAAACTCACAAAAGTTCATTGGATTGGCATCATCACCTCAATTGTTATTCTTGGTCTTGATATGGGTTTCTTCTGGAAGGAGCCTATGTTTCCCTTTCTGTTGGGCATCGGTCTGGCCGTGGTAGTACTTCCGTTTCTTATCGGGCTTATTATTGAAAGTAAAGTTGAACAGGAGAAAAACGAGCGGTTTTTAGAATTTACTCGAAATCTTGCCGAAAGCGTTAAGACAGGTACACCTATTGGAAAGAGTATTACAAACATGAGTTCAAAAGATTTTGGCAGTCTCAGCCCCCATATTAGAAAATTGGCCAATCAGATTAGCCTTGGAATTCCCACCTCTCGCGCCCTGCAAACGTTCGCCATTGATGTTGATAGCGTAGTCATCAAACGTGCAATCAGTTTGATTCGTGAAGCAGAAAACGCAGGAGGAGAAATAGATTATATTCTTGACTCGACTGCCGAGTCTATTTATCAGATTGAAAAGCTTAAACGCGAACGAAAGGCGGCTGTTTCGAGTTTGGTTGTGCAAGGATACATCATTTTTCTTATATTCGTGGGAATCATGCTTATCATGCAGTTTAAGATTCTTCCATTAACTGCGGGAGCGCAAGGGATTGCATCGGGACAAACGCTTGAAGGTACTTCCATCGGAGGGGGAACGGCGGTTGACCCCGAGACACTCGCAAGACCGTTCTTGTATCTCCTTCTCGTGCAAGGGTTCTTTACGGGACTTACGATTGGGAAACTTTCTGAAGGAACGTTGCGCGGAGGTTTGAAACACTCGCTCATTATGGTTCTTGCGGCGTTCCTCATAACTTCAGGAGCCAATGCGTTTATTGGGGTCCCTGCTGTTTAGGGTTTCGTAACGATATAGAATAGTTCATTATCAATTTCTTTTACCTGAAATGGATAGTTAAGTCGGGCAAGCATATGTTCTAACCACATTCTGCGCGGACGATTCATTTTTTTGCCCGATAATTTACGTGTGGGAAAGCTCACTATAAGTGTTCGGGCGTTTACCATTTTTATTAGGGCCTCTGCATTAGTACGGCCTTTGATGTCAAGAAGGTCCAATAATTTGAGCATAAGACAAAGGTCTACTTCGGGAAATTGTCTATAGGTACGTACGTCGGCGACGAATGCATCTCCCCCAATCTGTTCTTTTTTAAAAAATTCATTGATTATCTTTATTTCTTTCTCATGTATGTCACAGGCGTAGTACGTTTGTCCTTTTTTTGCAAGTAAGAGTGGATTGAGCCCGCATCCGATATCGAGAATCGAATTGGGAGCGTATTCTTCAATGAGGCCCTGTAGAAAGTCATAGTGCGCCATTCGCTCATGTGTCGAGACGTGGGCATCAACCAGTTCGGGAAGTGTGGAATTGGAACGCTTTTTTTTATGAAACCTCCCCGTATGGAGACGTAATTCTGCCCGTATTTCTTTAAGAAGCAGTTTCCTTTCGCGGTCAGATGCAGGGATTCGACCTCCCCTTAGATGTTTCTCCGCAACGGTATGCACAAACGTGTCAGAGAGCCCACTAAGCTCTGGCTTTCTTTTTATTTCTGCGACAAAGGCAGATACGTCCATAGATTATAATGCGAGTAAGCTATTTAAACGCTCGGCGATTTATGCGCGTATGCAGACAAAGGGGATGGGGCATGTAGAAGTTATTCTTGCATTTGTGCTATTTATGGGATTCCTTGTCTTCGGGTTATACTTTTTTAATCCCCTCAGTAACGATCGTGTGCTTGGCTCTTCACTCTTCTACGCAGTTGATGAAGTTATGGATAATACCACGCGTGAAATTTTGACGTATGGTGTCTCTTTAAACGATAGCGATTTTGTAGTAGCTCAGAACATTAGCTTCCCGCTTTCGCGCGAGGGCATTGACGGGGAAGGAGTGTATGTTGAAACTTCGACAGGTATACCTCTTCGGGGAAAGTATGCAGCAGGAGCACTCTATGTCTCCCGAAATAATTCGGAATTTTTTTACGCACGATTGGGGAACTTTATTACCGATGAAGGTCCTATTCCTAACGCTGCTTTTTTAGAGTACGGTTCCAATTATACTATCTCGAGTTCTGATAAGAAGAATGTTGTGAGCGAGGCTCTTTTGTTGGGACTTAACCAAAGTTATTATTCAGATTACGACTCTGTACGTACGTCGTTTAATTTGCCACGTCGCGTAGATTTTGCTGTTGAAGCGGTAATTGATGGAGAGAATGTGATACGTATGTCTCGTCAAATTCCCGAAGGATTTGAAGTTGTTTCCCAAATCGAACGGGTAGAAGTACTACGAATCGACGGGCATATTAGTTTCGCGGAGATTAATGTGCGCGTTTGGTAATCTTTATAACTCGCATTTGCATTGAGAGAGTATGCAAAGAAACGGGTGGATGCGCATTGTTGAGGCTAGCCTTTCTATCCTTTTTATACTAAGTGTTCTTTTTTTCTTGTATAATCGTGAAGCACAGTCGGAGAGTCTTGCACTCGACGAGAGGGCACAAAACATTCTTGCAGAACTTGCTTCGAAAGGTGCTTTTAGAGAAGCCGTTCTCTCACGCGATGAGCCATACGTTCATCAGGCAGTCGCAGCAAAGATTCCGGAGTCACATCTTTTATTCGAAGCAAGAATATGTGGGCTCGATGAAGTCTGTGGAAAAAGCAATTTTACTGAAGGCAATGTGTATGCTGCAGAGAGAGTCATAAGCAGTTCGCTTGAAAAGAATCCTTCTTCAGATGGAGCTGTGCCTAAAAAAGTAAGGCTTTTTGTATGGAGAACTGTTGCTCGTTAGACCATGACTGTTCGATTCGTGAGCCATACTGCGGACGTGCAATTTATTGTGCGTGCGTCCACCAAAGCTAAACTTTTTGAGGAATGTGCTCGAGCCTTTTCGCTCTGTGTAGCAGAAGGAAAAAGGATTTCATCTCGTGAAAAAAGAACAATTGTACTTTCTGGAGAGGATGATCTTTCATTGCTCTATCGTTTCATGGACGAGCTCATATTTTTTGTCGATGGGGAGCGATTTTTGGTGTCAAATGCCCATGTTGTTCTTGCGAAAAATGAGCTGAAGGCAATATGTGAAGGAATACGCCTTACGCACTCCAAGGGATTTAGGCATGTAAAAGCAGCGACGTATTCTGAAATGTATCTGAAAAAACAAAGGGGAGGGTGGGAAGCTCGAGTTGTCTTGGACGTGTAACTCTTTACGTTCTCATCAGAGCATTATTAAATCAAACGCCATGACATCTTCTATGAAAGAAACGCTCGTTCGTGTTTCAGATCATGTGTATGAACTGCCTGTATCGGGGACTATGCATGTGCCCGGACGGATATTTGCCTCGGAGAATTTGTTGGCTTCTATCGAGGATCCCTGTATTAAACAAGTAGCTAATGTTGCAAGCCTCCCCGGAATTGTAGGGTACTCGTTTGCAATGCCCGACATTCACCAAGGATATGGGTTTCCTATCGGAGGAGTTGCGGCATTTGATAGTGAAAATGGAATTATCTCCCCTGGCGGCGTAGGATACGACATCAATTGTGGTGTACGTATTTTGACTACGAAGATTACAACTAAAGAGTTCAAATCCAAGCGTATCGCGCTCCTCAATGCATTGTATAAAGCGATTCCCTCCGGCTTGGGAGAATCGAGTGAGTTCAAACTTTCAGAGAAAGACCTACATGATGTGCTTGAAAAGGGGGTACGTTGGGCAGTGGCACGAGGATACGCATCTGCAGAGGACGCGGAGAAAACTGAAGATAGAGGTTGTATAGAAGGGGCTGATGCGTCGAAAATTTCTCAAAAAGCGAGAGGACGAGGGAGAAACCAGCTTGGCACGCTTGGTTCGGGAAATCATTTTCTTGAAATTCAAGAAGTGGAAACTATCTTTGACCGTACAACGGCGCGTGCGTTTGGATTACAAGAGGGAACTGTGGCAGTCATGATTCACTGTGGCTCGCGCGGGCTCGGGCATCAAACTGCTTCGGATTACATATTGGCCATGGAAAAAGAATATGGGTTTGAACGCCTCCCCGATAGAGAGCTGGCTTGTGCGCCTTTACATTCAAAACTTGGAAAAGACTATCGCGCAGCTATGGCTGCGGCTGCCAATTTTGCATTTGTGAATAGACAAATCATTAGTTACCACGTTAGAAACGTATTCAGACAGTTTTTCCCTCGTGAATCTATGCCTTTACTCTATGATATTGCCCACAACATTGCAAAATTTGAGACTCATATGGTTAATGGAAAGAAGAAAGAACTTTGCGTACATCGTAAAGGTGCGACGCGTTCTTTTGGACCAGGACGAAAAGAGATTCCTTCGCGTTATCGGGCACAGGGTTGCCCTATCTTTCTTCCGGGAAGCATGGGTACACACTCGTATGTACTTGTTGGTACAAAGACAGCCGAACTCATTTCGTTTGGATCAGCAGCGCATGGAGCGGGAAGGGTTCTTTCACGAAGTTATGCAGTCAAACATCTGCGCATGCCCGACGTAAAAAAACAGCTTGCGCACCATGATGTCATTCTTAAAACAGGAAGTGAACGGGGCGCACTTGAAGAGGCGCCTGCGGTGTACAAAAATATTGATGAAGTTGCGCGTGTGAGTGATGCATTGGGGCTTGGAAAGTTAGTTGCGCGTGTGAAACCGCTTGCCGTCGTGAAAGGTTAACTCTAACGCACAACCTTTATAAAGTTCTTTTTAGTACATGAGCTATGCAAAGAGGGTTGGTTTTTCTTGGACTTGTAGCCTTTGTTTTTTTTGTTTTTTCCGCTTCATTGGTTAACGCTGCCGATTATACCTGTTCCGACCCCGGAGACACCACTCAACGCATATTTAGAATTTCATCAGATACTAATGCGCACGGAGCGACGTATAATGGTGCGGGGAATTATCCACGGCATATTTGTTATGACGATTATTTTACTCGATTTATCGGCACTCCGACGCGTGCGTGTACGGAAACTAATGTGGTTGTGCGTCTTAGCGGAACAACAAATGCACACGCCGAGCGCCCTGAAGGAACAACGACAGGATATCAAGACGTATGTTTTGATGGATTACTTTGTGAAAGCGTTGTCGCGACGGGCACGTGCGCGGCAGGTTATTTTGAAATGGCAACGTTATCGGCCACAACAAATGCTCACCTTGGATTGCCCGGCCAATATACGGGCGCAGGAAGATATCGCATTTGTTGCAAAGAAGAAGCAAGTGGTGGAGCCGGACGACTTATAACGGGCACATGGAGAGATGCCGCGGGTTCTCAAGAGATAACAAAAACATGGGTCAATCGTACGGTGCGACTTGTAGAATTCACTAGTCTTCCGGAAGATACTCCTGTTGTCATGGAAGTTTGGGAGGACGACCTCGTTAAGGGACATGGACCTTCATCAGACTTTTTAGCCAACTTTACTACGCTCACTCTTGCAGACGGACGGGCACGTGTACTTGACTATCTCATTAATGATGCCAATATTACTGAGGGCCTTGAGGGGGAATTAGGCGATAGTGATGTTCTTGAGTTCTATTTTATCGCACGCTACGCTGATCAGATAAATGAAAGCACGACTCTGTATGTAAACGTCACGAAGGGTCCGAATTATCCTCCGATAGCCAATATTACTGCGCCTAAGCATCGAGGAGTCTATTATGATAGCACGACGGTTACATTCGGACAGGCAAGCTACGATCGAGAAGGGGGCCAACTCAGCTATCTTTGGAACATCAGTGAAGATAGCTTCACCACTCCAAACGCTACGTTTAACTATACGTTCAAATCGCCTGGGCAGAAAACGATAACCCTGCGAGTAACTGATTCCGATGGGGCATGGTCGGAAGACCAGGTTGCGATTGTGGTCGTTTCTAGTCCCGGATTGTTTGCGTTTATCAATCGCCCCGAACATCATGCTCTTGTTGTGAATCATACGTTAAAGGTGCTTACCAATGCAAATGAAAGCTATGCCCTCAACAGCCAAGGGACGTGTCCGACTATAACGGTGACTTGTATTGCGGGGGCGTGTCCCAACCAGACTGAAAATTCCCCTTGCGGGCCGGGCTATTTTGATATTGTCGGAACGCCCAAGGGATTCGACGAGCTTTACTTTGACTGGGGATTCAGCGACGGTGATAGCGCTCCTGCCGCCGATGGTCTTGGAAATGTTATTATTACCAAACAGTTCAGCCTTCCTTCTGAAACGCTTAGTGATTACAAATGGGCGAGTCTGCGACTAAATTACACGAACACTACGATTGTTACGGGAGGTATTTCAATGCAACTCTTTACAAATAGATTATTTACACTCCTTGATGCTCGACAATGCATCGACAGTGGACGCAAGTGGGTTGAATATAATTATACTACGGGAGATGTCATAGAAACATGGTCTACGCTCGCAAGTAATGATCGCTGCAAGGGATATGATGGCCTTGCAGGAAGTAGTGATGACTGCTGTCCCGATACTTTCCGTTGTTCGGGAACTCCTGCGGCATGTGTTCCCACGAATCTGACGCGTTGCTTTGATTACAAATCAAATCAATCGTGTGATGATGATCCGTTACGATTAAGAAAAACCGATCCGGGGTGGGACCAGGAATGCAAGGAGGGGCGCGCTCGAAACGGTTCGATTGTGACCTGTTCTTGTGCATGGGACAGTGATACGTATGTTACGGGAGATTATTGTGTATTTTCCAAAGAGTATGGTCAGGGAAGTCATAATGGGGATGGAAGTTGTACACCTCATCAGTGCAAGTATCTCCCCACATCCGCCCCTACAGAATGTGTTAACGGATATGCTATGGTGACTGTTAAGGCCGAGTTTACTAAAGGAACGTGTGCAATACCTCCCTATCAAGAGGCGAATGCGACCTGCATGGCAGGCACCGGACCGCGTACCGTCTTATGTGGTCGGCCGTCGATATCTCTTGACTTTTTCGGGCCTTGGCAGTTGGTTATAGGCCTCTTTGCAATTCTTGCCATATATTGGGTATGGTGGTTTAAGAGAGGCCCATGATGCGAAGATTACTAGGAGGGTTTGTAATCGTTACGTTCGTGTTTTTTTTTATGGGGGGCGTGAGAGCCGATGTTATTGCCCATAACGATACCATCAAAACGAAGTACAGTACGGGTGAACGTATTAGCGGCACAATTACGCTTACTTTCAATAAGACTGACCTCGATACGACTATTCGAACAAATTTTGATAATACGACTATGTCTCTTCGCGATTTTATTGCGGCAAATGGGTTTAGTGTTGGTGCCCATTACAACTGTAGTACCGCTAACTGTCGCGCAGGGTACGTGCGTAAAGAGGTTGTAAACTCTCTTAATCTCCGAGGAGGGAATGCATTACTTGGTTTTATTGTTGAAGATCCCAGTGTCACACGCGTTGACGACGCAGAAGTTGATTTTCAAAGCACTGCAGAGCCCTCCTGTTATCTTGACCTTGCCGTCGATGTTCTAAACAAAAGTGAATATTTTGTGACCAGTGAAAATTATATTGACGAATCCTGCTATGAGCCTCGATATGGCTGCTTCGAGCGGGCTCGGGCAGGGACTGATAAAATTGTCATGGAACCCGGCAAGGAATATTGTGAGCGCATGACTCTTCCCGTTTCTCCGGCGTTTAGGCTCGGTGCTAATATAACCAATGCGACTCAGGGAAAACCCGGTTTAAAGATGCGTATTCACGCACTTGATAGTTCGTTGCTTGGGGAATGTATGCTCCCTAACTTAACTCGCTCTTCGCAAATGGTCGAGTGCGTTAGTCGCTATGGTTCTGCATTTCAACGTGACTATTTTGTATGTATTATGTCGACGGGATCAAATTCCAATTACCAAATTCGAGTTGAAACTAATGAGCCTTGTGGAACCAATAATTTTGGGAGCAGTTATCCCGGAGACTATGAGGTATTTGCAAAGAACTTGAAGTTTAATACCCCTCGAATTCATGTTAATGAGAGTGAATTCAAAGATGCGACGGGGGCAGATTTGAGCGAGTACATGAGTTCGTATCTTTCTGATTATTATGATAACGCCTGCACACCTTATTGTGTAATTCCTATTCGTGTTTTTGGATCTGACCAGACCATCACGATTGCAAATCCCTCTATACGTTATACCGGCTCGATTGGCCAGCGCCAGTCGTTTGAGGTATACAACATAGAAAAAGGTGGCGTAACGTTCGAAGCCGCGCGCATTATCATGGATATGAGTAAAGCAAACTTTACGATTCCGCTCAATGCGCGCGGTAACCGTCTGAGAATTTATATTGACGATGAAGAAATATTTGATAAAACAATCAATCTTACGACCACCTTCTCATTTGATATGAACCCGCTTTTTGTTACCTTTGGACAGCCTACAACATTTAGCGTGATAACGAATTCGAATATTAGTTCTGTTCGCTGGACGTTTGGGGATGGAAGTGCTATGCAAACTTCCTCTGGTAAGAATATAAGTTATAGGTATACACGCCAAGGTACCTTTAACGTAGAAGTCGAGGTAACGCGCGCCGATGGCGTCACAAGTAAACGCACGTTTGTGGTCACTTCGGGTGATGCTCGCGGTGCAGCACTGAGTCTTAACGCGACCGTCCAACAACGATGGGGTGCGCTTGTAACAAACCTTTCAGGATATCCTGTTTGGATGCGTGATATTCTTAAAACACAACTTGGATATGACACTCTAAACACGAGCGTACGCGAAGCCGCGCTTTTGGTTGCACGGGCCACGAATACTACAAACGACAGCGATTATGCGCTTGCGGTGAACGCGATGGTTGCAATGGACATGCCTTCGCACATACAAAATCAAGTAACAGGCGTTGTACCGCTTGTGCTTTCCCTTGAATATGCCGACATGGAAACGTTGCGTGCCTGGGCTGGGAAGAGAGAAGGAACTGATGAAGAATTGCGTGCTTCGTTGGGGTTGTGGGCGATTGAGAACAGCAACGCAGATATTTCATTTAACAGCGTCGTGGGATATTATGATAGTGGGGCGCGTCCTCTTGCGACTTTTTTCAAAATACAAACAAAGCCCGTTGCTTCGTTTGAATCGGGAAGCGCTCTTATTGTTGGGCTTCATCCTGATGATCTCACCTTTGCCGGAAGTTACGATGCTAAACTCGTGGGTACTGCCGCAACCAGCATCTCGCTCGGTACGGGTGGAGAAACATTTGAGTTCGGAATTATTGATACCATTTTGCCCGAACAACTGGGCGCTTATATAACGCCTCCTTTTGCAAAACTGGGCACGTTTAGTGAAATGGAATATACTTGCAACTTTAATGCAAAATGTGACAGCGAAGTAGGAGAAACATGGAAGAATTGTCCGAACGATTGCAGACCGTGGGGATTAGCGAGCGTTATCATCCTTGTGCTCGTATTTGTAGGCGCAGCAGTATTGGGGGCTATTCTTTGGTGGTATAAAACGCGCTATGAGAACAGTTTGTTTGCTCATCGTCAAGACCTTGCAAATGTACTCGCTTTTATTACCACCTCTTCTCGGGCAGGGATGGGGTCACACGAAATACGAACAAAGCTCAAGCATGCGGGCTGGACAAACGAACAAATTGCCTATGCCTTTGCTAAACATGCTAAATCGAAGGGGAATAACGTGCCCGCTTCAAATGACGTAAGGTTTATTAAAAGACCTGATTTTAAGTCGCCATGATGGCCTTCCTTAAACGGTTTTTTAGTGGGTGGTTTAAGCGTCGCGATAACCTAAAAATAGGATTTTATGGACCTCCAAATGCGGGCAAAACAAGTCTTGCAAATCTCATTTCACAAGATTGGACCGGAGAATCGATAGGCGTAGTTAGTGAAGTCCCCCATGAAACGCGACAAATACAGTTCAAAGAGAAAGTTGAAGTAGAACACAAGGGCAAAAAATTAGTGTTTAAAATTGTGGACACGCCAGGAATTGCAACAAAAATAGATTATGAAGATTTTCTTCGGTTTGGGCTGAAGAGGGGTGAGGCAAAACGACGTGCGAAGGAAGCGACGCAAGGGATAATTGAAAGCATTAAATGGCTTGATGATATGGATGCAGTCATTGTGGTAATGGATGCAAGTGAAAATCCGTATTCGCAAGTTAATCTTACTATTGTTGGAAATCTTGTTGCTCGGAAAATACCTGTGTTGCTTGTGGCTAATAAGATTGACCTCAAAAACGCTTCAGTGAAGAAGATTGAATCCGCATTCCCTGATTACGACGTGGTTGGCATTTCAGTTAAGAAACGCATTAACATTGATGAGCTCTACGAGGCGCTCTTCAGACTTGCGAAAAAAGTATAACTATGAAACATAAAGATGTGAAAATAAAGGGAGTGAACTTACATATCATTCCGTTCTCAGAGATACGAGAGCTTTCTATTAGCGATCGCATTAAGAAGATATTGCATCTCGTGTTGAGTAATAAAGTGTTAATTATTCAAGGGAGACTACGTCCCGAGGAAGAAATTAGGTTAATTGAAGATACCATGGCTATGGTCGATCATGTAAAGACGTTTAAGGGTATTGAACTTGCAGTCATCGAACCTGATATGGGTGATGAAACATTTATGATGAAAGTGCGCAAAGGCATCGCTAAAACGCTTGTTGGCCATCATAATGCGCTTACAATCATTGGTCCGGCATCTATAGTGAAGGAAATTAAGAAAGACCCCAAAAAGCTTGAAGTTCTGCTTGGCTAAATCTTTATTAATGGGAGATAGCGTGTGTTTATATGCCTCATCGATGCGTTCACTGTAACAAAACCTATACTGACGGATCTCGAGAGGTACTCCACGGATGTAGTTGTGGAAGTAAGTTCTTTTTTTATTTAACCTCTGAAAAACTTGCGAAGATTGAACGTGCGCCCGAGCCCGTTGTGCTTTCCGAAGAAGAAAAGCAACAGATAGAACACGATGTACGCGAAATAATCGGTGTTGAAAACGTTGAGGAGGCTCCCATTGTTCTAGACTTTGAGAGTGTGAAAATACTAAAGCCCGGGACGTATATGATTGATTTACACAATCTTTTCAATAAAGAACGCCCGCTAGTGTATACTCTGGAAGAGGGCAAATATTTTATTGATCTAGGGTCGCAACTTCCCAGCACGATTTCTCGAAAGAAATAGCGACGTTTAAAAACAATGCATGTCTGTAGCAGGCATGAGTCTCGCTCGTGTGCTCAATAAGCACTATTCATTATTACGTCCTTCCGAGCAGGAGCAAGCAGGCCTCAAAAAAGAATGTGGGGAGTTTCTCATATCATTGCGAAAGGCGCTTGCTAAAACGAGATTGCGGACGCGTGTTTTTGTGGGAGGGAGTTTTGCTAAAGGTACCTTGGTAAAGAAAGGGGGATATGATATAGATGTATTTGTTCGAATTAAACAGATAAAAGAGTCTAGTGCTGCGCTTGAGAAAGCCCTTATGATGGTTGCTGATTCAAAGCAGCTTGTGCTCAAGAAGATTCATGGAAGCCGAGATTATTTTCAATTATTTCGTCATGGGGGGCGCGTTATTTTTGAGATTATTCCCGTGCTCGACATACCTCGACCTGTTCGCGCGGAAAATGTTACCGACTTGAGTTACTTTCATGTATCTTATATAAAAAAGCGATTGAACCGACGCATGGCTGATGATGTGCGGCTTGCCAAACAGTTTTGCCATGCGCAGGGGATTTATGGTGCTGAAAGTTATATCAGAGGATTTTCAGGATATGGTCTTGAATGCTTGATTATCCAGTACAAGACGTTTGCAAATTTCCTTCGAGGACTAAGTCGCGCACGAGAACCTCTTGTACTTGACCCTGCGCATCACTACCGCACGGCCGTGGAAGCTCGATTATCTCTCAATGAGGCAAAACGACAAAGTCCGATTGTGCTTGTTGACCCTACCTATAAAGAACGCAACGTGCTTGCGGCGCTAAGTGATGAAAGCTTTCAAACGTTCCAGAAGGCCGCGAAGAAATTTCTCGCACACCCTGCAGATAGTTTTTTTGTTGAAAAACCGTTTGACCTACAAGCGTTTACAAGTCGAGCTCATAAAAAACATTTTGATGTGCGACGTATTGTGTTATATACGGATCGTCAGGCGGGAGATATTGCGGGGACGAAGTTAAAAAAAGTTGCGTCCTATCTCGTTGAACAGGCAACTCCTTATTTTTCAATTCGCGCGCATCGATTTGACTATGCAGGCGAACAATGCGCAACGCTCTTTGTTGCGTATACGCCAAAAACTACAACTGAACGCAGGGGCCCGTTGATACGTATGAAAGAAGCATGTGTGGCATTTAAACGCCATCATGCTAAAACATTCGTAAAAAAAGGGCGGCTGATTGCACATGTGACCAACACAAAAACGTTTGAACAAACTATTACCGAACTAACGAGCAATCACGAACAAATGTATAACATGGGTCTTACGGAAGCGCGAGTAGAAACAGTTTAAGCGGCTATTCCCAAATCACGCAGTACGTTAATCTGTGATTCCAGATTATGAAGGGCTCGCGTATACTTTTCAATATTCTTTCCCAACCTATGCTCTTCTGAGGAAGGTGCAATGCGCTGAGACACGTTTGTGTCAGGTGTGTAACCTAACTTACAAATCAATCGTCTGAAATGAGCAGCCTTTCCATCGGTTATCATTCCAGCTTCTAGGTTAAGTTGTACTCTATCGTATAAATCTGCCAAAGAGGAGTCTTCAACGAAGGCGTGTCCTATGAGATCACCATCGTCTCGATAGAGAAGAACCATATCCCCCATCTTTTCGAGTCGAGCCTTTGATTCAAAGGAATAATCTCTATTTTTCATGTTCCGCCCCTAATTTTGCCCTCGTTTGAGCTGATAGTCAAAGAGCGTGTCGAGCGATTCAGTAAAGAACGGAGATTTTAACCAGATGGCGCATTCTTCTTCAACGCTTTCTGGATGTAACATGAAGAGCACTTCACGCTTATCTGCCATAAAGAATCTGCCTTTATGGTCCCCATGACGCATTTTAAGTCCCGTCTTTGATGCAGCCTTCTTAACGGCTTCTTCTTCTCCCGTAAGAATGATTTTCAGCTTTACGTTTTTCTTTTGAGCATTTTCAAGTGCGGGAAGCAATACGCGCGATTTCTTTTCAAAGTCACCTAAAGAGGTATACAACGTTAGTTCTTTCTCTGCGTTTGTAACGAGCTCGCGCAATTTTGAAACAATATTTGCGCGTCCGCGTAAAAATCCTGAAAGGTCTTCTGATTTAATCGGAGCGATACCTGTTTTATGAAGTTGTTCTAGTTCCGTATATTCGGAGGTTTCTCTGAGCGTTGCGAGCGATTTAACACGGTCTTGTGCGTCAATAAGGACTGAAGATTTCATCTTTTCGAGTACTGCATTGGGGTCAACTGCGATATACTTAACGGGTTTTCCAATTTTCACAATGGCAAATCCGCGCTTTTCGAGCGACTCAAGCACGTCGTATGTACGAGAGCGAGGCACGCCTGACAATTCGGCCGTCTCGCCTGCGGTTACAATTCCTTTGGAGAGCAACGCAAGCCAGACTTTCGTTTCATAAATGTTCAGGTTAAAGTATTCTTTGACCTTTTTGACCATATCAGGTTTTACTATCATGGTCGAGTGACGCAGGAAGGGGTATTTAAACCTTTCTCATGTTGTGCCTAAAGAGTGACATAAAATAAGAAAGTTTAAATAGGGTCTCGATGACGTGAGATTCATGACCACGATTATAGGATTAGAGACACGATACAAAGGCGCGTCCGCGATAGTCCTTGCGTCTGACATGACGGGGACGGGTACCGATTTTGATGATAAAGGTGAAGTCGTCTTAAAGAGACGCGTGCAGGCACCTTACAAGAAATTGTATGCTGCTCAAGACGGAAGATCCGTTATCGGGATTGCGGGAATTTATGATACTCTCGCACAGGATTTAGTCAAGAAATTTGTTAATGGAAAATTAGACTTGCAAAAGATTGCGAATGACGGTTTTTTCCCAAATATGGAAGCGATTCACTTAAAGCGCGCAAAAGGACGATTTTTACGACCTGATGATTCGAACTCAGCGCTTATTGCATGCCTCGATGAAGATGGCTCTCCTGTCTTGTACACTTGTTTTCCGCTTGGGGGCGTAGAGCGCCGTGAGGGGACTGCAATTGGAAGCGGATCCGACTACGCTCTTGATTTCATGAGTCAAGAACTTGTGCGCAGACGCGGACCGGTCGATATCATCTCCGAAAATTATATGGACCTCATGGCAGGAATGGATCTCTCCCGTCGAGCCATACGACACTCTGCGAGAGACATTTACACTAAGGGGCTTGACCTCGTCGTACTTACTCCCAAAGATATCAAAGAATATGGTCAGCGAATACGAACTGCAATCGATAATGCAGAAGAAGGCGAAATGGACCTGATTAGAAAAGAGCTTGACTAATTAGCGAATTATATACGCTATTGCAAGCCCTATGAATATGCCTACGGTGATGAACGGCATGGCGGGGTAAAACTTGCCTTTCTTTGAGATATAAAAGAGGAACGTAAGCCCAAGTGTTGCGCCGAGCGTTACAATCAGAGCAGGAACAAGACCCCACGCTTGCAGGACGAGGCCCGCGATAATGATGGGGAACACGATGTCGCCTCCACCGAGTATTGCAATGTGTACGGGAACTTTCTTGTTTTTATTGCCTGCGGCTTTTGCTCTTTGCAACACGATGCGTTCTTTTTTCCCGAGATATGGAATGAAAAAGCCCGAGAAAAGACGCAAGGTCTCAATTTGGTACCGCGCCATTTTTTGCATGAACCCTGCGTGCCAGACCGCATACATATCGTATGCTGAAATAAGCACTAAGAGAATTATGGCTGAGGGGATGGAAAGTAGAGGGATAAACACCGAAGCAATCCCTGGATAGATAACTAGTTCGGTTCCGTTATGTGCATACATGTTTCGTTTGAAGATTTTGAGATAGGCGAGGGGTGCAGCAATGATAATCGAAACGAGCGATGCATACGGCAATCCGTAAAAGAATGCGTTAAGTGCGAGCGCAATACCGATTATAACGACGAGGAAAAACCATCCTCGCAAGAAGACTTCTGCCTTGAGGCGCATGAGTAACAACATGAGGCTGACTGCAATCGCGAGCGCAATGAGAATTGATGTGACTGATGCGGTGGGCTCAACATTAGATCGGAAGAG
>CAYHBQ010000016.1:0-17935 GCA_964354995.1 Candidatus Woesearchaeota archaeon | reverse complement strand
GCTCGCATCGTATAGTGGCTAGTACACATCCCTGTCGCGGATGAGACCCGGGTCCGATTCCCGGTGCGGGCGTTCTAATCTAGCATTCATACACGCCCGTTTAATCAATGAAAAGAGGATGCTCTAGAAAGGCTTAAAAAGTAAGTCCTAAAAGGTTTTATATGGCTGAAAAAATGAATCAGGAAATAAAATGAAAAACGTAGGAAGAGCTATTGGTAATTCGCTTCCTCTTATCTATATGGTTGGCGGACTTGTTTTAGGAGGCATTGTAGGATACAGAAGTGTCGGAAAGATATCTGCTGAAGAAGTATTGCAAAGAAAAACTCATTTTTCATTTAATGGAAGCGCACCATTAAATCGATTTGTGAATACCAAAAAAGAATTAACCGATATTGCTGAATTGTCCTCTGATGGATTAATTTCAGAAGAAGAGCTTTACGGAAAGAGAGGAGCAGAGGAGATATACACGCGGATTAGCCCGCCTGGTAGCAGGTTTAGTTATTTTACACCGCTCTACTCAAGTGTAGACAAATGGAGTTCTACTTTTACTGATGAAGAGAATATTTATGTTATCCCACTTCAAGAAGCGATTAAACAATCTAGAGAAGTGGTTCTTGAACAAAGAATAACTCACAATCAATTGTCTGAAGAATTTGATTCTTTGACAAATGCTGCTAAAAGAGGACCGATAAGCGAAGCTGAAAGAAAGAGATTGGAAACAGTAGTTACAGAATTAAGAACATATTCCGATAATGGAATCGGAGTCAAATCCGACAGTGAACTTGGAAGAACTATGCAAAGAGCTATTGGTAATTATCAGGAGTATGTAGAAAAAATAGAAAACGATGGCACGATTTATAACATAGCCTCAAAGATAGCAATGGAAGAGAATAGTGGCAATGGACTATTGGGGATGCTTGGTGGATCGTTTGGAGGAGTTATTATAACTACACTGCCTTTCTTTTGGAATCCTCCCCAAAGAAGAGAAAATTCTGAAGAGACTAATCCTAGAGCCCAATCTAGTTAGTGCCTTCTGCGGTCTCGTAAATTTTAGGCAGTTTCGCCTGAAGCGTTCTTTCGATTCTTTTTTTAATCATCTACTCAGATGCACGAAATTTTATAAGCTTTGGATGTCTCTAGAATCATGGAAAAAACACCTGATTGTGCCAAATGTCAAGGTAAACGACGCATTATGAAGGCGAATGGAGAAGTTAGTCCGTGTTTTGATTGCCTCGTTGCAGGACGCATGGATCAACACGCAACCGATATTAAAGATTCTGGAATACGACTATAAATTTACTTCTAAGGAAAAAAAGAAAAAGAAAAAAAGAAAACAAACAGCGCGTTTAGTTTCGAGCGAAACTGAAGACGTGCTTAACTGCAACGATAACGACTGCAGGAGTGAATACCATCAGGAGCGCGTCCAAGATATCCACAAAGAGGGGAGTTGACGAAAGCGCGTCCTGTCCTACATACGCAGCGAGAAGTAACATAATACCCGCCATCAGGAATGAGTGCGTTTCAGCCTCCGTGATATTAAACAGACCGACAATAAGTCCAATAACGACAAGGACCCATGCCCAGGTCGAGTTAATACCCGTGACTCCTAAGACAACCGCCAAGAGCACTCCAATAAGGAACGCCCAGCCTCCAATTTTGTTAGATGATTTGTGTGAAGCCATAGTGCACCTCCTTTCAGCAAAGCTACTAAAGGGTAGCAAAAGAGCTTTATATACCTTGCGCGCACCAAGAACACGAAACATGCTCCCTTCACACGAGATTTTACAGCGATACGCAGACGTACTGGTAAATTTTGCATTGAATAGTGGAAAAGGTCTTCAAAAAAACGAGATGGTATATCTTCAAATTCCCGAATGCGCAAAACCCTTGCTGGGAGCATTACAAATTGCAATACTCAAAGCAGAAGGACATTATATCACGCAATTTATTCCCGACAATATGGCGCGACATTTTTACGAACATGCATCAGAAGAACAAATCGCATTTTTCCCTGACAAATATCTTAAAGGCCGCGTCGACCAAGCAGACCACTTCCTTATGATTATCGCGGAGACCAACAAACAAGAACTACAAGGTATCGACCCGAAAAAAATAATGGCTCGTTCAAAAGTGTTCAAACCGTACATGGACTGGCGAACTGAAAAAGAAAATAGGGGTACATTAACATGGACGCTTGCGCTCTATGGCACGGAAGCAATGGCGCAAGAGGCCGGTCTGTCACTTGAAGACTATTGGAACCAAATCATAAAAGCATGTTACTTAGATGACGCACATCCAGTACAACGATGGCATGAAGTATTTGCTGAAATTGAACGGGTACGCACCAAACTTAATCAACTACCGATTGAAAAAGTCCGAGTTATCGCCTCTGGAACCGATCTTACCGTCGGAATAGGACCAGGAAGAACTTGGCTCGGAGGAAGTGGGCGCAACATACCGAGCTTTGAAGTATATATATCACCTCACGCACATAAAACAGAAGGACACATCACATTCAACCAGCCGCTCTACCGATATGGCAATCTCATCAAAAACGTCTATCTTGAGTTCAAGAACGGCCACGTCACAAAAGCAACGGCCTCGCAAGGAGAAGATATTCTCAAAGAAATGATTGCCACCGAAAACGCAGATCGCATTGGCGAGTTCTCTTTAACAGATAAACGTCTTTCACGCATCAACAAATTTATGGCTGAAACACTCTTTGATGAAAACATGGGCGGACCGTACGGAAATACACACGTCGCGCTCGGAGCTGCATACAAAGATTCATACCCTGGTGATCCCACCACACTTACGAAAGAACAATGGGACGCGCTTGGGTACAACGACTCCGTCGTTCACACCGATATTGTTTCCACTGAGAATCGGGAAGTCATCGCGACGCTCGCAGACGGCACAGAAAAAACAATCTACAAAGACGGTCAGTTCACACTGTAAAGGACATACATACAGTTTAAAAACCATTTTAGATTCAACGAACAATGCATATGGAAAAATTAGCCTTAGAAAAGAAAATGTTAGAAGAACACCAAACCCGTGAGTTAAACAAAGAAACGCTCGTTGCTGCCAAAGAACGCATTGAAGGAGAAATTGCCCGGTTTGAAAAGAAAGAATTTAATGACCACTCGCGCAACCTATTGCACAACCTCCACGAGCTAACGGCCGCATTAAGTACGATGCAAGAGATGATGAATCTTATCTGGAAGCGGACCGAGCAAATGCAGGAAGAACTCGCACAGTTACGCTCGAAGACCGAGTAGTATCCTATTTAAACCGCCATTTCCGAATATATCTATGAGAATTCGATATTCATTTTCATCCCGTAAAACGCGTCAGATTGAAGGGAACAATCGCCATAAACGACCGTTCCCCGATGTAGTACACGATATGCTCAAAATGGCTGATATCATTATCGAAGTTATTGACGCGCGATTTATTGATGAAACCAGAAACCTCGAGTTGGAAGAAGCAATACACAAAGCAAAGAAGCGCCTTGTCTATGTGTTTAACAAGAGCGACGTCGCAGACATTGCACGCGTAAAAAAAGAAATCTCTGAAAAAAGATTGACGCCCTTCGTATTGCTCTCGTGTAAGACCTTCATGGGCAAAAAGCGTTTACGCGAACGCCTCCAGATAGAAACCAAGCGCCTTCATCTCTCGCGCCGAGCGCTCGTGGGCATCATAGGCTATCCTAACACCGGCAAAAGTTCACTTATCAACATGCTAACCGGACGAAAAACGGTAGGCACATCGCCGCAAGCAGGGTTCACTAAAGGACTCCAAAAGATAGCCTTCACTCGAGACATCCACGTAATTGACACGCCCGGAGTAATCTCAAAAAAAGATTCACCTGCAACCGAAAAAGAAAATATTGTCCGTTCAGTTAAAATCGGAATCAAAACCTACGACCGTGTCAAAAATCCCTTATTTGTGGTCGCAAAACTCATGCGTAATTTCCCCAGCATTTTCGATAAATACTATCAATTCGACAGCGGTAATGACCCCGAAATCCTCATAGAACACCTAGGGAAAAAACATAATCTTTTAGCCAAGGGAGGCATTATAGACAGCGACCGCACCGCTCGCCTCATCCTCAAAGACTGGCAAACCGGAAAAATAAAACTCTAAAGACTAATTTAAAAACCTTCAAACGCATTTCTACGCAAGCCCAGATGGCACAATGGTACTGCGCGAGTCTCGAAAACTCGTTTCCGCAAGGATATCCCAGTTCGATTCTGGGTCTGGGCGTCATCCCGCTAATTTTATAAAGAAGCACACGCACAGAGAAACATGAAATGGATAACAAGTATCACAATCCTAACGCTTCTTATCTTACCGTCCGTATATGCAATTGAAACAACCATAAAAGTAACAACGGAACCGAACAATTATGTCATGATTCGAGTATTTGAGGCAGGAAGCACTCACCTTCTTGAAAGTATTCTCGATAAGTTCACCGACCCCAGCGGCCAAGTTATCGTGAAACATACGTCAGAAGTCACAAACCTTGATATCATTGTATATGTACGAGCACAACGCAACGGAGAAACAAAGTATTATCAAAAATTTGAAGCGGTCGCTCCAGGAAGCACATTTGAAGCGTATGTTCCTGAGAGCCTCAAGCCCACAACTGCCACTGAAGAAAATAAAACAAACGTAGACGCTCCTCTTCAAAATGAGAGCACAAACAGCACAACAGAGGCATCTGCACGTACATCTCCCAGTATTACCGGAAATGCAATATTCAATGCTGAAACATTCACGAAAATACCATGGTATTACATAGTTACGGGTGCGGCGCTTGCGATTGTAGTTGTAGGCGGAGGAATCGCGCTCAAAAAAAGAGGTCGCACAAGCCCTGCAACACAGCCCAAAACACCCCCTGGAAGCACCAAAGATCCTAAGGAGCTTGAAACAAAATTAGAAGAAACGCAAAAACGTCTTGAACAAGCAACCAAAGAGATTTCCCGCATAAAAAACGAAGAACAAATAAAAGAACTTCAGAAAAACATTGATGCACAACAAGAACAAATTCGAAAGTTACAACAAGGATTTGCATAAGGGGCACATGACTCAATTAAGAATTGAATATCGCGACAACACACCTCCCGTTGAATTCAATCTTGAACACGGCGTTGAAAAGAAACAATAGCTATAAATAGCCTAAAACAACCCTACAGATTATAATGGCACAACCGAAACCCTCATTTAGACGAGCAGAACCTCGACAAAGAAGCATGGAATGTAGCTGTGGTGCGACTGCAAAGCTGGTACAGCGATGCAACTATCCGCATGGAAGGAAATCAGGTGCCCTGAGAACATGGGTCTATCGATGTGCTACGTGTGAGAAATCAACACCTTGTTCTAAACCCGCCCAAACAAAGCGAGGCAGATAAGCACCCATACGAAGCTTTAAATAGACAGAATAAATCAAAAACACGTGAAGGAATAGGAGCATAAGGACAGATTTCTAGATAGTTAATGAGTTATAGCATATATTCAGCGTGTGAAAGGAGGCAAATATAGTATAATGACATACGGAAATAGTTTCGGCGGGCGCGGAGGCGGCGGAGGCGGTGGCTTGCGTGGCGGACGCGGGGGCGGAGGCGGTGGCGTTCGTGGTGGTGGCGGAGGATTCCGTCGCGACTTCGGTGGTCCGCGAACAATGCACAAAATAACGTGCAGCGAATGCGGCAACGAAGGAGAAGTCCCATTCAAACCTCGTGAAGGAACCCCCGTCTATTGCAGAGATTGCTTTGCAAAGAAGAACGGTCGTTCACCCCGCTCTGACAACAGAGAAGGCGGAAACGAACAATCTAGCGGAGACAACAACGAAGAAATGTAATTCTTCAAAAGTTTTATTTTTTATTTTTTAACCTTATTCTTTATAACCTAAAGCGCGATCAACAAGCGCGTTTACTTCTCTAGAAGTAATAACCTTAGAACGATCAGAATATACAATCCCGCCATAATCCCTATCTATCGAAGAAAGACGCGCACGAAGTTCACAAAGAGGAGTTCTCCGTATATCCTCGAGTACATCTCGACCAAGAAGCCTTAGAAACATCGCTTCCATATCAAAACTCATAGGAACACAAAACAAAAGAAGTTAATAAGATTATAGTCTCTTTCGCACAATCGTCTTTTCAGGAGTATCTTCAACCTCATATCCAAGCTTGCGAATATCATTTCTCAGTTTATCTGAGAGTTTCCAGTCCTTAGCCGCGCGGGCAGCGTCACGTTGCGCACCAAGATCCATAACTTCAGCAGGCACAAGCTCTTCTTCAAGATCAGCTAATCCAAAGCCAAAAACGTCATCAAACACATCAATCAAGGTCAGTTTTTCATAATTGCTCAAATGTTTGCTATCAACGACTGCCCAAAGCACGCTCAACGCAACAGGCATGTTCAAATCATCATTAATCGCATCGGTAAATCGACGATAATCGACCTGCTCATTGAGAGTTAATTTCTTATTTCGTTCATTCATCGCATCTGCACGAATGTTTCGATACCGCGTCACGAGACGTTCAAACGCATTTCGCGCCGCATCCAGAGATTCAAGAGAAAAATCAAGCGGTTTGCGGTAGTGCGTTTGGAAACACAAATAGCGATAATGCATCGGCGCATACCCAAGCGCGACCAGCTCACTAACCGTATACAACCCTCCTTTAGACTTCGATACTTTCTCGCCTTTAAACGTCAAAAACGCCCCATGTAACCAGTAGTTCACAAACGTTTTCCCCGTCACAGCTTCGCTCTGCGCGATTTCATTCGTGTGATGTACCGAAATATGATCTTCCCCACCGGTATGAATATCAAACGTCTTCCCCAGATATTTCATCGACATCGCCGAACATTCGATATGCCACCCCGGATACCCCACACCCCACGGAGAATTCCACTCCTGTTGTCGTTCGCCGAGACGAATGGAAAACTTCCACAAGGCAAAATCGGTCTTGTGCTTTTTTTCTCCAACAGTAATACGTTTACCTGCCTGCAAACCTTTCACGTCTAATCGTGCCAATTCCCCATACCGTTTGAATTTCGCACTATCAAAATAAATCCCATCACTCGTGCGATACGTATACCCCTTCTTTTCCAATTTTTTAATTAAGTCGATTTGTTCCATAATATGCTCAGTAGCCTTACACCATATACGAGGTTCAAGCACGTGCAGCTTCGTCATATCGCTTTGAAAGACATTCAAATAATAATTCGCAATCTCCTGCGCGTCTTTACGTTCACGAAGCGCCGCCTTTTCCATTTTGTCTTCTCCAGAGTCCCCATCCCCAACCAAATGACCCACATCAGTCACGTTCATCACATGTTTCACCTGTAGCCCATTAAACTTCAGCACGCGTCGCAAGACATCAACAAACAGGTACGTCCGCCAGTTGCCAATCGTCGGATCCCAATAGACCGTCGGCCCACACGAATACAACCCCACGTGCCCTTTCTTTATTGGTTTAAACACATCCTTCTTTCGCGTCAGAGTGTTGTAGAGCAATAAGGGGGCCTCTTTTTTCATAGTCTCTTAAAGAAAAGCAGAGTTATAAGCATTTCCAAAAACTATCGAAATCGTTTAAAACCCCTTCCTCAAAGAAAAAGAGTGACGTTATCTCTTGCAGAACGAGGAGCAGAACTTGAGAAAGAAGCACGTTCCTTACGCGCACTCAAACGCGCCTACGGATGCACGAAAGGAGGGTATGTCGAATATATCAGAAACCCGCTCGAAAAACCCTCGGGACTTAATGACGAAAGATTTACCACCTCTTTCTTCCTTGCCTATACCACGGAAAACGACTTGACCGATTTGCCCGAACGTGAAAAACTTACCTCTGCCCATGAAGAATGCCCGTTATACGAAGGAATCCTTGAAACGTTAGAAAAAAAGATACACTCCCATGAACTCATTTATAACGCAACGCTTGCCGAAATCAAATTAGAACTTGAGAAACCAAGACACTAAATCAATCGTTTCACAAACTCCTGCGCGTTTTCAATCGTCTTGACCTGCATAAACTTCGCGCGTTTCGCAGCCGCACCATTAAACCCTGCAATGAAGTGTCCTCCCAAGAATTTAACACGACCCATGTCAAGCACCTCATGTTTCTGCGCCAAATCCATATATCGTTCAAACAGTTTCAAATTATCCCTCACATCCTCTCGCTTATCCTTCTCTTTCCCCGTCTTTACATAATACAAAATCCGCGAAAAAATCCGCGGATCCCCCATCGACGCGCGCGCTACCATAGCACCATCCGCGACATCAAGCATTCGTGCCGCGCTCGCACCATCATGTACGTCCCCGTTTCCAATCACCGGAATGCCAACCTCCTTCCTAATCTGCGCAATCCATTTCCAATCCGCAGACACTTTATAACTCTCAGTTGAAAGCCGTGCATGAACAGTGAGTGCATCCGCGCCTGCCTTCTCAACAACCTTTGCAACCCGAAGGGCGTTATTCCTATTAAACCCCAAGCGTATCTTCGCCGTCGTCGTAAACCCTGCATCTTTCAACACCCGAATATACGACGCAATTTTATGGGGCGTCTTGAGCAAATAACTCCCTGACGCATTATCCGTAATGCGTACCGAGGGACAGCCACAGTTTATGTCAACCACGTCAAAATCGCGCAAGTAAGGAACAACCTTCTTAAATTCAGAAACGCGCGGACCCGTAATCTGCACGCCAGACGGTTTGTCTTCAGAGATAGTTTTCAGCATATCTTGGGTTTTTTTGTTCGTGTGCAAAACTGCTCCCACGTTCAACATCTCGGTATACGCCATAGCCGCCCCTTGTTCACGACAAATCAGACGATAGGGCAAATCGGTCACATCAACCATCGGCGCCAAAAAAAGACGATTCTTCAATTTAATCGAGCCAATAGAGAGCGGTTTCATCTTAGGAAAGGAACAACACAGGTTTTTATAGCTATAAGGCGACCGAAAATCGTAGACGTCGAATACGACCCTAATCTATGGAACGCGTATGGATATAACCCCTTTACAAGAATAGAAAGAGATTTAAAGCGCGCTTAACCCGAAATAACATGGACAAAGAAATAGATAAGATACCCAAAAACCAAGACACTGACATTGTCATCCGTATTGATGAATTCAATGGCACGAAAGGACTCACAATACGTGAATTCGTCAAATCAGAGCGTTACACAGGATTTACCAAAGCGGGCACACGTATCCCTGCAGATAAGTTCCACCTCTTCAAGAAAGCAATTAACATGATTGATGAGAAAGACCTTGAAGGTGGAGCGCCTCGAGCCGACATGCAATCATCCATGCCGGCCAAATCAACCGCACCTGCAGGCAAACCTGCAGATAAAAAACAAATAAAGAAAGCAAGTACCGAACAATTCGACGAAGTAGAATTCTAATCCCGACAAGTAGACAGTACCTAATCGGGCTTGCTGAATGAAGAAGTTAAAGAATGGTGTATAGAAAATTTCATCACTATAACATTTATATAAGGCAAGTTATCAGAATAAATCATGAATGAAAAGAAAAATAAGACTCGTGGTGCTAAGAAAGGAATTGTTTTGCTTCTATCGGGTTTTTTCTTATTGATTGCAAGTGCTTTTGCCTTAACATCACAATCTATTGACATAACCACGGCCGGGACTTTCCTGAACACAACCGGTCATTACAACCTCACAACACTCAAAGAAGACACAACAAACGCTCCTGTCTCGCTCTACACGTTTGACACGAATAGGGGAGACTATAGCGAAGAAGTGAGCTATAGCAACATCACCGCATATCATCGAGGAGGCAACGCGTGGAACGCATCAGGATATACGGGAGGAGCGATCACGTTAAACGCAACCTATGGGCATTACATAAATCTCTCACAGGGAGACTATCTAAATATATCAAAGAACAATGTCACGCTTGCGTTCTGGATACGAGGATTCAACTCAGAACTCGGAGTGATTTTCTCCAACTCCCGTAACTCGCCACACCCGGGCGGAATTTTGATAAGTCAATCGGCAGGAGGAAGCTTCGTTAATGCATACGTCATGAACGCAAGTGGAAGCGCGGCAGCAAAATTTGTCATACCCGTACTTAACCTTAATAATACCATGTGGAAACATATAGTGATCGAATATGTCCAAGTCAATAAAACAACATGGAACATAACCGCCGCGGTTAACGGAGCAGTCGTAGGAAGTGGACTCGTAGCAAACTCGAACATAGTCTACACTGCCAAAGGGGAAGCGAATATAGGTAACTGGATTAACCAACGATCAGGCAACTTTACGATGGATGATTTTTCCATATATAATCGAGTATTGAGCGCAACAGAAATCAACGCCTTGTATACGAATACATCAAGACGATTCGCAACAGAAGGAACGCAAGAGATCACAAATCTAAACCTGGCCGGAACAGGCTTAGAAAATTTATTGAATATAACAATCAACATAACCAATCCCTCCCCTCAAACAAATGCAACGCTCAGGGTAGGTACCGTTTCAGGAAATTCTTATAGTTACGGCGATCCCCTACCATTAGATAATACCAAAATCGTAGCATACCCTATAACAACGCCGCTCAACATCTCATTGTTATTAACCTACAAAGGTGACCCCAACGGCCACCTTACGCCCTACCTGTACAATCTCGCGCTACAATCTTACGATAATGCAGAAGATACGTCAATCATATCATTCATAAGTCCTACAAACCCCAACGCCACTAAAATAACCTCTCAAAACACATTTTATATTTCATTTCCAATTGTGATCAGCTACAATCTTACGATACCTGCAGATAAAATCACATACCTACTGTATAACCAAACAGGGGGAGTTATCAATACGACTATTGTCCCCAGTACAACAACAAGTATAATCTATAACCTGCAGTATGGTGCCTATCATTACAGGGTCCAAATAAACAATACCGAGGGGCAAGTCTATTCGACAGAAACAAGAAGTATTTCACTCATACGGCCCATGAATTTCTCTATAAATGCAACCGCCCATGATTTCATAACTGAACTCATAAACGGAAAACAGCAACGAGTCGTTATCGTGGGGGACTCATTGACGTTCAGACCAGGAACATGGACGCACCATGTACGAAAGATTATGCAAGCGCGTTTTGGTGATGCGAATATAGGATACACAGCCATACACCCCCACTCGTTCACATCATGCGACTCTAATTATACGTGCATGCCAGTCAATGTAAGTTTTACACGATCACTCTATAATATTACGTTCCCTAATATAAATGGAGCTCCCGATGAAAACGGAACCTTCACTCCCGATGGAACGTATACGAAGATTACAGGTAATGGATTTGTGATAATGAACTTCCGAGGGGGATATAACGTAACACTCGTCTATGTAAAAGATCCATCTGCAGGCGTGATTAATCTAAGTGTGAACAATGTGCAAAAAGCGATTATTCCCGCAAATGATGGGGGGAACGGGCGCGTTTTGGCAACCTACTCCTTTATTAACCCAAACGCATCACTTAACGTTCTACAGAGTGTCCGTCTAAGTCTTGTTAACGGTAATAGCTCACAATGGACACAGTTTAACGGGCTTATCGTCCTCGAAAAAGAGGATCAAGGAGGATATTCATATAGTCGTATGTCACGTGGCGGAGTCGGTATCAATGATTACATATCGCTCAATGAAACCGCAGTTATCGAGAGTTATCGGCAGCTTAATCCCCATCTCTATCTTCTCATGATGGACGCAGAAGGAATCGCTTACTCTTCATTTATAACTAATTTGAGCAGATTTATCGATCGCGTAGAGACCGCAACACCCAATGCAAAAATAATCTTAATCTCATATCACAACGCAAGTTCAGCGAATACGTACGCACCCCAAGTAAACGGCGTTATTAATATGTCGTTCAATCGCAATCTCGGATTCATAAATTTACACGATTTATACAGTTACGCCGAACTAAACAGTTTAGGATACCTTGATGATTCCATACATCTATCTGAATTAGGTGGGAGCGTTTATGGTGCGTATGTCTATAATACGTTTCTTATTGCAGAACCACCGGGGAGTTCGAGTAATAAGACGCTGTCGTACACAAAGAAGTAACAAGAGTTAAGGCACGCACAATTCATTCTTAACACGTGTATCCTTCCAATCTGAAGGAAACGTTACAAATCCTGTCAACGGCGCCATCGAAACAAGTTCTCCCCGCTCCGAACACGTTATTTGATAATCGCGACACGTCGTTCCTTCGCAAATCGCCTTCGTAAGTGAATACGTGAACGAACGCTCTTCAGGTAAAAAAAAGAAAAGCCCGAGCATCAAAAAAACAAAAAAAGCACTAAGACTTATGCGCAGAAGGTTCATAGTGTGGTGAATCTCTCCAACGGGCAACTTCCAAATCAAGAAAAGGAGGAGAATATCGTCGGAGCTTTCCCCCTGTAGGAAGTTTAACCTTGCCCGAAAAGTAGAGCTCAAGGCGAGGATCTTGCTTGCAATCGGCAGGAGGCAATTCGAAAACACGTTCGTAAGATGACCTCGTAAAAGAAGCGTGTACACGTCGAGAGATAAAACCCTCATCGGGATGTGTCAAGACAATTATCTCGAGCAAAGATGAACCTTTGTGAGGCACAAGATACGCATAAAAGACATTTGGATCGATTTGATACTCAGAGACGGCGGGAACAGGTTCAGGATGAATCTTCATAGAAGCGCCCGCCCCCGTATGCTTGTTCGTCGGCGCAGCATCTAGAGCGTATGTCGGCGAAGGAGTTAGAACAACAGAAGGCGCCTCAGAAGGAGTAGCCGTTGCTTTGACTCCAAAATCTTTCATAGGCACAAGCCTATCGGGTTTGTTTGGCCCCGAGTCGCGGCTAAGGATAAATCGACCCATACCAAAAAGACTAAGCTCAACTTTAAAAATACCTCTCTATTGAAACATATATGACCTCAGGAACAATGCGTCAGCCAATTATAACCGTAGCAGGGCACGTCGACCATGGTAAAACCAGCCTCCTTGACTGTTTTAGAGGCTCATGCGTCCAAGCCGGTGAAGCAGGAGGTATAACGCAAAAAATATCATTTACCAAATATCCACTTGAGCAAATTGAGAGCGTCTGCCCCTTAATAAAAAAAAGTGGTATTGCTATGAAAATACCGGGATTCCTGTTTATTGATACGCCGGGGCACGCCGCGTTCACAAACCTACGAAAACGGGGCGGAGCGCTTGCCGATTTAGCTATCTTGGTGGTTGACATCAAAAAAGGCATTGAACCACAAACCGCAGAAGTCATTGCAATCCTCAAAGCAAATAAAACCCCGTTCGTGATTGCGCTTAATAAAATAGACAACCTCTCGGGATGGAAAAAGCACAGCTCAATCAAAGAGTCCGTAGAATCGCAAGCGTTAAACGTTAAAGAAGAATTTGAAACCTGCCTGTTAACCTTCCAAGGCGCCCTGCAATCACACGGATTCGATTCAGCGCTCTATTACGAATTATCAGACTTTACCAAAAAGATAGCTATTGTCCCCTGTTCTGCTCGTTCGAAAGAAGGAATTCCCGAACTCCTATTCGTACTCTGCGGACTCTGCCAAAAATTCCTCGCTAAACAACTCGAACTATCAGAAGATGCAAAAGGGGTTATCCTTGAAATAAAAAAAGAACGCGGAGCAGAATACGCAGAAGCAATATTGTATGACGGCGACATCGCACTCAACGAAGAGATAGTCATCGCAAGTTTTGGCAAACCAATAGTGACCAAGATACGAACCCTCGAAGAAATACAACCACTCAGTTTCAAATACAATGCAGTAAAACATGCAACAGCCGCAACAGGCGTGCGAATGCAACTGACCGAAAAAGAAGGCATTCTCCCGGGTATGCCCTTCCAAGAGTTGAAAAACAATCTGGCACAGATAACTTCCAACTTCAAAAAAGAAATAAGCGATGCAACAAAAGTGCATACGCAAGGAATCATTGCAAAAGCAGATTCATTGGGAAGCCTTGAAGCATTGCTTACGCTCTTACAACAAGCAAGTATACAAGTGCTTAAAGCAGGTATCGGACCAATTACCAAATCAGATATAAGCTCTGCAAAAGCAAACCTCGACAACGCACCACTCGATGCGCTGATGATTGGATTTAACGTCGAGTCCGAAGAAGATGTGGAGTTTGGAAAAGTTACCGTATTTACAGATACGGTTGTGTACAAGTTAATCGATAAGGTATCAGAATGGCGAAAACAAAAGCAAAAAGAAATTGAAAAAGAAAAGTTAATGGGCTTAGCAACTATTTGTAAAATTGAAATTCTCCCCCAATACGTGTTTAGAAACTCCAATCCTGCAATTTTCGGCGTACGAGTTATAGCAGGAACACTAAAAACCCACATCCCCCTTATAGATGAGAATGACCTCAGCATCGCACACGTGAAATCAATCCAAGCCGATAAACACACAGTGTCAGAAGCAACGCAAGGCATGGAACTTGCCATATCTCTTCCAGGAGTTACGTTTGACCGACAACTCAAAGAAACACGTTTCTTATACGCAACCATTTCAGAATCACAGCTGCGTGCATTCAAAAAAAACAAAGAGCTCCTTTCAACAGACGAACTTAAGGTGCTTCAAGAAATCGCAGATATTAAACGAAAGAAAAACCCTGAATGGGGGGTAACATAACGATGAAGAAAATAACAAAGATTGAAGACGTTAGCGGGCTAGAAAGAGGAGACTTCGTGCATCTTTCTAGAGATTTCCCTGAGAAAGGATTAGAAGAAAAAGCAAGAGTAGTTGAAAAAAAGTCGAACCAAATTGGATTAATAACACGAATAAAAGGAAAAGAAGAACTTTACGTATTTCAGTTTGCAACAAGCGCATTGCAACCACGAGCAAAAGAAACATTGGGAAGTCGCCCAAACGTACGAGACACCTATCGAAACGAGATAATACAAGCAACCGATCCTGAATATGATTATTATAAATCTTTTCTTGAAGGAACGGTATAACCTTGAAGAAAGATAACGCCTTTAATCCTAAATTGGGCAGGCGACCTCAGCTAAAAACGTTTAAAAAGCCCCTTTTTCTTAAGCCAACATGCCATTCAAGCTAAACATATCGGACAAAGGAAAAGCCTGGAAACTCGAATCAACCTCCGAGATAATGGTAGGTAAAAAGATAGGTGAGCACCTGCACGGCAAAGACCTCTTATCCGACCTCGAGGGATATGAACTCGAGATAACGGGCGCATCTGATAATTCCGGATTTCCGCATAAGGGCGATGTAGAGGGTCCTGAATTAAAACGCGTGCTCCTAACAAAGGGATGGGGCATGTGGAAAAAGCCACGAAAGCTCGGAAAGAAAGTTGTTGCAACACCCGACGGACTGCGATTAAGAAAAACAGTACGTGGAAAACAGCTCTCTGAAAAAACAATTCAAATTAACCTCAAGGTGCTCAAGCACGGTCACAAGAAACTTGAAGAACTATTCCCTGAACAAAATAAACCTAAAGAAAAGAAAGTAGAAGTCGCTCCTGCCGCCGCTTAAGAATAGTCTATAACTAAACAAAAAAAGTTATTTCAAACCACCATGTCCAACCGCGAACATCGACGCAACGAAACCCCTTCTCGAGGAAGCGATGAATCTGATTGCGGGTTATCATGGGATTCAAGAAAAATGGGGGAAATTTTTGAGGACATGGTACATTCTTTTACCAGAGTCACAATACCTGGGATGCTTCTCAAAGATGCACATAGTTCACGAAATCCTGAAGGAAGACTGACTCGATATCTGGCTGCATTGGCAGGCGAGGGCATGAAAGTCGGAACCTATGGCCTTATAGTCTATGCAGGGTACTTAGGATACCAAGCGCTACAACACTAAACAACAACGTTTAAAACACTCCTCTTCTAGTGAGCCTTAATGAAAAAACCAGATATCACTCGCTTAGAAACGCTCAACGTCATCATGGTGGGTCATATTGACCATGGCAAAACCACGTTGTTACATAAGCTCACAGGTAAATGGACGGACACCCATTCGGAGGAACTCAAAAGAGGAATCACTATCCGTCTCGGATACGCAGAAATCGTGCTCTCAAAAGAAGGTCAAGAGTATAATAAAGATGACAAAGGCGAGCCGGTGCGATATGTCTCATTCGTGGACGCCCCAGGGCATGAAATGCTCATGGCCACTATGTTATCGGGTGCAGCAATTGTAGATGCCGCGATTCTCGTCGTAGCTGCAAATGAGGGTATAAAACCTCAAACGCGAGAACATCTTGTTGCAGTACAAGCAAAAAATATCCATAACGTGATCATCGTACAAAACAAAATAGATTTAGTAACCAAAGAGCAAGCGCTTAAAAATTATAAGGATATAAAATCTCTTATCAAAGGAACAGTCGCTGAAAACGCACCCATCATCCCCGTTTCAGCTCAACATGAAATAAACATTGATAAAATTTATGAGGCATTGATGGCTATTCCGCTACCCAAAAGGGCAATAGATGCGGCTCCTCTTTTTGTTATCGCACGGAGCTTTGATATTAACAAACCTGGAACAACACCTGAAAAACTCCATGGTGCGGTGCTTGGCGGAACACTAAAATCAGGAACAATTACGATCGGAGACCCCATTGAAATAAAACCGGGTATCCCGTTCAAAGAAGCCAACCAAGTAAAGTACAAACCCTTCAAAACAAACGTGCGCTCGCTCTTCAAAGGAACAACCTCGGTACAAAGTATAACGCCAGGGGGATCCGTTTCGATTGAAACCGAACTCGATATGAGTCTCGGAAAATCAGACCTTCTTGCAGGATGCGTGGCCTCGCATGCAGGGACGTTGCCCGAAGCAGTTTCAACACTAAAAATGAAATACGAATTGTTTAAAGAAATGCTTGGGACCCTGCCTACAACAAAAGTAGAACCTCTCAAAACAAATGAAATGATTATGCTGAGCATAAACACATCCGTATCAGTAGGAATTATAAAGATACTAAAAGGAAACGAAGCCGAGCTCAACTTACGCATCCCCATCGTGCCCTTCAAAGGAGAAAACATTGCTATCGCACGCAATATCAATAATCACTGGCGCCTTATTGGTCACGGCGAAATAGTCTAACGAGAGAATAACGAAAGAGCTAAATCTTTTTAACGCCCCTTACTGTAGGGCAAGAATGCCCGAAACAGCCATAACAAAAACGAACGATCCCTGCGTTATATTCGCAGGAGCTGGCACGGGAAAGACGTACACTATTATCGAAAAGCTCAAACATCTTATACAAAAGAACATCTACGAGCCAGAAAAAATAGTCTGCCTTACGTTTTCAAACGAGGCAGTCAATACACTTAAAGATAGGATAACAAAAGCACTTCCCGATAAAGGAGAACCCCTCATACGAACGTTCCACAGCTTCTGTGCCGAGCTTCTTAAACAACAAGGAGGAGCAATAAACGTTCCCGCAGATTTTAGAATCTTAATACCTGACGAAGCTAAAATAATGCTCCATAAAAACTTGAAAGTACATCCGTTGCTATGTTCAAAATACGTCGAAACTATGGGTGTTGCGAAAGATTTAGGAATCACCTTGGAAAAAATAAACAAATACATAGAAAACCAGAAAAAAAAGACATATAGCGAAGATTTACAAAAGTCAGTTGAACTAACGCAATTTGAGCTCAATACACGCCACGCGGTTAAGAGGAACTATGGAAGAACCGAGTTAGAAGAAAAACGCGAGCGCCTCAAAAGCCTTACTTCTTTACTAAAGTTGCAAAAGTTTATGCGAATTTGGTCGGCATACGAAAAATTAAAGGAAAGAAAAAAGTTGCTCGATTATGCAGACCTTAACATGCAAGCGATACGCCTGTTGTTGAAAAAACCAGAAATCGCACGAAACTACGAATACATAATTGTCGACGATTTTGAGG
>CAYHBQ010000015.1:0-18920 GCA_964354995.1 Candidatus Woesearchaeota archaeon | reverse complement strand
CTCCTCTCTTAACTGATAGATCTTTTTCTTATTCTTGGTTAACGAGAACACGATGCCCGCTTCTTCAAGGTGTTTTAATTGTTTCATTGCCCCGACACGAGTTATCCCAATCATCGAGCCAATTTTATCGGCGTCAGCTTCTACGATCTTTTTCATCTCTTCAATTATTTTTCTTTGAGTCTCGCTAAGGTTTGCCATTCGTTTGACAAGGCTTTCATAAGTAATGTCTTGGATACTGGCAATGAACTGATCAAATTTAGGTCCAATTTTTATACTAATAAGCGACTCATCCATCATGTAATTAAGAAGTCTCTTTGCTAAGCGAACGACACGGTGTGGACTTCCATTAGCTAGCTTAGATAGGGTTCTTACCACATCGTCAGAAAATAAATGGTCTGCGCGAGGACTCATTTTATACTCGACTATTCTTTTCTTTATAATTTCAGAACAATCTGCATCAGAAAGTCTCTTCAGCATGATCACTTCAACGGCAGGAAATTTCGTATCTGTTCGATGTTTTGCTCTTTCCCATGCAGACTTGTTCCATGCAGCAACTATAAATGCATTTGACAGATGAGCTACTTCAGTAAAAGCTTTCGAATAATCTTGAAAAATAATATCTGCATCGTCCATAAAAAGAAGAACCGGCTTTGAAGCGCGCTTCAATTCAGCAAACATTGGCGGAGCCACCTTGAGTATCTCTCCGTTTGTGCCTTCGATAAACGAACTATCTACAAATTTCTCCTTGAATTCTGTACTGTTGCTAATGAACAGTATTTTCTCAAACCCAAAGTCTTGGTTAAACCTATTGGCCAAGCTGAACAGTAGTAAAGCGTACATTGTTTTCCCCGCACCATGGGGCCCCAGTATGTTAATCATCTTTGTATTCTTGTCAGCCATCTCTTTGAGATTTTCTATGCCAGTTACTAATTCTTCGTCTCGGCCCACCTTCACTTTCCAAATGTTCGCCGAGTGATCTATATTGAACGGATTAGAAGTAAGGCCGCGTTCCTTATAACGGGAATATTCAAGCGCTTTCTGAAGCCGCCGCTCGAACTGCTTATCAAACGTAACATTTGTTTCTTCAATTGTCTCTGGCATGTGTAACTTCGGTTACAGTTACTTAAAAACCTTTCGGAATGAAAGAAGATTCGATAACCGCAATTCTTCAGACCGTTCTTGTGCCGTTAAAGCTTCAAAAGTAATACTCCCGTTCAAACCACCCCTACTCCCGTTCATCTTGCTTACACCCGTGCAAAGCCTTTTGTCGCAATCCTAACGAAAGCCAGTACACATATCCCAGCAAGATTGAAAGGGCAGTTGAACCGAGCAATATCCACACGAGGAGCGTGGTATGGGGTTTAAAGAAAGCGTCTGAAAGCGCCGGTATGCCGAATATCGCCCCTATCGTTCCAGGGACTGAAACGACAATGCTCGTAATAGTAAGAAACGTCATGATCAACGTTAATCGACCCATAGTTGCATTAAGCTCTCGGTTAGACTGCATTTCAGATTTAGTGCGCAACGAAGCCACCCGATAAATGTGGCTCCTACATCGTTCGAGCCAGTACCTCGCTTCAGCACTCAAAAGCTCATAGTTCGAACCCAACAAGTCAGTATCAAACTCTCGTATATCTTTTTCTTTAAGCACAAGCATGAGTTGTACAAGCTCCTCAAATCTATCAGTAAGTCGGCGCAAATCTCTTCCTGAAAGCTCAATCCTATCAAGATGCGGCTGCAAGTCGAGTTCATTCATAAGCCCCCGAATGCGTTCAAATTCGTGAGAATAATTTTTAATGACTGTTTTAAAGAAAGCAAATGTTAGTAGGGTACTTTCGCCATAGGGCTTCTTTTGAATAGGTTGTAACTCTTTAGAATGCGCGCTAAAAAAAGAGTCGCTAAAAACAGCACAATTCTTTTGAGAAATAACAATCATTGCTCGTCCAAGAGCGTTAGTATACAAAGGAACACTCAAAACAGCATAACGCCGTTGTCTGTCAAAAAAAGGAAAGTCAAGCTTGTTCAATGCATCAACATCAAAATCGGCTTTCAATTGTTTCAGTTTAGATTTAAATCGCTCAAGATTATCAAAGAAAGTTATCACATTTAATTCGAATTAAAATTGTTTATATCTTTTATGTGTCTGAATAACAACCTTTAAACATAAAAAACATTGGCTAAAGATATGTTTTTTAGTCAGAAAACAACCTCTGTTTTCTGCATCGAAAATATTTTATTTTCGTGGCTTAAAAGTTCAATAGGAACTTTTAAAACCAGCTTCCTTGTTCTTTCTTTACCGTGGGTGTGCCGGAGCGGTCAAACGGGACGGTCTCAAGAGCCGTTAGCTTAGTGCTTTCCTAGGTTCGAATCCTAGCACCCACATCTCGGTTCATCGCAGCGAGTCTTCGAAGCAAAGCGAGGAGGGTCGAGCAAGAATGAATCCGAGAAAGTTGATAATGCTCCCGTAGCTCAGCCTGGATAGAGCAATGGGGTCCTAACCCGGAGGTCGTAGGTTCAAATCCTACCGGGAGCGTTGCACAAAGTTTAAAACAGGGACGTAGATAACTTCTTATACGCGCGGTTAGTTTAATGGCAAAATAGCTGGTTTCCAAGATACGCGTCAAGCTTATCGAAATGACCAGCGGTCACGGGTTCGATTCCCGTACCGCGCATAACTTCATGGAACAACACACACACGAAAACGCCCAAGTGCAAAAAAACTGGTACGACAAAAGCTACAAACTGCTTTTGCTTGTCCCCCTAGTTCTCTTTTTAGGGTCGCTCATCTACCTCTATGGGTTTTATACGCAACATGGAGATATTTTTTACAAAGACGTCTCAATAACGGGGGGAACCACGATAACGGTATTTTCATCAACCGATATCATTGCTCTGGAAGAATCTCTGCGCACGCAATTTCCCGATGTTTCCATTCGATCGATGACGGACATTCGCACGGGCGCCCAGCACGGGTTCTTCGTGGAAACGTCTGCCTCAGTCGATGAAATAAAAGGGGCTCTTGAACGTTATCTTGGATTCGCTTTGACCACTGAAAATTCTTCAATAGAGTTTACAGGCGCCGCCCTTTCAACCAGTTTCTATAACCAATTGCGTATCGCCGTCATCGCTTCATTCATCCTCATGGCCCTCGTGGTCTTTATCATTTTCAGAACGCCGATTAGAAGCCTTTCTATTATTATTGCCGGCCTTGCAGACATTATTATGACCATCGTAGTCATTGATATTTTAGGTATTCGGTTGTCAACCGCGGGCATCGTCGCATTACTCATGCTCATCGGATACTCGGTTGATGCAGACATTATGCTCACCACACGAGTCGTCAAAGACAAAGAGGGGAGCATTAATCATCGCATCTGGGGCGCATTTAAGACGGGAATAACCATGACCCTAACGGCGATTGCAGCAGTAGGCATCGCACTTCTATTTACACACTCACTTTCTCCAGTCCTTTCTCAGATGTTTACAATCATTCTTATCGGTCTTTGCTTTGACATTTTTAATTGCTGGGTTACCAACGCCTCATTGCTCAAATGGTATGCTGAGGTGAAAAAAACACTATGAAAATAGGCTGGCGTCTGTGGGTATTAATTATTGCGATTATTCTTTCAGTCTTGGCTATTCGCCCCTCGTTCGAATCGGGCGTTATCGTTAAGTCAGTAGAACCCGATTCTCCGGCGTTTCAGGAAGGCATTCGTCAAGGCGCACACATTCTAGAAGTCAACGGCCAAACAATAGAACAGGTTTCGGATTATGCAGATGCACTCGGGGACAACAACTCGCAGATAGAATCTCGCAGAATCGAAATAAAAACGACAGATGCCGATTTTGTCTTTTTTACAAATGAATCGCTCGGTCTTACCGTACAAAATAAGCCCCGAACACGACTCAAGTCGGGCCTTGATATTCAAGGAGGAGCACGTGCGCTCGTACGCCCCGAGCAAAACATTTCAGACTCACAATTGTCTGACTTAATCGCCGTGAGCAACAACCGATTTAACGTATTCGGTATATCTGACGTTAAAATCAGAGGGGTAAAAGACCTTCAAGGCAATAAGTTCATGCTCATTGAAGTCGCGGGTGCAAGCCCATCCGATTTAGAAAATCTCGTTGCCAAGCAAGGAAAGTTCGAAGCGCGTATTGGAAATGAAACTGTTTTTGTAGGCGGAAACGAAGATATCGCGTCAGTCTGTCGAAATGATGCGACTTGCGCAGGCGTAACGGGGTGTTTCCCCTCACAGGGCGGAGGCTATGTTTGTAATTTCGCTTTCACTCTTTATCTAAGTCCCGATGCCGCAAAACACCACGCCGAGATAACGGACAAAATAGAAATCGACTATGTTACCGGTGGACAATATCTTAAGGGCAATCTAACTCTTGTTCTTGACGACAAAATAGTAGATACACTCCTTATCAGCAAAGACCTCAAGGGACGGGAAACGACCCAAATTTCAATTCAAGGTTCAGGAAACGGTGTGACTCAAGAGGAAGCACTCGCCGATGCTCGTGCGTCTATGCATAAATTGCAAACCGTGCTTATCACAGGAAGCCTTCCCTACAAGTTGGAGATTGTTAAATTAGATACCATATCTCCTTCGCTCGGAGGAAGGTTCGTGTATATTCTCCTATTAGCGGGCATCGCGGCAATTGTAGCCGTCAGTATAATTGTGTTCATTCGATATAGGAAAATAAAGGAATCGCTTGCCGTTTTAGCAACTTCTTTCTCAGAGATAATTATCATATTGGGCGTTGCCGCACTTATAGGGTGGAACCTTGACTTGCCCGCAATTGCCGGAATCCTTGCCACAATTGGAACAGGAGTTGACCAACAGATAATAATTTTAGATGAGGCACGCAGAGCACGTACAGCCTCGATGAGAGAAAGAATGAAGCGAGCCATCTTTGTCGTCATGTCGGCTTATGCTACTGCGCTTGTCTCTCTCTTACCTCTGTATTGGGCAGGGGCAGGTCTCTTCAAAGGGTTCGCGATTACCACCATTATCGGCATAACTGCAGGCGTTCTCATAAGTCGACCTGCCTTTGCAGAAATGATTCGAAAGATAGAAGAAAAATAATCTAAGTCTCTCTCTATAGGCCCCGATTCCTGAGGCGAGGCGTTTAAATATGAGCGTCGATGTTAATTGTTGTTCTCTCTTTACTAAAATTCTTCAATCACATGTTCATTTCGATTCAAAATCCAGAATAGGTCTATGCACACGATTTAACGTGCTAATAACCCTCTGAAACTAGCCTCCATTAATCCTCCGACTAACCTATATTCAAACTTCCCTAACGATACGAGTTTAACAAAAGCCTTGTTCGTGGGCTTTAGGGAAAACCAGTTTTGTTTTTAGTGCAATTTATTATGGGGCCTAACTTGTAATCACAAAGGTTTGGTTAACGTTCTAATCTTTCTTGCTGGAACTCCCCCAACCAACTCATTATTCTTTACATCTCTCGCCACTATCGAGCCCATGGCAACCACCGCGTTATCTCCTATAGAAACACCCGAACGTATAACTGATTTTATTCCAATCAATGCCCGTTTTCCAATGGTGACTCTGCCCAGTCTTATTTTTGTAATGCTTGATTCGTGCGCAAAAATAGTGACTCCCTGCCCAAGGACCGTACCGTCTTTAATAGTTATTAATTGAGGGAAGCCAATGTCCATCATGACTCCTCCGGATATGAAAACCTGCTTTCCAATTTTCATTCCTAGGCTTCTATAAAGAAAATTTTTTAATTCCCCCGCAGGTAAAAAGTAGCATATACCTATTACTCCCATTTTAATAAAAAACCATAATGGATTTACAAAGATTACACTATGGTAATACTTAGATGCATTAAGGGCGCTACCCGTATAGTCAATTTCAAGAACCTTTGAGTCCTCTTCCAGAAAACTTTTGATTGCAGTTCTAACAGATTTTACGTCCTTTTCTTTCACATCCAGAGATTAATTTTTTACTTTAAATATATTGCGGAGAATAATCTTCCTAAAAACAGATACTTCGTTTTTAACGCAGGTTAACCTCTCAGAGAAAAACGGAGTTTAAACAAAAAGAAGAAGTTCCTGAACGCATGTCCATAATTAAGCTTACTTGTACCAATGCGGGGGCTGTAAGAGATAGGGACTTCAAGGGACCGTAACCTCTTAAATGCCCGTATTTTTATTTCTTCTGAAAAGGCCATATCCTCGTTGGCAACACCCAACTCTCTGATTTTATCAAGTCTAAAACACCACATGCCGCTTTGATTGTCCTTAAGTCGTAATCCGAATAAAATATTTCCCGTAAGAGTGAGTATTCGATTACCAACGCCATGCATGAAAGACATCGACCCCGTATGCAACTTTGCAAATCGATTAGTTGTCAAAAAGTCATAATTTCCATCGATCAAGGTTCTAAGCATGGGTCTTGCTTCTTTAAATGGATAGGTTCCATCTGCATCGCCCGTGATAACGAAATCTCCCTTAATGCGCGCAAGCCCATAAATATATTGAAATCCGTATCCTTTGCGAGGAGCTATAATGACGGTAGCACCTGCTTTTCTTGCAAGTTCGACGGTTCGATCTTTACTTTGCCCATCAATTACAACCACTTCACATTCGTATCCTTCTTTCTTTAGTTCGGCGAGAGGAATGCCTTCAATAGTATGGCTGATACCCTCTTCTTCATTAAGAGCCGGAAAAAGAAAAACCACTTTTTTTCTAAGGGAAGGAAGCATCTTCTTGGTTGTTTTTACCCCTTTATAAGGTTATTTTTGCCTGAATAACAACCAAAAAGGCACACCGAGGGATACAACCGCAAGCAGAATAAATAAATAAAGAAAGCAATAGGCGAACAAGTTGACAAGGCTATCAATTCCCCCCTGGACCTTATAGTAATCAAACGCTTGCTCAGGGTTTTCATCACGGGGAATGTGGTAAAAGAAATGACTATGCGTTACATCAACGGCTTGGAGAACTCCGTTCTTTAAAGGCAAGATTACTTCATACACTCTAAAATGAGGATTGCCTGTTATTTCCGAGTCACGTATACCGTAAATTGAACCTCCACCTGTAAAAACAATCGGGGGTGCAGAGGCGTTTTTGAAAGCTTCAACAATATCTTCAACGGATCTATTGAAGTCAGGTTGATCCTTGACAGTCCCCCATCCACAGTCGTCCGTGACACATTCGACAAAAAGCGTTCTTACGGGGATCCTCGGTGAAGTTGTATCGGCGTTATCTAGTATCTGGGCAAGATAACTCGATTCCGCATAATGTTTGTCACTAAACGCCCATGCATTAGTCCCGCGATAAATTCGAGAGTCTAAGATAACGAGTGTTTTTGCGTCGATATTTTCTATAGCATAATCCCTTATTTTTTCGATTGCACTTTGTGAGGTAAGGGGTTGTCTAAGAGAATAAATCGTAAAAAGAAGCAACACTATAACCGACACAATTAATCCATATTTTCGCATTCCCTGGTGCGAAACCTTTGTTTCTGCAAATGCGAATGCGCCCCCCGCAAAGATAGAAAAGAAGGGGAAAAATGAAGTGTAATGTGTTTGTAAGACAATAGCAGAAGCTATGAAAATCAAGCTAAATAGGCATAGAGCAACCATAAAGAGCTCGCCAAAGTTTTTTTTCTTAAAACGACTTGCCGTGTAAATCAAACCGACTAATCCGCACAATGAGACCAGCAGATCTTCCCGTACAAAATAATGGCTTAGTACAGTGTATAAGTTACGAGGCAACTTATCGATGACGAATCCTTGACCGTGTGCTAATCCCGGGCCCGTATAATACTCTGCGTTTATCCGTAAAAATTGAGCAAGGGCAAGGTCAACAATCCCTTTGTCTTTATAGAGAAAATAGTTATAGGCAACAATGGGAGTCATGGCTACTAAAAGGATAAGCCCAAACACCACTGCCCGTTTAAAGTTCTGTGAAAACTTTCCCGTTTTCTTTTTGTAATCCTTATACAATATTCCCAACATAAAAAACCCGAACATTAAAATGAAGATTCCCGTAATTATTTTAACAAGTATAGCCACCCCTAAGAATAACGCGCTCAAATACGAAATGGTGCCCCTTTCTTTGTATTCTTTAATGAAAAAGTAAGATGCCAGCAGAACAAAAAACATCATAGTCTGATCTTGATAGGCAGCAGACCAGGTAATGTGGAAGATAGAAACGGCAAGTAAAAACGAGGCTATAAGCCCCGCGCGCTTGTTAAATAGCAGGCTTCCCAAAAGATAAACCAATATGATTGATAATGTCCCAAACAAAACCGAAAGCAGACGCGCGGTCAACAAGTGAATTCCAAATAGTCGATAACCGTAGTCGGTAAGATAATACCATACTTGCGCTTGAGCCGTGGTGCTGAGTGGTGCTAGTTTCGAGACTCCTATCGCATGAGTGCCATGCACCATTTCATCTGCAACTGGGGGAAGATTAGAAGCCACAATAATTCGTAACAAGGCTCCTAATATCACAATCGCAATCAACCATTTTCTACTATCGTTTGAAAAGATAAAGTCAATAGCCCTCTCCCAAAAAGAAGAGGCGTTGGATGAACCAGACATAAGCCCTAAAAACTTGTTCGTTATTTAAACATTCTTTATGGTGCCCTTGAGCAATAAAAAGGTTTAAATTGTCTGTTCTTTGCCAACGCTCATGGAAAAGAAGAAGGTTGCACTCATAACAGGCATCACCGGACAAGACGGATCCTATTTAGCAGAATTCCTTCTAGAGAAAGGATATCAAGTCAGAGGGATCATGCGTCGTTCGTCTACGTTGCATACGAATCGCATAGATCACCTATACAAAACATATAACGCTGATATGGTCCAGAATTCGGAGGTTGCCTTTGCACTCTATTTTGCAGACCTAACTGACGCCTCAAGTTTACGGTCAATTTTAGAAATTGTTAAGCCGGATGAAATCTATAATTTAGGGGCGCAAAGCCACGTAGGAATTAGCTTCAACAATCCGCTTTCAACATTCGATATTAATGCCTTAGGGACATTACGTTTGCTCGACGCGATACGGGATATGAAACTCCCCTGCAAATTCTATCAAGCTTCGTCTTCTGAGATGTTTGGTGCTTCATCCCCGCCACAACATGAGGAAACTCCCTTCCAACCGCAAAGCCCTTACGGTGTTTCTAAAGTGGCCGCATTCCACCTAGTAAAAGTTTACCGCAACGCGTACAATCTTTTTGCATCGAATGGAATACTATTCAATCACGAATCTCCGCGAAGAGGGCATAATTTCGTAACGAGAAAGATAACTAAAGAATTATCACGAATAATCGTAGGGGAGATTGACAAAATGAAACTAGGAAACCTTGACGCAAAACGAGACTGGGGTTTTTCTGCAGAGTATGTACAAGCAATGTGGAAGATATTACAACACGACAAACCAGATGATTTTGTTATTGCCACTAATGAAACGCACACCGTGCGAGACTTCCTACGAGAAGCATTTTCTTTGGTCGGATTGAACTACGAAAATCATATTATCGCCGACGACCGATTTAAAAGACCGGCAGAGGTTCCAGCACTCTTGGGCGATTATTCAAAAGCAAAGAAGATCCTCAATTGGGAAACAAAAGTTAAGTTCAAAGAGTTGGTGGAAATGATGGTCGAAGCAGACCTCAAGGAAAAGTTTGAAGAAGAAGGCATCATCCCCATTGAACGAGGCACTCAAAAGCCGAAGGGTTATTATCTTGAGAAGGCAAAAGAACTTCTAAAGAATCGCGGGCTCGTCAGCTAAGAAAAGTCCTATCTTTTTCAGGGCCGTTGTAGGGTCCATTCTTGAATTCAAAAAGGTGCGCAGGTGTAAGCGCCTTTATACTATGTCCTCCTGCAAAAATAATGTAACAATCGCCTTCGTTCAAATTAATTTTTTCGAGAAACGTGTCGTCTATATCATAAATTGAAAGTTCAATAGAGCCCCTAAATACTAAAAGCGCCTCATGGGTGTGACTCGTTACGCGTTCTTGCGCGTTGTGCGTGTGGGGCTTTGATTCAGCGCCGACAGGCATACTAAATGAAACCGCCTGTAAGAAGTGCGCAGGTTCAGTGAGCAGGGATTTCGTACCCTCACTAGAAGGTTCGTGTGTGTAAATCGTATGCAGTAAAACCGCGGGGTCGACTTTGGAGTATATCTTTTGTATCATCAGCATCCGTCCGGAGAAATAAACTCTATGTTCTGATTGAGGAGAGCAAGGGCCTTTTTTAGTTGATCAACGATGTTCCAAGATAACACCAGCGCGTACACTTTGCCATATTTAGAAAATATATCATCGCTCACAATAGGGATTCTTGTTGCGGGTGTATACTTTCCTTGTTTATGGAGGGAAGAATCGGTTACGTAATCTAATAATGTATTATTTATCCCGTAATAATTGAGGAACGTATTCCCTTTGGCAGGAGCGCCGACGCCTATTATCACATTCCCTTCCGCTTTTAGTTGATGAAGTTTTTGCATAAATGCGCTTCTTCGCTTAATATTTGTCTGCATGAACATTTCATAAGACGTACCATTAAACAGACCGCGCGCCTCTTCTCTTCGAATCATTTCTTTAACATGGTCAGGTTCTTGCACAATCTTCTCTTTTTTCTGTGCGATTATTCTCAACGAACCCCCATGGTAATCGACAACACGTGCTTCTTTGATAGCAAGCCCTGCACGACCAAGGAGTGTTTTCAACGAACGTACACTAAAGTAACTCACATGTTCGTGATAAATCTGGTCAAATTTTCCGCTCTCGATACTTGTTAACCAGTAGGGCTGTTCAAATACGAAACTGCCGGTTGGTTTGAGCAGGGCAGCCACGGCCTTTACAAACTCAAGAGGGTTATTTGCGTGATTGAAGACATTATTTGCAGTCACAAGGTCGGCCTGTCCGTGTGTTGCGAGTATCTGCTCAGCTACCTCTCGCCCGAATAATCCTACCCTCGTATCGACACCCCTCTTCTTGGCCAATTCTGCCATGTAATCAGAAGGGTCGACTCCAAGCACCCTGAGACCCTGCTTGGCGAATTGTTCAGGGAGGTACCCATCATTGGAACCTACATCGATTACCAACGCACCGGGTTGCAATTTAAGAGAGGTAGTTAACTCGTGCGCGTATTCGTTCCAATGGGTTGTTGCAAACGTCGAGTTAGACGAGGTATACGAATAATCTACACCAGAATAGCGAAGAGCGGGATCTGTTTCGTATCGAGTCTGCACATGACCGCACTGCTTACACAAGTCACACACAAGCGGATAAACAGCATCCGCTTCGCTTGCCTTCGATTCGGGTACAAACGTATCCGCGAAGGGATGGCTACCGAGATTGATTATTTCCACAAGTTCGTGCGAATCACACACAAGACAGTTCTTTCTCTGCATAAAGATGCACCATAAATCTCATTTATAAGCCTTCTGACTGCAGCAAATCTTTTAAAGGGTTTGTTCGTGCCAACCCCGTGCCAAAGAAAATCAACAAAAAAATGCTTCTTGCTATGTGGTCCATTAACAATGTGAATTGGATAATTAATCAAGCTTACAATATCCCTCTTCGCAAAATTTTCAAAGAAGTCGTTAATTTTGATCCGCAAGAGGAAACATATAAGCACGGTAAGAAAGAGATGAATAGACGTTTTCTTGAAACCCTGCGAAAAGAAAAACCCGACTACATTCATCTCTTCTTGGTATGGGACGAATTCTATCCAGAGACCCTCGTTAAAATTAAGGAAATATTGCCTAACGCCAAAGTTACTCATTGGAACGGAGATGATGACATAAAGTTCGATCATTACACAGTGCCCTATTCGGCAGTGATTGATTACCAACTTATTAGCCAATTGCAGTTCACAAAACGATATGACAAAGCAGGAATACCTTGGTTTGACGTACTCGGTGCCGACATTGAAAAATTTAGACCGCTCAATCTTAAGAAAAAATACGACGTGGTGTTTGTGGGAACCCCTAAAGGAGATCGTCTAAAATATATACGCTATCTTCTTAAGAAGCAGGTGAACTTCAAACTTGCAGGCGCAGGCTGGGACGACTACCCCGAATTCAAGAATCACTACGTGGGAAAACTTTCTGATGAAGCGTTCGTAAAATTCATCAACGAATCAAAAATAAGTCTATGCTTCTCTCAAAACTTCTTTGCAGTCCCGCATGTTCTTGAGCGGTCCATGGCAGTAAACGCCTGCAAGTCGTTTGCACTCACCGAATACGTAGAAGGCTACTTCCCCAAATTTACCGAAGGCGTCGATTTTGTAACCTTCAAGACTGAACAAGAAATGTACGAAAAAATTGTGTATTACTTAAAGCACGAAAAAGAACGGGAGAAAATCGCACAGAAAGCCTATGAAAAAGTAACGAAAAAGTTTTCAAATCAAAAACTGCTCGGTGATGCGTTCTATGCGATAGAAAAAGATAAACGTCCTTTATACAGTATGGCTGCTCGAGCGAGTATGAACGAACACGTCGTTTATCTCGAAAGAGCCGACTTAAAAAAAGGAGGAGAACACTTGAAATCAAAGATTGGTGGTGCACGGTTTGTTAGCTTCAAGAGCCCCTATCACGAATCTCTCTCCCATAGGGATTATTTTCAAACGTATTCGATGAAACTTCTTGGAAAACCGGTCTCAATCTGCGACGCATACCTCAATTCTTTAATCATAGGGGACTATGCAACCCTCTCTCTTTACTACGCGTATAATTATCTCAAGGATAAGAGTTACGTTTATGATAACATCGATATATCTCAGTACATGGTAGAAAAAGGGTATTTCTCAAAAAACGTGGAAAAGTTTGCCTTGATGTATGAGGGAAAAAAGATGCAAATCAATACGAACGAAGTCTCCTTCTTGGCAGTCCCCTTTGTACGAACCAAAAAGATAACTCGGATTCCTGTGCTTAACACAGACCATATTCTATTTACATATTTGGACTTGGACCTCATAGTGGCGCGTAACCAGAAAAGGTTATTCACAAGTGCTGCACTCTATAAAATCCTTTTTTACTCCATCTTTGTAAATCCCCCACTTCTTAAGCACTTTTTAGTAAATATACTACGAAGAACCAAATATCCGAGAGCTGTTAAAATTTCCACGTTCTGTGCAAGACTGTTTAAGCCAACAGCGCTCATACAATCGGCCGCCTAATTAACGATATATTTATGCGTTTTTCCTTCTCGATCCGTTTCTGCGCCACAAGCGATAATGACGGTCTCTTTTTTTGCATCAATCCGCAGAGCAACTTCTGCAGGGACGAAGAGTCTATCGCCGGTTAAAAGATTATATTCGCTTCTTTTCTTGGTAGTCACTTCTTCGAGAACAATCTTTGCTTCACCAACCACTCCATATACTTCCGCATACTCTCTCCAGTGATTGCCCAAAGTAGCCTCCCTTTGTAATTGTACAATTCGTACCTGTTCCGCGCTAAATCCAAGCATATCTCCCTTGAGCAATGTAGAAATAGTTCTATTCTCATTAGTATGGAGGTCTACTCTTCGTTCGTAGCGTACGTCAGAGAAGCTCATCGCAATCCCCTCAGTTTTTTCCAGAGCGAGATATCAAGCGAAGAATCGGGCGCACGTTTAACGGGCGTCGCACGATTAACTTCTTCAAGTGAGATGGGTCGAATATCGGGGCGGTATGTGCGCAGTAAATCATAAAGGCTTATTTTGTCTCGACCAACGTTGATAACCCCCACAAAATCGTTTTCTAAAAGAAATCGCACTGCTTCTGCACCCTCCCTAAAAGAAATCTTCGAACAAAACGCATCCGAAGGAGCAGAATCAAATGGAATATGATCCGGATTAAAAAAGCTCGTTCTCATAATGCAATGGTTAGGGATTGCTTGTGCGACCCATTCTCCGCCAAGTTTGGTCGTCGCATAGAGATTAAATGGTTTAACAAGGTCGTTTTCACCATAAGGCCCATTTAACGAGGGATACACATAGTCTGTCGACAGATACATCATTCGTGCTTGGGGGCAATGCATTAACAGGGCACGAACCACATGTGCCGTCCCTTCAACATTAGTTGCAATCGCTAGAGAAGGCTCCAGTTCACATTTCTTCATATCGGTGAGGGCGGCACAATGTATAAGGGCCTGAATAGAATGTTTTTCAAAATATCGCATCACACTTGATTCATTGGTAATATCTAATTCAGCCTTATTGGGCGTGAGCAAAACGGAGGTGCCCCAGTCAAGCGTCTGCAGAACCTTTCCGAGTCTACCATAAGCTCCGGTTGTAAGGATGGTTCTATTCTCCATTAAAACGAGCGCGTTTTACCCTATTTAAATGTAGCTCATTCATTTTGGGAAAAACGTGCAAACGGGCTAATATCCTTCGTCAGTTTCATTTTTAAGTCGCTAATAATGCGCCAGTCACGTTCGTCAAGCGCTCTCGTCGCAAACAAAAGGCCAAAATAGCCCATGCAAAATAAGGCCATGGCCACCATCATAGACCCCAAGGTAGCAGAAATTTGTTGCGCAGAAAGGTAGAGGGGTCCAATAAGGAAAAGAGACGCAACGGTCATCCTGAAGGTGGCCCTCTGGAGCGGATAAAATCCATACTGTCTCCGGATCTGGAAAAACAACACGGAATAAAATCCTATCCAACAAATCGCCGTAGCAATAGCAACTCCAATCATGCCAAATCGTATAAGCGCAAGGTTAAGTCCAAGATTAAGCGCCGAAAAAATACTAAAATTATAGAGAATTAGCTTAGTCTTCTTTTTGGCAGAAAGCAAGGCAGTAAATGTATTGATAAAACTAGAGAAGAGTCCGCCTACCGCAAGAATCCGAAGAGGAATCTGTGCTACCTCGAACTCCTGGCCAAAGAAAAGGTTCAAAACAACATCGGGAAAAACAAACAAGGCGGCAAAAAGAGGGATGTTAATCATATAAATCCACTTAGTAATTTGTTTGGTAATATCTCTAATAACCTGGCTATTCTTCCTTGAAAGCTCTTTAGACACGATTGGCAAAAAGAGTTGACTGAACAAATCAGGAGCCATAACAAAAAGGCCCGCCAAGGTGGCAGCCGCGCTATAGTACCCTACAACAGTCGCGTCCACAAAATAACCGAGCACGAGCGAATCTATCCAATAAAACATACTGAAGAGAAGACCTACAAATACGAGGGGCCAAGAGTAGGAGAAGATGTCCTTCCTCAAAACTCCCCTTTCGGCGTCACTTAAAGAATCAGTATTGCGAGATATCTCTCTCAAATTGTTTCGGGCAAGGTATAACGCGGCGATAACCACGAGCACATATGAAATGATATAGGAATACAAAAGAGAGTTTAGCCTTAAACCCATAAAAATAAGGGTCACGAGTAGCAAGAAACGAACCCCATTATGGAAAATACTTACGATAAATGAAGCAGTCTTTGCTTTTTCATGCGATCTAAGAATTGCAATTGCCATACTGCCGAGCAGCGAAAGCGGCACTATGAGGCTGAATACTTTAAGATAAATGGAAAGATCAATAGTGTGGAAAAAGGTAAGAGAAATATACTCTGCAGAAAAGAAGAGGGCTAACCCTCCAAGGACTCCGGTTACCATCATAACCTTTATACTAAAAACAACAAAGTACTTTATTCTTGAAATGTCTTTCTTCCCTAAATAATATGATATGTACCTTACCAAGCCATCAGAGAAGCCTAACGATGCGAACGCAATAAAGAAACCCGTGATAATGATCGCTAAAGAGAAATTTCCATATACTTCCGCACCGAAATGTCGGGCAATCGCAATTTTATAAGCATAGGTAAAAATTTTAGAAAGAAGTATACTAAAAAGTACAAAAATCGAGGTACGTACAAACGTGTTTAGATATCGCCTTGTTTTTTCCTCAGAAGCCATATTCTTGGATGGAACAACAATTTAAAAATAATCCGTTCATCACCCCCCCATGACAAGGGATAGGGTGACGGGCAGAGATACGAGAATTCAAAGCGTCATTAATCTTTTTCCGAAGTCGTTTAGGTTGCAATTGAACCCTCGCCGCCATGCAATCGAAACGTTTGTTAAACAATCTGCCAAGAGAACTCCCCACGGTGCAAGAGTTTTGGATGCGGGTGCAGGCCCTTGCCCCTATAAGCCGTTTTTTCGTCATTGCCGATATGAATCGACCGACTTTGTTGATCATGACAAGATACTCGATTTTACTTGCAGCCTCGATAATATTCCCAAATCAACCGGCACGTACGATATAGTTCTATCTACAGAGGTACTCGAGCACGTGGAGTTTCCTCAAAGAGTTATGGATGAAATGTATCGTGTGTTGAAAAAGGGAGGAAAACTCTATCTGACGACGCCCCAAGGATGGATGATTCATCAAGCACCTCATAATTATTTTTATTTCACCAAGTACGGTCTAGAAAGTGTACTGCGCACAGCAGGATTCAGAAAATATAAAATAACCCCCATGGGGGGCTATTTCAAATTTTTAGCCGATGCATTACGATTCAATAGTCTTGCAGAACAATGGAAACACATAAAGCCGATTTATTATCTCTTGAGCGCGATAGATCTTGTGCTCTTCAAGATTTTATTTTCATTCATTCTTTTTCACCTCGATGCTATTGATCGCGTCAGAGTTTGGACAATGGGCTACACCGTCGAAGCAACAAAATAATTAGTCAGGAATATAGAAGATCCCTTTTTTCACGTCAGAAAGATGGCCCATACAATAAACGAGGGAGGTGAAATAATAATATAACTTAAGTCGATTGCGCATGGAGGGCTTAATCAAATAGAGCGCGATTCTGAGAAACGTGATTCCAAAAATGGCCCAAAGAAAGATGACTGCTTCTTTAGCATTCTTGTTGAAATTTTTATAATTGAGGTAGAAATGATGGGCTTGGTTCATGTAACTTATTCGCTTAGCCGGATACCTCTCAACACTTGAAACGCGATGCACTAGTTTTGCAAGGGGAGTCAAGTAGAGGGAACCCGGGCTTAGAGAGTGTACGCGATACGTGAAATCGAAATCTTCTGCAAGGGAATAGCGTCGCAATTTTTCATCAAATTTCATTTTGGAAAATATTTCTCTTTTGAAAGTCATGTTGAATCCCGGTATCCATTGCGCAGCGATTATTGAATCAAGCTCCGATGGATAAACTGCCCCATACGCAGAAAGAACACGCGCGCTGTTTCGTGCATGATGCTCAATTAAAAATAGTCTACGTATCGCCCGTTCAAATCGTCCCTCGCACATCCCTGGCGCAAGGTAATACCCTCCGACGCCCAGAGCATTCGGATGCTCATTAAAGACGCGAACAATCTCATCAAAGTAGCCTTTGTCAAGACTAACATCATCATCAATGAAGAGTATCAGCTTCGACGAACGCGAAGCGGCCTTAACCCCCCTATTTCGCGCGACCGTAAGCGCAGGAACATCAGATCGAACGTATGTTATGTTCTTTTTTCTTAGGGAACCGACTAACTTTTTAGTTAAATCATCGGTGCTTTGGTCAACAATAATAATTTCCCCTAACCTTGCAATATAGGGCTTTATCGACTCGAGTGTTACACGGAGATCTTCTGCGCGGTTGTACGTCGGAATAATAATACAGATGTCCTTCACGCTATACATAGTCTCTTCTCTTTTTTACTATTAAAAAAGGTTCGCTTTAGTAATCTTTTTAAACAACGACATTTGCAAGGTTCAATGAGCCCAGAGTCAAAGAAGGTATGCATCTCTATCGCGGAAAGACCTGGAACGTTTGGAAGAGAGTTTCATAACCGGGGATACAGCCTATTGGGCCTGGATTATATGTATATTCCTCTAAAAGTAAACGCTTCAGAACTCGAATCGATGTTAAAAATTGTACGCGATAATTGTAAAGGCTGCAGCGTCTCAATGCCCCATAAAAAGAGAGTCTACGAGCTGGTTGATGAACGAGACGTCTCCGCAGAAAGAACCGGTGCAGTCAATACAATTTTAAATCAAGACGGGCGACTTATAGGATTCAACACAGATTATACGGGCGCAGGCAAGTTACTAAATGAGTCAGATGTGTTCGGAAAACGCGTAGTTCTCTTAGGCGCAGGAGGCGTTGCTCACGCACTTGGTGCTGCAGTGCTTGACAAGGGAGCAAATCTATACGTTATGAACAGAACAAGAGAACATGCAGAGTCCATGGTCCAAAGAATTGGCAATGGCTCTGTTATAGATGAGAGCGAAATTTCCTCTATCAGAGCACACTGGTTAATTAATGCAACAAATCGCGGAATGGGTCCCGACGAAACCCCTCTCGCAAAAAAGTTTCTTACCCTCTTTTTATATGTACTAGATGCAGTCGTTGGTGACACAACACTTATACGTGACGCTCGCGCGCTTGAGAAGATCGTTATTCCTGGAAGAATGCTCACTGCGTATCAAGCCGCAGATCAATTTAAGATATATACAGGTCATAATCTCCCTCAAGAATTTATTAATCGATTCGCTAATTCTTAAAAAGCCCAATCGTTCGAGCACACACAACCGCTTCGTTGATAAATGTGGCTATTTCATTTTTCCCATGAAGCGCAGAGAGCTGTACGCGTATCTCATCTTTCCCTTTGGGAACAACAGGATAATTAATGGGAGTTACAAGAATCCCTTGTTCAAACAAGTTGCGAGCGAATTGTTTTGTCGTCGGGGTATCCCCCGCCAAAAGCGGCTGAATAGGGTGATTAGATTCAGCAGCAAACCTAAAACCTGCGTTGCACATTTCAGATTTGAAAAATGCAATGTTCTCTCGTAACGTTTCTAAAAGCCGAACTCCCTCGGAGCTATCGACAAATCGAACTGACGCGAGCGCCGCACAGGCAGACGCGGGAGAAATAGGATTTGAATAAATATACGAAGCTGCAGATTCTCGCAAATAGTCAATAACAACCTTCCCTCCAAC
>CAYHBQ010000014.1:0-19439 GCA_964354995.1 Candidatus Woesearchaeota archaeon | reverse complement strand
TTGCTCCCATTAATGAAAAAACGGAAGATGCCCTTGAGGCAATTCGCGAGGCTATTAAGATTGAGGAAAAACGTGTAGGCGCGCTCGGATTCAACGAAAAAGAGATTACACCGGTGCGGGAGACAAAAGTAGGCATTATTTTGAAAAATCTCGCAGAAAATCCTGCGCTTCAGGATGAAGCGGGTCTCGATGAGACGAGTTATGTGGCTCAAGCCTTAGAAGTTGCGCGTTCTTTTGCTCCGTTCGTTGATGAAACGTTTCTTACCTATAAGAAATATGAAGATGATTTGGTTGTTGAATTGGTAACGACCAATATTTCAAAGCGATTTGCAGAAATTGTACGTAAAAATAAAGCGCTCGTATTAATGTCGGGTACGTTGCATAGTCCTGATGTGCTGCGAGACATATTCGGTATCAAAAACTTTGTTATTATTGAGGCCGAAACAAAAGCTCCTGGAACGATTGAAATTATTCGAACCGGTCACGAGATGGATTGTCGTTATTCCAATCTTTCTTCAAAAAAAGATAGTCGTGCGCTTTATTTGCGTGCTTTGGGTGCCTGTTGGGCGAAGGCACCTCGGCCACTTCTTGTACACGTCAATGCATTTGAAGACCTTCCCACGATGGAGGAAACGTATCAGTACGAGTTGACGCACGTTATGCCTCGAGAACAATTAAAAGAATTACAATTTTCTGATAAAACGGGGCGTCTTATCTCACTTTTCAAATCGAAACTGAGCGACACACTTGCCACTACTAAATGTTCACGCGGTGTGGACTTTCCAGGAGATACGTGCAATGCGATTATATTCACTAAATATCCTAATCCCAATCCGAGAGATATCTTTTGGCGTGTACTCGAACGTACACATCCCTCTTATTTCTGGGAATGTTACAAAGATAAAGCGCAGCGTGAGTTTTTACAGCGCCTTTATCGAGCGTTACGTTCACCTACCGATCATGTGTATGTGCTCTCTCCCGACACGCGTGTGCTTGAAGCAATACAACAACTGCAAAAAACGCAATAGGTTTATATAGCATATACGATATATCGTTTTAGAACATATGATTGGAGAATCTTCGGTCGCTGAACGGTTATTGAATGTCATTGGGTGGGTAATTGGTGTGGCACTTGCGTTTATACAAGGAACCATTCTGGTCACTAAGGCCGTTGTTATCCCCTATATTCCCGAAATTGCTGGTGCTATTCTGGGTTGGTCGCTCATTGTGCTTACTGTGTTGGGTTGCCTTGTTGCCTTAACTTTATATATTAAGAGAAAGGAATAGTTTTAACTTATACCAATGAAAGGAGGACATTAAACTATGTGTGTTAAATTAGTCAATCGAATCTTGTTGGGTTTGCTCATGCTTGTTCCAGGGCTAATGAAATTATTTGTCATTACTCCTACGAACGTAACGGGCATGTTGGGCGGATTTGGATTCCCGCTACCTGGGTTTTTTGCGTGGATACTTATCCTCTCAGAAATTGTATTCGGTATCGCAATCCTTGCCAATTGGAAACTTCAGTACACAGCGTGGCCTCCCGCATTTATTCTCTCGGTAGCAACGTTAGTTACTATTCCTTGGAGTAACCTTGCGGATACTCAACTTCCGAGCGTTTTGCTTCATCTTGTGGCCATAACCAACTATTGGTGGCTTGGTGTTATGACGAACAGGTCTGACGGTATGAAGGGCCCTATGGAAAGCTCTCGCGGGCGCAAATAAAGTCTTTTTTTATTTTTATTTTTATTTTTTATGTCAAGGAACGTGACAGAAAACCGTGCCCTTTAAGGCAGGGTAGTTCCTTGAGCATCAAAAGTCGCAAGAAAATCTCGGCTTAAAGCCGAGGAATCACACAGCGACTTTTTTATCGAGAACGCGCGGTAAGCATCTTTTTGCCGTGCATATACGGCTGTAATACTTCGGGGATTTTCACGCTTCCGTCTTTTTGCTGATAGTTTTCAAGTATAGCCACTAGCGCGCGCGAAGTTGCGATTGCCGTATTGTTTAACGTGTGTGGCACGTATCGTCCTCGAGGGCCGTCACATCTAATTTTCAAACGACGTGCTTGTGCGTCGGTTAGATTAGAACATGATCCCACTTCGAAATAAGCCTTTGTGCGAGGGGACCACGCTTCAATGTCTACTTGGATGTGCTTTAAGTCCCCTAAATCTCCTGAGCAGATAGCGAGCACCCTGATAGGAACCCCAAGCCCCTTGAATAGTTCAATGGTAATCGCTTGCATTTCTTCATAGTGTTTCATTGATTCTTCGGGCGTACAAATCACAATCATTTCAATCTTGTTAAACTGATGTGTTCTAAACAGCCCTTTCTGGTCGAGTCCGTGGCTTCCAATTTCTTTTCTGAAGCACATGGAATAAGATGTATGCTTTAGGGGAAGCTTTTTTTCAGGAATAATTGTGTCGATATGACGGCCGATGAGCGAGTGCTCGCTTGTGCCAATAAGATAGAGGTCTTCGTCTGCCTTGTAAATCTGATTTTGCATATCGTTGAGGTCAGTCACGTTTCGTATAACTTCTCCGCGCAGAAGCAAAGGTGTTTCAACATACGTGAATCCTTTTGCTACCATGGTATCTATCCCATATCGGATGAGCGCTTGATTAAGCAGCGCAAGGTCCCCTTCAAGGTAATAAAATCCATTTCCGGAGGTGCGTGCTGAGGCGTCAAAATCGGCAAGTCCGAGTGATTCTGCAAGCTCGGCGTGTGAAACGACGGGGAACTCGAATTTTCCTGGTTTTCCTATTGCTTTGAGCTCTACGTTGTCTTTGTCGCTTTTTCCTAATGGTACTGAAGGATGCATTGCATTGGGGAGCTGTTTAAGCAGCTCTTGTACACGTGCTTCTAATATCCCTGCCTTAGACTCTACTTTAGCAATTTTTTCAGGGATTGTACTTGCTTTTTTGAGCAACGCGGTTGTCGAACTGCCTGATTTCTTTGCATCTCCTATCCGTTTTGAAATCGCGTTACGATCGGCACGAAACTTATCAACCTCTGCCTTTAATGTGCGCCAATCGCTGTCTTTTTTAATCGTCTCTTCAAGAAGTTTAAGTTTTTCGAGCTTGCCTTTTTTCTTGATGGTCTCTTTTATCACTTCGGGGTGTTCGCGCACAAGACGTATGTCTAGCATGTCCTCTTTATGGGAGAAGGTTATTTAAAGATTAGCGGTCTGAATGAAAAAAGAGATGATTGCCGATATTTCCTTGATTTTAAATTCACTAATCGGAGCCATTCCGCCAGAATATCGCGCGATTGTAAATGTCATAGTTTTGGCGGTCATTATAACGCTCTACGCTTTGTTTATTTGGAAAGTGTATCGGATTATTGCCCATAAAGATATTCTAAAGCTTAATTTGGCACGTTATAATCAATCAGAACATCCTTTCTTTAGTAAGTTTTTTGCGTTTATACTCTACTTGATTGAATATATCATCATTTTACCGTTTTTTATTTTCTTCTGGTTCGCGGTTTTTGCGCTGATTATTTTTGTGATGCTTGAGGAGTCATCAGTTAGTACTGCTTTGAACTTGGCTGCGGCCGTTATTGTCGCGGTTCGTATATTGGCCTATCATCGAAAGGAGCTTGCGGAAGAATTAGCAAAGCTGTTTCCGTTAACGGTACTCGTTGTTTTCGTAACGCGCGCGGAGATAACGCCTCTTGGTTCTCTTGTTGATGCGATTGTACAACTTCCTCAGTTTCTTGGTTCAATTGCGTATTACTTTTTGCTTATTGCCGCTTTTGAACTTCTCATGCGTATTCTTGATACGCTGTTCGATTACCAAGAAAACTAGCGACCGTAGCGCTCTCGACTGGGGTGGACGTGTCCTTCACGCGCGCGTTCTTTCAGTTCTTGACGTTGTTTTTTCCCCTGGGCTGCGAGTGTATCGCGGCTGAAAGCTTTGTCAAATAACATATCGGCTACATATTGTCCTCCAAGGAAGTGAGGCATGATGACGTAATCTGCGCCATCGGTGTATAGTTGTTCAGTATTCTCAAAGGTATGCGATGTTGGAATAAATACGGTTTTCTTCGAATGGATTGCTTTTTTTATTAATGTGTTGACGTCGTAATCGGGGATGGTTGAAAGTACGAGCTCAGCATCGTTTAGCTGCAATTCTTGGAAAAGCTCAGGGTCATGCGCATCCCCATAGACACAGTTAATTTTGCGGCTGCTTAAATCCAGTATGACTTGGGGATTATAATCCACTACAAGATACGACTTTTGCGCACGTTCAAATGCTTTAATGAGTGTAAACCCGACACGGTTGTATCCAAATAGAATGATGTCGTATTTTTTGTCTTTTCTGAGTGTGTCTACATCAAACGTTGAACTCTCAAAAATAGTTAGAAGGGGCGCAAGGGCTCTGAAGATGGGTTGGGCATAGGATAAACTGTAACTGCTGAACGCAAGGGTGATGAATGCAACCAGAAGCGCAAGTGTAAGTGCTGATTGACCAATTATCCCTTGTGTGAATCCTACCAGAAGCAATACTAATGAAAACTCACTAATCTGCGCGAGCCCCACTCCTGCGAAGAAGTTTGTGCGTTTTTTGTATCCGAATGTTCGCATGAAAGCCATAATAACGATAGGTTTTCCTATGAGGATGAACAACGAGAAGGTTATGGCCGCTACAATCATTTCGGTGTTGAACGGACCTTGCAAGAGGCTTCCAAAATAGACGAAGAAAAGTACGACAAAAAAGTCACGTAACCCTTTCATTTTTGTGCTTATGTCGAGCGCGAATTTCGATGAAGCCAATGCAACGCCTGCAAGCAATGCGCCTATTTCAAGCGGGAGTCCTACTGCTGAAAAGATTGCTGATACGATGAGTGCCCATGCTGCGCTTACAAGGAACAACGTTTCTGATGAACGTGCCGCGATACCAAATATAAAAGGGAGCACAATCCATGAGGCAGCGAATACTGCGATGATGAGTCCTGCCGCTTTGGCGAGTTGCATGACTATTGCGGTTGACGATGCCTCTCCAATTACTGGAACGAGGACAAGCATAATTGCCGCGACAAAGTTTTCTACAATGAGGATACCTAACGCAATTCTACCATGCAATGTATCTATTTCTCGCTTGTCTGAAAGTAGTTTGACGACTACTACCGTTGATGAAAATGCGAAGGCGGCACCGAGGTAGAGTGCGGTTGTGGTGCTGTATCCAAAATAGAGTGCGATAAAGTAGCTTACTAGTGAAACTATGGCCATGGCCCCTACGCCTGCTATAAATGATACTTTGCCTACGTCTTTGAGTGTTTTGAAATTGAGGCTAAGGCCCACAATGAATAAAAGAAAAGCTATGCCGAGGCGTGCAAAAAAGTGAAGCACATCGCTTGAAGGGAAATTAAGGAAAAGAGGACCTACTACTAATCCTGCGATGAGATAGGCGATTAACGGGGGCTGTCGGATGGCCCGAGCAATAAGAGAAAGTGCGGCGGCAAGACCTATAATAATTCCAAATTGTAGAAATTCATTCACCATCTTTACGACGGTGGATACGAAAAACTGGTTTAAATATCTTTAGAGTTTGCGAAGACGCTTCTTGAGTTGGTGCTTTCGTCTCGTTCTGCGTTGTTGTGTGCTGGTCATACTTTCTTTTCGCTTTATGCTTTCTTAAATCTTGTTATGCCCATGTTTTTATGGAAGAAAGTAATCTTTATTAACACCTACTTTTCCTCTTTCCTATGAGAGTTCTTGTCGATATGGATGGTGTTATTGCAGATTTTGAAAGGGGTTTTTTAGATTCTTATAGGAATGCACATCCCAATCGACCCTTTATCCCTCTTGCAGACCGAACATCGTTCTATATTAGAGACCAATATACTAAAGAATTAAGAGAGTTGGTAGAGGGCGTTTATAATACTCCGGGATTTTATCGTAATCTCCCTTTAATTGAAGGCTCAGTGGATGCCCTGCGCGAGATGGTTCTAGGAGAGCACAAGGTATATATCTGCACTGCGCCTTTGTTTAGTAATCCTACTTGTCTTCAAGATAAATTTGATTGGATGTTAAAAAATTTTGGTAAAGATTTGACCAAAAAAATGATTATCGCCGAGGACAAAACAGTTATCCATGCAGATATTCTAATAGATGATCGTCCCGAAGTAATGGGAGTACAAGTGCCTTCTTGGGAACACGTTCTTTACACACAGCCCTATAATTCTCATGTTTCTTTTAAGAGAAGACTTACTTGGAAAGATTGGAAGGATATAATCTGATTTTGATCTTTGATTCAATAACCTTAAAAATGGATGCTGCGACATTTGGCTATCATAGTCATCACGCCTAAGGCTGTGGTGGCAGGGCCCTTGGCACGCGGCGCTGAGGGCCCACCTCATAAAACGCTCTTGAAAACAGTAGCAAGCTTTAAAAACCACTTCTCAGTAAGACGAACATGGGTACGGTACGCATTAAGTTAAGCAGTGTTGACATCGGCGCGTTAAACGGAGTTATTGGACAGGTCAAAGAAATCTCTACGCGTACGGGAGTCATTATGCGTGGACCTATCCCATTGCCTACGAAGCGTATGAAAGTGACTACGCGAAAATCTCCGTGTGGGAACGGCACTGCGACGTTTGACCGATTTGAAATGCGTGTGCATAAACGCATCATTGATTTGCCTGCGGAAGATCGTATTTTACATCCTATCATGATGCTTAAAATTCCTCGCTCAGTACAGATCAAGATTGAAACGAAAGAATAACTATTATTCTAGGTCTTCTAAATTGCTTGAAAAGGTATATTCTATTTTGTTGGATTCTGTGCGTCTTGCAAGAACAACGGCAACGGCCCTATCTTTGTACGTAAGATAGGTGCATCTGTCATCGGTTACTTGAGCGTTTGGCAAGGTTAGCTCTCCCGAGCGTATCTCAAAGTTATCGGGGCCTCTAACTTCGTAAAATGATTCTATGGCCCGCTTCGTGCTTGAGAAAAATTCGTCTATAGTTTGGTGTACTTCGTGTTCTTCTCCGGTATTTACAATTCTTCTTGGAGGGGTTTGGATGTGCAGTTTCGTCTTTTCTCGACGGTTCATGTCGTACCAGTCACCCTCCCCGCGCAAATTAGTCTGCATAGTTGTGGGAGTGCGCACGACTTTTAAGGATTATCATACCAAAACAATACGTGTCGGTAGCAGTACGTTGCTATGAATCAAAGAGAGAAGGGGGCATGTATCAGAACGTACGCTCGATAGTATTTCTGGTTAAAAAACTCTGTGACATAATCCTTTTATACTGTTATTCCAGATGGCTTCATGCCAAAGCATGCGCTTGTTGTGCCTCGCACCGTTCTTTTTGCAGGCAAACAATTTCAAGGATTTCTTCCTCTTACTGCGCATGATTACGTACGCACCATTCTTGCTACTCACACGTATCATCCGCGCGGCGATGAGCTCGAGTCAAACCACGCACTTCAGCAAATCATCCCTTATGTCTGGATTATTCGCCCACGTACCGGGCAGGTGTTTATGTATCGGCGCGTCCCTAACGAATCGGACAAACAAAGTAAAGAATTCTTAGAGCAGAGGTATATGGGAAAAGTTTCAGGAGGCGTAGGAGGACACATTGATAAAGAAACTGAACAAGGGCAACAAGATGCCTTAACGGCGGCAATGATGCGAGAGATACGCGAAGAAGTGACCATACGGGGAGCAATAAACGCGCCCCAATTCGTAGGTTATATTAACGATGACTCGGATGAAATAGGGAAAGTGCATTTTGGTCTTGTAGCTTTGTTAGAAGTAGAAGGCGACGTAACCATTCAAGAAGGGCAAGGCTTGGCAGAAGCACGATTCTATACACCTGCAGAAGTGGACGCTATGTTCAACGATGCAATCTTAAAAGTAGAAAACTGGACGCGTCTTTCGTGGCCCTTTATCAAGGCCACGCTTGAAACACGACACTCCTCTAACAACTAATGGAAACTCCTATTGTCCTTATCAAAAAGATACATCCTGATGCCAAGACGCCGCGCTATGCCACTGACGGTTCAGCGGGATGCGACTTCTACTCTATTGAAGAATTTGTGCTTCAACCCGGAGAAACAAGAAAGATACGAACGGGAGTTACGCTCGAGATACCGAACGGATACTTCATGCGTATGGAAGGAAGAAGCGGATTTTCAGCCAAAGGAATAATCAAAGCGGGAGGCGTGATTGACTCTGACTATCGAGGAGAAGTGCATATTATTCTGTATAACAGTACGACAAAACTATTTCCTATAGCTAAAGGAGATCGAATTGCGCAAGGCACATTCATCCAAGTATTACAACCCCACTTTCATGAGGTCTCCGAGCTGAGTGAAACAGAACGAGGCGCGGGCGGATTTGAGTCAACCGGGCTTAAATAATTAAGGGTTGCGTAATCTTTGAACTTTTGTACGTAATGCCTCTCCTTCGCGTGTAAGCTTTACACCTTTTGACAAATCGTTTTTATCTATAGGTAGGGTTAACCCAAGTGGAACATATGCAGAAACATCGCTCGGATTAACGCTTGGAAGCAACAACCCCGAAGCAGCAAAGTGATGAATATCTCTCGTGCTTAAACGCATACCGTCAATCATATATGTATGCGCTGCCTCATGAGTAATCGGAATCTGAAGTGCCAAAGCGTGGTCAACTTCATGCGCAAACGCCCGTACCTCGAATTGAGCGTGGGCATCAGTACGTAACCCTAAAAATTTCGTTAGGTTATGAGCATCACCTATCCGCCATGTTTTTGTATAAAATCCGACTCCTTTCATATCACGAATATATTCTTCAGGAGCGCCCAACGCTCGTAACACCTGTGCTCGACGTACTTGACCTTCAAGGGTTGCGCGCAATAACTCTTTTGAGCGAGTCCGATCTGTCTCATCCATATCAGCGCCTCGCCCTTGTCGATTCTTTCGGTCTTGATACTTAAATTGCTCATCAGAAGGAAAATAGAAAAGACTGCCGAGGGGGAAATAGCCCATAAACCCATGATGCGCAAGCGTACGATGCCGTCCTGCTTGTCGCGGATCTGAAAAGAAAGGCACCCGAGACTCAACCGCAAGTTCAGCCATCTCAAGAGGGGTTGTATGCGCATCTCGTGCAAGAGAGTGAATCAATTTAGTGTCTTCTTGCAATTGCTTCGTTCCCTGTCCATAGCTTGTGCGTGCAGCTTGTGCAGGAGCACTATCATCACCCATATAATCAACTGGTTGAAAAAGACCATGGTCAAGAACTTGTCGAGAAACGAAAAGAGCTTCTTCTAAACCGGGAGCGCACACACGACGCGTAGAAGAAACTTCCCATGGAGAAGGGGCGAGAAGACCATCGACAACAAAATCATCATTCGGCATAGTCAAATTAAGCGGGAAATCAGGCGCCGCGTACTCAATGAGTGCGTCCCATGCGGCACCTCCCACATAACGTGCTATCTCATCTATCGTGTCCACACATTCACGCGTATGACTCGTAGGATGAGTAACGTTACGCTGTCGTTTAACAAAAGACGCAAGAGAGACAAGATCCATTTTCCATACGAATCGAGTATCATTATTAGGTCCCAATCCCGATCGTGCAAGCTCCCGTGCCAAATCGGTTTCTAAAAGACCCTTATAACGTTCGGCAGCATCGCGTCTACCTTCAATAAGTAACGATTCTATTTCAGCCACTCGCTTATCAACCTCGGGAACGCCTGCTGGGAAATGAGATGCAATTTCTGCACGAGAAGGAAGGCGCGCGCTATCAAGCATGACCGAATAACGACCAGAGTATTCATTAACGCTAGCCCGAGGGTCGTATACAAACGCAAGCGCGGTTGAAATTGGGGCTTGTATTGAAAATTTCAATTGCACAGAACGAAAGGGCGCGAGAATGCTATTTGCAACAAGATACCGCAAGAACGATTCTTGACTTGGTTCTTCAGGGAATATATCTCGCCCGTGCCCTGCAGTGGCCACACGTTCAATCATGTCAGGTCCACCCATATAATCGACTAATTGTATTTCGCTGTGACCCCGTACCTTCACTGTATCATAAAGTACCGATTCTGCAACAGGAGAAGTATAACGTTTAGTGAGAGAAACGCCAAAGGGCGCCCGTTCGTCATCTGGCATACAAACAAAATCGCAAAAGAATATTTAATCATCATTACAGACAAAAACGTATATTCGAGTATACGAATGTTTTATAAAACTCTCTCTTAAAAATGTTGATGGAAATAAAAAGAGGAAGACTTATTGTTATTGATGGGCCTGATGCTTCTGGAAAAGGCACGCAGGTTGAGCGAATTCACCGAAGATTGCTTACTAAAGGGTATAATGCGGAGATTTTGGATTTTCCCCAATATGGTCAGAATATTTTTGCAAAAACGTTCAGAGACTATTTACGCGGAGATTTTGGTGACCCTACCACCGTAAGCCCTTATCTTGCAGCCACGCTCACCGCGGCAGATCGCTGGACGGTTAAAGATAAAATTAACGAAGGACTTAGTCGAGGGACAGTCTTCGTTGCGAATCGATATGCCTCCTCAAATATGGGGCACCAAGGCGCTAAGATGCAAAACTTGCTCGAAAGAGAGGCGTTTATGGAATGGAATTATGCTCTCGAGTTCAGCGATAAAGGTTTCGGCATACCAAAACCAGATCTCACGGTATTGCTTGACGTGAGTCGTACTTCATCAAAGGAAATGCTTGAGGCACGTACTGTTGAAGTTGGTGGAGAAAGAGATGGTCATGAACGCAATCAAGATTATCAACAGCGTGTCGCTACTACTTTCCTTGAGATAGCCCAACGCGAACCTTCGTGGCGCGTTGTTCGGTGCAATGGAGAGGATAACAAGATTCTTTCCCCGAATGTAATAACGGACCTTATATGGCAGACTATAGCTCCCTATTTACCTTTGGACACATTGTCGAAGCAAAGCCCTTAAAAACACACTCGTTCTGACCGTATATAAGCGGATGTTGGGCAGTGGTCGCCCGCGTGCTTGGAGAGCACGTTTCCGAAAGGATATGCAGGTTCGATTCCTGCCATCCGCGTCTCGCAAGAAGCGAGGGTGCTAAAATATGGTGTTTCCCCTTTCGCTTTCCTATAATTCTGTGAGCACGAGCGTACTTATCTTAAGCAATTTTAAGACTGCATAGCCGATTGTTCGTGAAATCCAATTCGAACCTCGGTATAAGAAAAAAATGAGGAGTATCACTGCGAAGAGGCGCGCGAACACGTTCCTTTTTGTTTTCTTTGTTACTTTTCCCTCGGTACGTTTTCGTCGAGGAAATCTATTTAAGCTTGCGCTACGTTTGTTGTGCAACTTGTACTTCGGTATAAGGGCGCGTTAGCGGGTGTTTGTTGATAAGTGCCCGCTAACGCGTTATTGATTATTTCTTAGAGTTCCGTTCCTCTTTTTACTTTTTTATAGACTGATTTTTTGTTTTATCCCTATTTAAAGATTTGTTTTTTCCGTCGATAGAATCGTCTCTTTACCGTTTTTTTACACATTTCTGTTTAGAAATGTATTTAAGTTCGCACTACATACGTATTTTGCTTTATACTTTGGTATGGGGCCGTGTGTGCAGGTCTGTTTCGACGCAGGGCCTGACACACACGTTTTGATTAAAAATCCCCTTTTGATACTCCTTTCACTTTTTGAGCATTTATAAATGTGTAGGGTTCTTTTCTCTCTATCGACGATAGTTTTTCTTTCTTTTCTTAAAAAGTCTCTTTTTTCTTCAAATAGGCAATGAGCTTTTTGCTTATGCAGGGTTTTCCGTCGACAAGAGGGTAGCGATAGGGCAGTATAACTGATTCGATAGTGTTGAATTGTATCTCAAGCGTATCTTGGAAGACCTGCTTCTTTAGAGAGGTGCCTTGTACGATTTGATTCGTTACATAAACAGCATTGTCTGTACTGAACTGTTCTTTTCCGATGTTTCTTTTCTCTGCTTTTTTTAAGAATTGTGTTAACTCTTTTTCGGTGCGCCCATTTAGTTTTTCGTCTCCGAGAATGCCTCCGAATATAAAATAATCAAATTCTTTTGCTTCTTCAGGTTCGAGTGTTCTGGGCGCAAGGGGTTCAAGCACGCAAGCCTTTCGTAAGTTAAGGTCTAATTTTTGTACGGATTGCGTAAACACTTTTCCGTAGTTTGATAATCTTCGCACATCTTTTTTTTGAATATTGGTGAACCAAACGTTTTTTCTGACGGCTTTTGAGAGAGATTCGTATTCTATGATGCACCACGGCCAGAGTTCTGGTTCAAGGTGTTCTATTATGTATAGGGGTTTCATTATGCGTTTTTGATTCGAGTTTTGAAGGAACTTTCTTAGGAGATTCATTTCTTCTCAATCTTGTGACCGCCGAACTCGTTTCGTAGGGTGGCCACAATCTTGCTTGAAAATGAGGGTTTTTTTCGCGATTTTATCCTTTGCATACGCGCTTCTTTGAGAATGGGCATGTCGGCAATTCTTTCTAGTTTCTCCATTTCGTGTTCGGTTTCTCCTTGAGGGACTATCCCCTTGATATCTTTGAAGTCCGCACGGTTCATACCTGATTGTACCCACGAGGCTAACTTACTTTCAATAATGGAGCCATGTGCATATGCTTTCGCAATTTCCTTGAGGTCGAGACCAAATGTTTTCTCGTGTTTTTGGAGTGCTCCAAACCCTTCGCCGAGTGCAGCCATCATACCATATTCTATTCCGTTGTGTATCATTTTCACGAAGTGTCCTGCGCCTGAAGCGCCTACATGTGCATATCCGTCCCTCACACAAAGGTCGCGTACAAATGGAGCCACTATCTTGACCGCTTCTTTGTTTCCTCCGAGGAGCATACAGGCGCCATGTCTCGCGCCATCAACTCCTCCCGAAGTACCGCAATCAACGAAGTGTATGTTTCTTTTTCTGAGTTCTTTCGCGCGGTGTTGGGAGTCTTCGTACCAGGAATTACCTCCATCAATAATAATGTCTCCTTCTGAAAGAAGCGGTGCGACTTCAGCAATAACCGAATCAACTGGTTTTCCGGCGGTAACCATAAGCCAGACTATCTTTTGTTTTTGGTCGCTTAATTTCTTTATGAGTTCTTCTATAGAAAATGCGGGATGCATGCCTTCTTTTTCGAGTGCTTTAACCGACTCGTGATTGCGATCATATCCAACGATACTGTGTCCGCTTTCAATCGCATTGAGCACCATTGCGTTGCCCATCCGTCCGAGACCGATGAATCCGAGTTTCATTCTTTTTCCTTATTCATATAGGAGTACATCTCCTTAAGTAATCTATCGAAGCATGATATGCTTATTGTTCCTAACCTCTTTTTAATTATACGTATATCGACTGTGAATATTCTGTAAGGTTTCACCCAACTTTTATATTTTAAATCTCCTTTGAAAAGGTCTTTTCTCTCTATTAAAATTCCTCCTTTTTGAGAAGGATTGCTGGTTATGAGACAACAAATTCTATCGTTCGTAGTTTCTAATCTTTTATTTGACATGATTAATGCAGGACGGAGTTTAGAAGCCGTTAAATCGGTGTACGGAAATGGGATGAGCACGATATCTCGTTGGCTATAGGTGATTCCATCGTTCGTCATATTCATTATCCCACTCTTTTTTTAATACTTTTTCTGAGGCCAACATGGTTAAAACTCCTTCGTCGTCTTCTTTTTCAATTTTTTCTAACTCATTGATGCGCTGTTCTATTATCTTTCGTACAAACTCGCTCCACTTTATTTCCGAATATTTTCGCATTTTCTTGTAGACGTTATCATCTATAGAGAGAGTTATATTTGTCATGATCCTTTAAGTGAGGTCACTTATTTAAATCTTTCTCTGTAAGTAACGAATATATATCTAAGGCCACTTCTTCATATGGATGGGCTTTTTTTATTGCATCAATTACTCGTTTGGCTTTTTCCTTGGCACAAACAAATTCTATCCTTTCTTCTTCGACTTCTTCTAGTTGATTTATTTTTCCAATATGGGGCTTCGCTTTTTCGTTTGGTTTGAATCTTCCTTTGCCCCTGCTTGAAAAACTACAGTGACTATAATTGCCGATTACGCCTGCGCCTGCTTTTCCTGCAACTTCTCTTATGTTATTTGTATGTGTTAGAGGAACAAAAACAACTATTTTTACTGATTTCATAGGGTTATTTTCCTCTCGAAATAGGCCCATGCGTGTCCTTTTTTATTTAATAATCTATCTGCTTCAAGGGGACCGCGTGAGCCTGGTTTGTACATGTGGAGCGGAGTTTTTTGAAGGTTTTTGATGAGATTGTCGGTGAACTTCCAACTAGCGAGAAGCTCGTCGCTTCGTGTAAAAATAGTCTTATCTCCTTCGATGAAGTCGTGCACTATGCTTTCATATGCTTCTGGTGTGTTGGGGCCGAATTCACATTTGTGGCAATATTCAAGCGTGATGGGTCGAAGCGTATTGTGCGTGGCTATCTCTTTTGTGTACGCGAGTATCGCAATGCCTTCTTGGTCAGGTCCGATGCGCACGCTGATGACATTTGGGGTTTCTCCTTTTTTTGCCTTAAGTACGAGATTGATTTCTGAATATTTCTTGTCAAGTGCTTTTCCTGTTTTTATATAGAAAGGTACATTTTTCCAGCGAGGTGTTGTAATGAACGTTTTGAATGCAATAAACGTTTCTGTTTGTGAATTTCTTGCCACGTTTTCCTCTTGCGTATAACCTTCGTATTGTCCTCGTACGATATCGTCTTGTGCGACCATTCGCAACTTTTTTAGTATACGCACTTTTTCGTTTCGGATAAGCTCGGCTTCTTCCTTTTTGGGGCGCTCCATGGCGGTAAGCGCCACTAATTGTAAAAGATGGTTTTGCACCATATCTCGTGTTGCTCCTTCGGCATCGTAGTAGTGTCCTCGCTCTTCAATGCCAAAGTTTTCAAGCGCGGCAATCTGTACATAGTCAATGAGTGGAGCTTTCCAGAGGTTAGCAAACAGAGGATTATTGAAACGAATTGTTTCTAGCATACTTACGATACTTTTTCCTAAATAGTGATCAACACGATATATTTGTGATTCGGGAAGATGCGTGTGAAGTGCTCGGTCTAGCTGTTCGGCAGATTTTTTGTTAGTGCCGAACGGTTTCTCAAAAGCAACACGTGTCTTTTTCTTGTCTAACAGACGCGCTCGTTTGAGGAGGGCCAGTATGGTTGTGAAAAGCGTATGGCTTGTGGCAAGATAACAAACGAGTTCTCCATTACAACGATACTGTTTGTCGATTTCTTTTATGTGTGATGCGAGCGAGGCGGGATGCTTTTCTTCAAGATCGACGGCAAGGTAGGTAAGATTACTTCGTACGATGTCATAGGTTGGTTTATGTTTTTGTTCTAATGTCTTGAACCCTGTTTCTTCAAGGTATTCTTCTTTCGTCATAGATCGCCTACCGACGGCGACTATGGGGGTATTTACGAGTCTTTTTTTTCGATAGAGCGCAAATAATGCAGGGAGCAACTTTCTTTTTGCTAGATCGCCCGTCGCGCCGAATATGATGAGTGCAGGGTTGCTCATGAAGTCTCCTTGGTGTGAAATACGTAATTCTCGGGCAGGTGCGTTATGAGTTTTGCAGGGCAATCAATTATTGTTTTTGTTGGGTCATTGAAAAGAGTCCATGCTTTTTCTTTCTCCTTTCCAAAGAAAACCACAATCCCTGCTCGCGCCTTGAGAAGCAGTTTTCTTGAGGCGGTCATCTTTTTTGCAGGAGGCTTTGGTGCATCTGTCATAAGGAAAAATCCAGTGTTTTCTTTCCGTATTGAATTGTGTTTTGGATAAAGCGCAGCTATGTGCCCATCTTCTCCGCTACTCGTCAGGATAACATCAAATCCCTCCAGTGCGTCAAGTGTCGATTGATATTTGAGAATCGCTTTTATTGCATGCGTTTCATCGTATACGAACGGGTGCGCATTATCTGCAGGGAGCTTTTTAGACGCCACTAACGGATTGATAAGTGTTTCTTGTGCGAGGCGATAGTTGCTTTCTAAACTATTGAGGGTTACGCATCGTTCATCGACCATCATAATGTGGACGTGCTTCCACGGTACGGCTTGTTCGCGTAGGTGGTTGAAAATAGCGCTTACACTTCTTCCTCCACAAATGCCAAGTACGGCCTTTCCTCTTTCTTCTACGAATTTGTTAAGGAGACGTGCTATCGTTTCGGCGACTTTTTTTTCGCATTCGTCACGCGACGCTTCTATAATTGTCGTCGCCATTGTGCCAGTTGTTCCAAAAATCGTTCGGGGTTTTTCGATTGAGCGATGGCGGAGGCGATAAGCACCCCCTTGCACCCTAGGGCATATGCTTTTTTTACATCGTCTATTGTTGAAAGTCCTGCTCCACACAGCGGAACAACGGGTTTTCCCTTGAGATGCGTTACGAATTTTTGCAGGTCATGCGCATTATAGGTCGCGACTGATTTGCCTGTTCCAATGAGTGTAGGATCTTCGAATGCTATCGCGTTAGGTTTGAATTGGGCTATCGTTTGTGCTTCCGCGAGCGTTTTTACGCAGACAACGGTTGCAAGTTTTACTTTGGCGCATTGCTCAATTGTTTTTTTGATAACTTCTGTAGTGAGCGGATGTTCGGAATGATTTAACAGCGTGCCCGTTGCTCCGGCTGATTTAACACTCGCTGCGCTTATTTTCCCGGTTGTCTTTTCGTCTTCCACAGAGTCAACGTGTTGTACGAAGACGTTGAATGCCGTTCGTGCCGCAATGCGATAGGCTTCAGAGGCAGGAACGACGAGCGTGTTATGTATATCGTAACTTTCTATGAGTTTTGCAAGCTTGAGGAGCGCATTTCCCGTTTTGTAGTTCTTGGTGTTTATAAGAATCATGTGTAAAGGGCGTTTTGTATCTTTTTAGTTATTTCTAAGGGCTGCTTATGTTGCCAGATGTTGCGTCCAACCGCACATCCTATCACCCCAATCGTTATTGCTTCTTTCACTTGTTTTAGCAGACTTTTTTCATCTGTTTTGAGTCCGCCGGCGATAACGACTTTGCATTTGCCCGCGGCTTTCACAGCCCATTCTAACGCATCAACATCTCCGTTCCAATGAACTTTTACGATGTCTGCTCCGAGTTCGAGTCCGGTTCGTGTTGCGTAGGCAAGCAGTTCTCGCTCTGATTTGCCTTCGATTGCTTTTCCTCTAGGATATATCCATGCAACAACGGGGAGGCCTTTTGCGTGTGCTTCGCGTTCAATTTGTTCGAATTGTTCAAACATTTCTGCCTCGCGTTCGCTTCCAATATACAGTGTGTATCCTACGGCTGTTGCCCCGAGCGTAATCGCTTCGCTTACCGTGCAGAGTTGTGTGGAAAGGGGTTCGCCCTTTACTAGATTGGTCTTGCCATTGAGCTTGAGAATAAGCGGAACGTGCGATACTTTGATTTCTTTGTGGTACTTCTCTGCGATTCCTTTTTGACAGATGAACGCGTTGCACGCTCCTTCTTGGGCGATTTTTATTATTTTTGCAGGGTCCACGCTTGTGTCGTCGAAGTCAGTTGGTCCGTGTTCGAGACCTTGGTCGTAGGCAAGGAAGAGACATTTTCCTTTTGTCAAGAGAGGTGATAGCGAGATGTTTTTTTTCATAAGATTTAAAGGGGCTCTTATTTTATAAACGTTCCATTAACTTTTTATACCTCCTGTTTAAAGAAATCTAATGGTCCTTTCAGTTGCATGCCCTACGGCACATTTTTTTTTCATCCCTCGTTTTTATGATTCTACAGATACTACGCGAATTGAGCTTGCAATGTCCCTTAGTGATCATGCAGGAAGTTTGCGTGATAATGCCTATCCTCTAGGCACGATTTTTACCCACTGTCGTCTTCCAGAGACAATCGTTTTACTTGCGCTTAAGGGGATTAAATCGAGAGTTATTGGCGATCAACCTGAAATGGAAGGTTTGTTATATTCGATGAAATCGGTTATTACTCCACCGCGTTCCTTTGCATACATTGCAGATGATCTTTGGTGTAATCGTCAAGCAGATCTTTCAGGAAGATTTGCTCAAGAATATAAGGATTTTCGCGTTATTACTTATTCACACGTTCCCGACAGTTTACGTTAAGATTTAGGAAAATACCCTGATTTTACGAATGTGTGTTCTATCAGCAGTTTTTTTACTTTTTCTACCTCGTCTTTATGTTTTCCTTCTATCACGAGCCGCATGAGCGGTTCGGTTTGACTTGCGCGGATAGATACCCAATAGGTTCCGAAATCAGCAGCGATGCCGTCTTGCAAGTCCATCTTTTGAGGTTTTAGCGCACGTATCTTTGCGCGCAACAAGGGAATATACTTAGAGGCGTTTTTGATATGCATGTTATACTCGGGAGCCTTATAGTACTTTTTGAGTGGCTTCACGAGCGCAGAGAGTGTTTTTTGCTGAGAGGCATAGAGTTGACACATGAGCACGGCGGTTATGATTCCTGAATCTGCATAGTCATTGTCTCGGTACATATAATGTCCGGTGTTTTCGATGCCGAAGAGCGCGTGTTCTTTGCGCATGCGGTATTTTATGAAGGTATGCCCCACTTTATCTTTGAGCGGTGTGCCTTTCGCATGTATGATTGTCTCGGGGAGAATACGCGAGCAGGTTGAACTGTAGACTATTTTTTCGTGCGGGTGGTGTGCAAGTACGTGTTGTGCAAGGAGTGCTCCGACTAATGAACCTTCAATAGGTTCTCCATTTTCATCTACGAATCCCGCACGGTCGGCGTCTCCGTCTAACGCAATGCCAAAGTCGGCTTCCGTTTCGAGCACCTTTTCTCCAAGCTGTTGGAGGTTTTCTATTTTAGACGGGTCTGGCCCATGGTGGGGAAATCTACCGTCTGATTCATAATATAAAGGAATAACGGTAACGTTTCGTAACGCTTTGAATACACGCGTTGCAATCTGAGCGCCCATGCCGTTGCCTGTATCAATCACAACAGTGAAGGGGCGCGTTTCTTTATGATTGAGGAATGAAAGCACGTGTTTCGTGTAGGGACGCATGAGTGGTGCGGAGTATACAGAACCTTTGTGCGTGTTTTTGATTGCTTTTTTCTTGGCGTACGCTTCTAGTGTTTTAAGACCCGTTTGCTCATTGAAAGGGGCTGCATGCGGTCCACAGACATAAAATCCATTATATTCTGCAGGGTTATGGGATGCAGTAATCATAATGCCGGGTGTTTCAAGGTAGCTTGTTGCAAAATAAAGTGCGGGAGAATCTACCCCCCCTATATCAAGTACGTCTGCTCCTGCGTCAATGATTCCTTGTACAAGCGCCTTATGCAAGGCAGGGGATGATATTCTATTGTCACGACCTACGGCAATGCGTTTTGCTTCGGTGTACCGCACGAAGGCGTTTCCCAATGCATACGCATCAGCGTTCTTTAATTCGGTCCCGTAGATGCCTCTAATGTCGTTTGCTTTGTAAATGCTCATCTCTCTTCAGTAT
>CAYHBQ010000013.1:14561-21602 GCA_964354995.1 Candidatus Woesearchaeota archaeon | reverse complement strand
ACAAGACTCGTTCCGTATGGGCATTGCGCCGATATGTTCACACAACCTGATGAGATTAGATATTATTTAGAACTCGAAGGCCCAGGGAGATTCTGGCATTCAAACGGGGCGTACGCTGACGGATATGTAGGGCATTGGTTTACACCTGCTTCTTGGGCAAGCACGCTACTAGGATTGCCTGGCAAAGTTATCAACTTATTCCACAATCCGATAAAACCTCTTTAAGCGTTCGCAAGTTTAAGGAGCGCATTGCACGTTGAGACTGATTCAATTACGCCGTCGCCTTCGGTGAAATGGCCTTTGTTGTCTTCTACGATAATCTCTGACCCGAGTTTTGCTCGAAAGATATCTTTGTTATCGAGCGGTACAAACGGGTCGTTGTCCGAGAAGATTGCGATTGAGCGAGGAAGATTTCTTTTGACGTTATCACAGTCTATGGGCGTTTCGAGCCAGGGTGCTGCGATTGTTTCTTCTTCGGGAGTTTCAAGACCTTGCAAAGTAAACCATCCTGCAATAAAGACCGCACCACCACACGCACGTTTTTGTTTTTCAAGAAAACGGAGAATTGTCTGACAACCAATGCTGTGGCCTACAAAAAACGTATTTTTGTCAATAGTACCAACTTCGGCGACAAGATGCGCAACCCACTCAGAAATAGTAGGCTCGTTCGTGTGGGGCATGGTAAGCACGTGTACCTCGAGCCCACGCAGTTCAAGATGATGTGCTATCGACGCAATCATGCGTTCTTGTGGTGAGCCGCCCCAGCCGTGTATGATGAAGACACGTTTCATGAGAGTAGCGGGGGTGGGATTTGAACCGCACGACCTCCGGGTTATGGGCCCGACGAGCACTCCAGGCTGCTCTACCCCGCTATGTATAATGTCATCACGTGAGGCTTTTAAACATTCCTTCGACAGGTTTTTAAAGAAGTGGCGTCTGACGTGCAAATGAGTTTTGCGTTTAGTATCTCGTGGGTTTCAGTATTGCTTGCGGCGGTTGCGAGCTTTGTTGTGGGGTGGGCATGGTTTTCTCAGCGTCTTTTTGGAGCTACCTGGCTGCGTGAAATGGGCATGACGAAGGCTACGACTGAGCGTGCAAAAAAGAAAAGCATGCTGGTTACCATGATTGCAGGATTTGTCGCACAAGTCGTTATGGCAGCTGTGCTCGCTATGATTATTTCTGCTACGGGAAGCGTAGGAATAAAAGAAGGTGTTGTGAGTGCGTTCTGGGTGTGGCTTGGTTTTGTGGCGACTATATCCTTCGGTTCAATCCTTTGGGAACATAAATCGATAACGTTCTTTTTGATTAACGTCACGTATTGGCTTGTTGCGCTTATACTTCAGGGCGCGATTATTGGCTATTGGATGTAAAGGTATTTTAATCCTGTTCTCTTGCGTAGGCCAATGACGATTATTCTTGTCTTTGGCACAAGTATTACCTATGGGGCTTGGGATTTAGAAGGAGGATGGGTACAACGTCTCAGACATTATCTTGATGAGAAACAATTGAAAGACACTAGTCTGTATTACATGGTTTACAATTTGGGAATTTCGGGAGATACATCGAAAGGAATTCTGAAACGCATTACATTCGAAACAGAGCGACGTTTAGAACTCAAAGACGAAGGCGAAGAGGTCATTATACTTGTCTCAGTCGGAACGAACGATGCAATATTTAACAATAAAACGAAAAAGTTTCATGTTTCTATTGATACCTATGGTGAGAATGTTCGGAAGATTATCAAGATCGCCAAAACCTATACGAATCATGTGATTTTCTTTAGTAGTAAACCTATTGACGAGTCGCGTGTTGACCCGATTCCTTGGTTGAAAGACTGCTCGTATAAAGAAAAATACATTGAGCAGTACGATGCGCGCGTTGCTCAGATTTGTGCAAGAGAAAAGACTCCGTTTATTGATATTTACACCCCGATCAAGAAGATGTTGAGGTATCAGAAAATGTTTCCCGATGGAGTACATTTGAACAATGAAGGTCATCAAAAAATATTTGAAATCGTTCGTGAGAGTCTTATTAAGCAGAGGCTTATTCCATGAGCGGGCCAGGTGAGGGCAAAATAAAAATTGGCACGGCTGACGTGTATATTCATCTCAAAGGCAAGTCGCATGCACAGATTACGCATATTGACGTTGAACTTGATGCCCTGAACGAGATTATCAAGCCTGGTGAAAGCACCTATGTTGGAGGTAAAGAAGGCGGTGTATTTTTGGGTCTTAAGAAAGAAATGATAATTCGTGCTGAAAAGAAGGCGAAACGATGAATGCGCTTACTTTTTGGCAGATTGTTTCACACTTCGGCGATGCGCCGTATTGGATTGGACTAGCAATTGTGGCGATTTGTATTTACCCTGTGTTGTCTCGCCAGAGTCGACACCGCACGGCGTGGATTATTTTTGCCTTGTTACCTGCTATGTTACTTTCTTATGAAATTGTTGCCGTTCTTAAAGAAGTCGTTGCCCTTCCTCGACCGTGTCTTGGCGTGATTCCTTGTCCTTCCGATTACTCTTTCCCCAGTGGGCATGCGGCGGTCGCTTTCGCGTTTGCGCTTGTTACCAGTTGTATGATGCGCAAACGATGGCTTTCCGTGCTCGTATTTTTTCTAGCGGTGATGATTGCTCTCTCTCGTGTGGCGCTCGACTATCACTTTATGTACGATGCTGTTGCAGGGGCCTTTATCGGGCTTGGCATCGGATTCTTTTTCTATTGGAGCTATCGACCTATTCATGGTTATCTTGAAAAAAAGAAGCTGATTCCCTAAACGATTGTTTCAAGGGCAACACTTATAAACGACTTTTATCTCGGACAGTCGTGCCCGGATGGCCCAGCGGTTACGGCGCGAGATTGCTAATCTCGTTACGCGCAAGCGTTTCCCAGGTTCAAATCCTGGTCCGGGCGTATAATCATCTTTCCGATCGTTTAAAAGGGCAAACGCTATTCTTTGACATGAATCCCTTACTAAAACGGGCACTTATTGATTCAGTGGGAACGGCAGCCTATATAGTCTTAATAGTAACCTTTATTTTTTCTCTTCAGGTTTTTCAAGGGTCAAAGGAGACAATACTTATTCCTATGGCTATGCTGTTGTTGTTTGTTTGCTCTGCGGCCATCACGGGATTTTTGGTGTTTGGGAAACCCGTGATGTTATACGTTGATGGGAAAAAGAAAGAGGCTATTTCTCTGCTGGGGCATACGATCGGGATGCTTGTCGTTATAACGCTTGTATTTTTTATTTCCTTATTGGTCTACGCTAGTTTTTTTGGTTAAACGCAATAATCTAAGAACATTTTAAATAAAAGAAGTGATAACGGATAGGATGAAAAAGCAAAGATTGCATGCCTTGCCTGTGGATGTGCGAAAGGCACTTGCAACTAACTCAAAGGCGCGAACAACGTGGGAAGATACGACCCCGCTCGCGCGTAATGAGTGGATATGTTGGATTACGTCAGGCAAGAAGACTGAAACGAGGGATATTCGAATCAAGAAAGCGCTCTCGAAACTAAGCGGTGGAATGCGTCGGCCGTGCTGTTGGGCGGGTTGCCCTCATCGGTGAGCGGCTTCTTGAACAGAGAAACCTTATTACAAATACTTAAATAAGTTAACGTGCTCGCGAGAAGATGAACATAGGCATACTGGGATCAGGAATCGTAGGACAAACACTCGCGGCAGGCTTTATCAAACACGGATATTCGGTGATGATAGGAACGCGCGAGAACGGTAGGCTTGACGAGTGGAAATCAAAAAACGAAAAAGTGCGGGTGGGCACGTTTGCGGAGACGGCTAATTTTGGAGAGATTATTGTTCTTGCAATTAAGGGGCGTTTTGCTGAAAGCGCTCTTAGATTAGCTGGAAAAGAAAATATAGAGGGTAAAATAATTATTGATACTACTAATCCTATTGCGGATGCTCCTCCGACAAACGGCGTGCTCACGTTCTTTACTAGTTTAGACAAATCGTTGATGGAGACGTTGCAGACTTCTTTTCCAGAAGCGCGGTTTGTTAAGGCGTTTAGCTGTATCGGAGCAGCATGCATGGTCAATCCCTCTTTTCCCCAAAGACCGAGTATGTTTATCTGCGGGAATGACGAACACGCAAAAAAAGAAGTTTCCACCATCTTGGCATTATTTGGATTTGAGGTTGAAGATCTAGGAAAGGTGGAAGCAGCACGGGCCGTTGAGCCTTTGTGTATGCTCTGGTGTATTCCCGGATTCTTGAAGAATGATTGGTATCATGGTTTGAGAATGATGCGGAAATAAAGCTAAACGAACCGAAGGGCTTTTTTCACGCGAGACTCTCGGGCACAATTCTTTTATACTCGGGGAAGTTTGTTATTGTATGCGATTGCAAGGAAGGGTAGCACTTATTACTGGCGCAAGTAGAGGTATTGGCAGGGCTACCGCGCTACGGCTTGCGCAAGAAGGATGTGATGTTGCGATTAATTATATACAAGACGAAAAAGCCGCGCAGTCCGTTGTTAAGGAGATAACGAAACTAGGACGAAGAGCGGTTGCAATTAAAGCCGATGTTGGTAAGGAAGATCAAATAAAGCAGATGATACGAGACGTTGTTCGCACGTTTGGCAAGATAGATATTCTAGTGAATAATGCAGGAATTGTATGGGATGTTCCTCTTTGGGAGAAAACTGCGGAACAACTTCAGCGAACTATTGATGTCAATTTCAAAGGCGTTTTCTTTTGCTCTAAATATGCGGCGCTTGAAATGAGAAAAGCAAAATCGGGAGTGATTATTAATATTTCTTCGACTAACGCACTAAATACTTTAAGCCCTGATTCAACTGATTATGATGCCACTAAAGCAGCCGTGATTAGTATGACAAAGAACTTTGCGGAAGAACTCGCTCCGCACATACGAGTTAACTGCATAGCTCCGGGTTGGGTTGATACTGATATCAACAAAGAGTTACCAAAAGAATATCTTAAAGAGGAAGCAAAACGAATACTTATGGGGCGTTTTGGAAAACCTGAAGAAATCGCCTCCGCTGTTGCTTTTTTGGCTTCGGATGAAGCGAAATTTATCACGCGCACGGTATTGGTTGTTGATGGCGGATATATATGAAAAAGAGTTTGTTGCTTGCACTCGGAATTAGTTTTGTCGTTATTGTGGGGGCGGTGATTTTTTTTAGTTTTGATCGGGAAGAGGTTGTACCTACAGACCAGCCCGTAACGGTTGTTCAATCCTCTGTCGGGAGCACCGAGCTTGTGGTATGGGAACCTATCAATGGTGCGTGGAAACCGACGAGCACTCCTCCTGCGTGCCCCGAGCCATTACAGTTTCAGATGCCTGTGGATGTTGATGTGGTAACGTCTGTTCTCTATCCTGGACAATTCAGACCCGACTACAAACCCCATGGAGGATTCAGATTTGACCATTCAGAGTCAGGCGAAATTCCTGTGTACGCTCCGTTTGAAGGATATGTACTCAAGGGGGGACGTTATTTTGCGAGTGGAGAAATACAATATGTCTTCTTCATTATGCATCCGTGCGGAATCATGTACCGATTGGGGCACTTAAAAGAATTATCTCCCAAGCTTTTGGCCCTGGCTGAAACACTTCCTGAACCAAAAGAGCTGGATTCGCGCGATTATATCGTCGAGCATATTCCTATTAAACAAGGAGAGTTGCTGGCGACAGAAGTAGGCGTGACCGGCAATTATTTCTTTGATTGGGGCGTATACGACTTGAGGAAGAAGAATAAAGCTTCTGAAGATCCGGCGTGGCTTGCTGAACATTCAAATGACCAAGCACCCTATGCAATTTGCTGGCTCGATTTTCTCTCTCCCGAGGCGTCCGCACGAGTAAAAGCACTACCGGGCGCGGATGGAACAAGTGGTACAGAAAGCGATTATTGTGATTAATTATATACAAGCACGATGGTTGCTCAAAGCGTTAAAACGTTCGTATGATCAACGATAGACCTTTAAACTTCGCTTGTTTGTACGAGTTATGAAACAGAACGCGTATTCATGGAAAACGCTTGTTGTTTGTTTGATTATCGTATTTGGAATAGGGCTAGGTGGCGGATTGCTCGCAAACGGAGAGACCGACGGTTCGTGGTACGAATCAGTTAAACCGAGTATCACTCCGCCCGGATGGGTGTTTCCGATTGTATGGAATATTCTCTTTGTACTTATTGCGATATCGTTATGGGTGGCGTGGACAAACGCTAAGCCGAAACAACGAACCACTCTCGCACTGTGGTTTGGAACAAATTTGCTATTGAATGCGTTATGGAGTTTCTTGTACTTTGGCATGCATCGGCCTGATTTTGCATTAATGGACTTGGTGTTACTTTGGATAACTATCACCGGAATGATGTTCGTTTCGGGCAAGATAGACAAACGTGCAAGGTGGCTCCTTGTTCCTTATCTTGTATGGGTAAGCTTTGCAGGCGTGCTCAACTACCTCAGTATCGTTTAAGGGGCCATACATACCTTTATAATGGCACTTCTGTCTGACTAACTATGGGAGATTTTAGACGAGATAATCGAGAAGGTCGCAGATTCGGTGGTCGACCAAGCAGTTTTGAGAGTAGAAGCAGATTCAATCGCGATCGAAATGCGGATAGAGGACGACCGCAGATGCATGATGCAGAATGTAGTAAGTGTGGAAAGCATTGTCAAGTTCCTTTTCGACCAACAGGTACAAAACCTGTCTTTTGCAGTGAATGCTTTAGGCCTGAAGGCGACGCGCGCTCGTCATTTAGACCGCGAACTTCCGAAAGAATGGGCCCGCAATCGAACGTATCGCTTGACCAGCTCAAACAGATTAATGCAAAACTGGATAAAATACTCCTTACCCTCGCAGACTTAGAGATGGTTAACGATACCGAATCTGAAGACGTTCTTGAAAACGATGATAAAGAATCAGAAGACTCTGACGAGTCGGATGATTCGGATGAACCTGAGGGCTCTGACGAGTCCGAAAACTAAAGATAGTTTTATGTAGGTCCTTTTCTTTTTTTAGAAATGAAGCGTATTGAAGCTAACACGCGGGATGCATGGAGACG
>CAYHBQ010000013.1:0-14551 GCA_964354995.1 Candidatus Woesearchaeota archaeon | reverse complement strand
CTCTCTGATAATCATCTGAAAGAGACACGCGTTGAACTCCTCGTATACAAGAAACATACCGGCAAACCTTCCCTTTCTCATCAGGAAGCAATGCACGATGCTATTTGCTTTGGATGGATCGACACTACTCTTAAGCGTGTTGATGGGGACAGCTATGTTCGGAGATTCGCTCGGCGAACGGATAAAAGCAAATGGAGTGATAATACGTTGCGTTATGCTAAACAATTACTCGCCGAAGGCAAGATGACTCCTGAAGGTATCCGACGATATAAGGAGGGGCTTTCAAAACCAACGCATGACCATGGAATCCCAAAAGACCCTCAGATTCCCTCCTCGTTGAAGCGGGCGTTGGAACAAGAAGGACTTCTAAAACAATTTAAGGCATTTTCTCCTTCGGTAAGGCGAACCTACCTGCGTTGGCTTGCTCGTGCAAAACAAGTAGAGACGAAGAACAAACGCATTGAGCGTATTGTCCGCCATACACGGGAGAAACGCACGAGACTCCTTTAACGGTTCTTCTTTTTCCAGTTAAGATAAAAGAGAACGGCGATACCAAATGCGGGTCCTGCAATGATAACCGAATAGGAGAGAGCATACCACTCGAGGGGATTTCTAATCGCACTTACGAGCATGAGAAGGAGGTAAAGTAGCCCTGCAAATGCGAACGCAAACGCCCCCACATATTCGCGTTTCCATGCAATGACAAGCACGATGATTAAAATGAACACGGGGATGTTGTGCATAACGAGACCCCCGAGTATTTGCCAAGGGGTTGCTTCGGGCGTTATAACATCAAGGGAGAACAGCGCCAAAAATACAATAAACGCGATTGAAACAATTCGGGGCGTCCAATACAACCAACGCGAGACTCTTCTTCGCATACTAGGCTAAAGAAAGCGTTATTTAACTAGTCTTCTTTCGTGAAAGTTGCATAAGATTTATAAGAGAAGACTTTTTGGAAAGCATATGAACATGAAGATTCTTTTGGCGGCATTGATATTTCTCCTTGTCCTAAGCCTCACATTCTTTATACGCATTAATCAAGGAATTTCAGATGATGCTCTCTTGACTGAAAAAGTCAACACCACGACGGTGACCGTGACTTCAAATAGTTCTTTAACTACGACTACGGGTGGGACGAGTAGGGGCTCAACGGATTCTTCGCTTATTTCAATAACTGCGCTTGCCCAACACAACAGCGCGAGTGATTGCTGGATTGCGTACAAAGGAAAGGTGTACGATATGACTTCGTACCTCGGTCGACACCCAGGCGGTACAAACGCCATTGCTCGTTATTGTGGTAGCGCAAGTGAGTTTGAGCAGGCATTCACGCGACAACATGGCACAAGCAAAGCCGGACTTCTTGTAAAAGTGGCCACGTTTATAGGGGACTTTGATGTAAAGGGGTCCTTGGGAAACTAACATGAAACCCTTACCCTTCTACGCGCCTGTATTTTTGCGAATAGCTATGGCGTTCGTCTTTCTGTACTTTGGGTTCCAACAAGTGTATGCTCCCGATAATTGGACAGGGTTCGTTCCTCCTTTTTTGACCAGCGTAGCAATCACTTCGGCAAATATAGTGGTATTTAATGGACTTCTTGAATTAACACTAGGAACGTTCCTGCTTATCGGATTATATACAAGATTTTCAGCTCTTGTGCTGTCACTCCATCTTTTAGGGATTACCGTGAGCATAGGATTTACGCCCTTAGGCGTTCGAGATTTTGGACTCGCAGCAGCGACGTTCTTTCTTTTCTTGCAGGGAGCTACTTTTTGGAGTATTGATTCTCTTGCCGCGCATAGAAAGCGAGCAAAAGAGATGGGCGTTCATTAGTTAACTATAAAAAGGTACTTTTGCGCATTTTTGTGTCGAATACACGATATGGTTTCCTTTAGCGATTTAGGATTGAGTGAAGCGTTTTTGCGCACATTGAGTCAGTTGCACATCCATGAACCTACAGACATTCAGGAGAAAACAATTCCCCTGGGGCTTGCAGGCAAAGATGTTATCGGTTGTTCCGCAACAGGATCGGGCAAAACGCTTGCATTTGGCGCAGGACTCATTGAAAACCTTCGTCATGGAGAAGGAATACAAGCTCTTATATTGACCCCTACGCGAGAGCTTGCAGAACAAGTAGGCGTGTCTTTACAAAAATTCGCACGTCATACAAAACTTCACACGGCGATTATTTACGGTGGTGTGGGTATGGCTCCGCAGATAGATGCGCTTGAACGCGCAGATATTGTTGTTGGAACGCCCGGACGTATTTTAGATCATCTCGAACGAGGAAGCTTTAGACTTTCTAAAATAAAAGTATTAATCCTTGATGAGGCAGACCGTATGCTGGACATGGGATTTATCGAAGATGTTACACGAATTATTGAAGCGTGTCCTCGTGATAGACAGACTCTTTTGTTCTCGGCAACCATATCGCCCGATATTGCCCATATCGCACAGCGTTACATGAAGTCCCCCTCTGAAGTTTCTGCGGGTGAACGTGTAGACCCCAGTAAATTAGTTCAGAAGTTTTATGATGTTCCCAAGCACTTGAAGTTTTCACTGTTAGTTCATCTGCTTAAACAAGAAAAGCGTGGATTGGTGATGGTCTTTTGTAATACTCGTCATAATGCCGACTTCGTTGCCACGCATTTGAAAGCGAATGGCGTTCAAGCGCTCGCAATCCACGGGGGGCTTACTCAGTCTCGACGCAACCGAATTATGGAAATATTTCGTACCAATGAATTCTATGTACTTGTGTGTACTGATGTTGCCGCGCGCGGACTTGATATCAAAGGCGTTTCACATGTGTACAATTATGACCTTCCCCCAAACAGCAAAGAATATATCCATCGTATTGGACGCACGGCACGCGCAGGTAGTGAAGGCAAAGCGTTGAGCTTGGTGTCAGATAGAGATTATGATAACTTTAGAATGGTCTTACGAGACGATACGCTCAAGATAGAACAGACTCCAGTGCCTGAGCTCGAGCCCATTCAGCTACGCATAGAGCGCAGAAGTTCATTTAGAGGCGGAGGACGTGGACGACCATTTGATTCGCGCCGGGGTGGCGGGCGATATGGTTCTAGAAGTTCGTTCGGTCGTGGGCGTAGCAGATAGACACTTTTAAATAAGAGAACGTTTTCTCGAGCGCATGAATCTGAAAGACGTGATGAAAAAGCCCGTGTTTGTTTCTTCCAAGGAAAAATTAGAGGGCGTTGCGAAGCTGTTAACAAAGACAAATAGTTTGGGTGCCCTTGTCGGAAAACCGATTAAGATTGAAGGAATAGTTACTAAAGAAGATTTGGTGAAACATTTTGGCCATAAAGAATTTGTTTCTGAGATTATGACCACATCCATTATTTTTGCAGATATAGATGATTCTCCTGCACAGGTCATAAAAGTTCTCAAGAAGAATAGGATTAATTTCATACCCTTACTAAAGGATAGAGTTGTCGTGGGCGTTGTTTCAAGCAAAGATTTGCTTCCCGAGGTGGAAGAATCAAACGAGAAGGATTTTCTATTCGATTAATATGTTTGCACTCTACTTATTAGGCGGCGTTTTTTTTGTGGCGGCGATTGTTCTCGTTATGACCAAAGAATATTCTGTCCTGTTTATTGGGGCTCTTGTGGCGGCGATTGCGGCTCTGTTTTTTGTAGCATGGTCTATCGATAGCGTCTTTCTGTTCATGACAGGGGTTGTTCCGTTCGGGGTGTACCTTGCATGGCTGGGACGCGATGAACTGGTGCCCGGAAGACCGTGGTTTATGACGCTTATGGGTGCGAGTTTTTTGGTACTGGTGCTTGCGTTCGTGTTCGAACAAGGAGCGATTGCCCAAGGATCGGGTGCCACGTTTGTTTGTTCAGGGATTGCATTATTCTTGAGTTACCGACGTCAGTGGACTCGTGTTCGTGGCACATGGGAGAGTAAGGTATAAAAGGCACGTCCTCGGGTTTACGATATGCAACCATTAGTTTCCGAAAAGGACGTCCTTGCATTCTGGGATAAAGAACAGATTTACCAAAAGGTGAAAAAAAAGTGCGCACATGGAAAACCGTTTTACCTTATGGATGGTCCTCCGTATGCAACAGGTCACATTCATATGGGTACTGCCCTTAACAAGGTGCTCAAAGATGTAGCCATACGTTCGCAGCGTATGCAGGGACGCGATGTGTTCGATCGACCCGGATACGATACTCATGGGCTTCCTATTGAACTGCAAGTTGAAAAAGAAATTGGTTCACGGTCAAAACAGGATATAGAGGCGTACGGCGTTGAAGCGTTTATCAAGAAATGTCGCGAATATGCAACGCGATATATCGGCGTTATGAACGAGGAATTCAAAAATTTAGGTGTTTGGATGGATTGGGATAATCCGTATATTACGCTTTCCGATGAGTACATTGAGTCTATATGGGCTGTTTTGAAAAAGACGTACGAAAAAAAACTGCTCTATAAAGGGGCATACCCTGTGCATGTGTGTCCTCGATGCGCCACCGCTGTTGCATTTAACGAAATTGAGTATGGTGTACAAAAAGATCGCGCTGTGTACGTCAAATTTCCGGTCAAGAATCGAAAAGATACGTTTCTGATTATTTGGACGACGACGCCGTGGACACTTCCTGCGAACACAGGCGTTATGGTACATCCCGACATTTCCTATAACGAAATTAAAACGAGTGCGGGAGAGCACTGGATTATAGCACGGGATCTCGTATCGCAGCGTATGCAGGAGTTTGAAATGAGTTACACGCCCGTTACGACATGGAAGGGTGCCGATCTTGTCGGATGGACGTATGAAAACCCCGTTTCACGACACACGCGTATTGAAGTAAAAAAAGGATATCGCGTGGTATCTGCACCACGATATGTGACGACGTCTGATGGAACGGGGCTTGTGCACTGTGCACCGGGTCATGGTAAAGAAGATTATGACGTAGGGCACCATAATGGTCTTGATATCATTTGCCCTGTTGGGGTTGATGGGATATTGGGCCCTGAAACTGGAGACTATGCAGGAGGCAAAGCTCGAGAGATAGATGCACAGATTGTGGAAGACCTTAAAACAGGCGGATTTTTGGTGTTTGAGCATAGTTATAGTCACGATTATCCTCTCTGCTGGCGATGTAAAACGCCGTTGCTTATGGTTTCACTTCCTCAATGGTTCCTTAACATTTCACAGATTCACGCAAAATTGATTTCTGAAAACGAAGAGGTCACGTGGCTCCCTCGCTACGCGCAAGCACGCATGAAGGCGTGGCTTGAAGGCATTTCGGATTGGCCCATCTCGAGAGAGCGATATTGGGGCACCCCTCTTCCAATATGGCAGTGCGCCTCGTGTGATGCGACTGAGGTGCTGGGTAGTATCGACGCTTTAAAGAAAAAAGCGAAGATAAAACAAATAGACCTGCACAAACCGGGCATTGACCGTGTTTCGTGGAAGTGTTCGTGCGGTGGAGTAATGAAGCGAGTTACAAGTGTGTTTGACGTATGGTTCGACTCTGGCGCAAGTAGTTGGGCTGCCTTAGGGTATCCGTCTGAGGAAAAAGGATTCAAACGATATTGGCCTGCGGACCTTAATATTGAGGGGCCTGACCAGTTTAGAGGGTGGTGGAACTCGCAACTCATCCTTTCTACGTTAGGATTTGGTAAAAAACCCTACAAAGCCATATCGGTGCATGGGCTTGTGCTTGACATAAGTAAGCGAAAAATGTCAAAATCGGTTGGAAATGTGGTATCTCCTGCAGAAATCATCGAGAAGTATGGGCGCGATTATTTACGATACTACCTTGTTAAGTCTTCACGCGGAGAAGATTTTGCCTATAACGAGAAAGAGTTTTCTGAGATTCACAAATTTTTTACAGTGCTTACTAATCTTAAGACATTTATCAGCCAGATTGATAAAGAATCGCACAAAATAGAACTTGAAGACAGATGGATCATTTCTCGATATAATACTGTCGTTAACGACGTTTTTCGCGCATACAACGATTACAAATTTTATGCCGCGCTTGATGCCATTGAAAATTTTGTTATTAACGATGTAAGCAGGACCTATGTGCAGATGATACGCGATCGTGCGGGTGAAGTAAAACCTATTCTTGAGCGCATACTAGTGGGAATTTTGCAGTTGCTTGCGCCCACCACACCTTTTTTAACGGAATCCCTCTGGCAACAGCTGAAGACCGCAGATAAGAAATCCGAACAATCGGTTCATCTAAGCGAATTCCCTGATTTCAAGAAGATAGAATGTGATGCTCGATTAGAAAAACAGTTTTCGACACTCAAGAGCACAATCGAAGCGGGGCTTGCTGAACGTGATAAGATTAAGATTGGCCTCAAATGGCCCCTTGCTTCCGTAGAGATAACTTCGATTGATAAACTTCCTGCAACTTTTTCAATTATTACTAAACAACAGCTCAATGTTAAGCAAGTGATTTTCAAAAAAGGCGAAACCATTTCCGTTAATTATGACACGACTATGACTCCGGAGCTTGAAGGCGAAGGTTATTCAAGAGAAGTTATGCGCCGTGTTCAGGCCGAACGAAAAAAACGGGGATTAACAAAAAAAGATACAATCCATTTGACACTGGTTGTAAGCAAAACGCTCTTAACTCTGCTCGAGCCGCACAAAAAAGCAATAGCCGCTAAGACGGGCGCTTCTTCTATACATCTATTGCTTGAAGGCAAAGTGCAAGAAAAGTTTAATGTAAAGACGGAATCCGTCGGTATTTCGTTTTAAAACGCTGGAAAACATTTAAATAGTAAAGCACGTTATTCCCGGTATATTATCACTATACAATGATTGTTAAAGAAGAATTTTTAAGCCGTCTCCGAAAGATTTTTGATTTGAACCTATATGAAGTTAAAGTGTGGACTGCTTGCTTGTCTCGGGGCGTTTCGACTGCAGGAGAGTTGAGTAACATTTCGGATGTTCCTCGAAGCAGGACTTATGATATTCTAGAGTCTCTCGAGAAGAAGGGGTTCTTGATTATGAAGTTAGGGAAGCCCATAAAATTCATTGCCCTTAAGCCTGAAGAGGTTGTTGAACGCGTGAAGAAGAACCTTGTTGTGGAGGCTCAGGAAAAATCTAAACGGCTTGAAGAGCTTAAAGGAGATGATGTCCTTTCCGAACTGTCAACGTTGTTTACTAATGGGATTAAGTTTGTTGAGCCCTCCGATCTTTCAGGAAGCATTAAGGGACGTCAGAATATGTATAACCATCTTGATATGATTATTAAAAACGCTGAAAAGAATGCTATTCTCGTGACGACTGCTGAAGGTCTCAATCGTAAAATGGAATCTTTGTTGCCTGCGATTGAACGTGCGAAGAAGCGCGGGGTTAATGTTCGTGTGGCTGCGCCGATTACACCTGAAAACTATAAAATTGCAAAAGAGCTCGCACGAGTTGCAGAGGTACGTTCCATGCCCAAGGCACACGGACGATTTGCGGTTATTGATGAAAGGCAGCTGATGTTTATGTTGCTTGATGACAAGACGGTACACCCGAACTATGATATAGCTGCATGGCTTGTGAGTGATTATCTTGCCAAGTCATTGGGGCAAATGTTTGAACTTGCGTGGGGACAGTTTACCCCTTTGAGTAAAGTTAAGTTTTGATTGAGACTTTAGCTTATCTTTTTTTGGTATCTTTGCTTGAGAAGTTTGGCAGTTATACAACTCGGACTGAGGGTTTGTTCCTTTCTACTTCCTGAATTACAGGAAGTTACCCAGACCAATGAGTACTGCGATGCCGAAGAAGTGAAGCACGAACGAGACAAGTATTAGTTCTATATGGGAGATGTGGCGCGCGAGAGCAAATAAGGACATGGCCGCTTCATCGGGAAGCGGGGAAGCCATGATGAACCCTGCGAGCACCGGCACAATAAAATGTTTAAGTCTGCGGGGGACTGCTCGTTCGAACTGGCGCACCGATTTCGTTCGCTCGAGTCTCTTAAGTTCATCGTCGACCGAATATCGAATGACATTAAACACACGCAGGTTCCCACATACCGAACCAAGTGCGCCGATAAGGGATGCGACCCACCATGTTTGCTGATGTCCAAGCACGAGAAAAAGGGCGGTTGCGGGGGCTGCAGTAAACCCGTATGAAAACAAAATGCCTGCAATAAACGTACCGATGTAGCCCCATGAGGAAATTAACGTGGTGAAACGAGCTGCATTGAGAAAAATAAACAATTCGTACGCGAGAACAAACGTCAGAAGAAGAACCAGTAATTTGGGGTACTTTAGTTTGTGCATATTCCGTATACTAATTGTTAGTATAAAAAACTAGTCAAAGATGTGACCATATAAATGAAGGTCTATTTTGTTATCGTTAATTTCTATGCCTTCTTCTACAAGCAAACGTTTCTTTTTTTCTATGCCTGACGCAAAGCCCCCCAACGAACCGTTTGTATTAATTACTCGGTGGCAGGGAACTTCAGGGGCGTAGGGATTTTTATTCATGGCATTGCCAACGGCACGATATGCCTTGGTGTGCAACGCGTGTGCAAGCGCCTTATAGGTCGTCACTTTGCCCTTAGGCACTTTTTTTAACAGAGTATAACAACGTTCGTTGAATGACTTCATCGACGACAAAAAAACGCGTAGCTTTTTAAACTCTCTTTTCTTTTGGGAAGTATGGCTACATTTAATCCGTGGCACGATGTTGACGTGGGCGATAACGCCCCCGATGTAGTTCATGCAATCATTGAAATCCCTAAAGACTCGCACATAAAGTACGAACTGGATAAGGATACGGGTATGTTACGACTTGACCGATTTCTCTATTCTGCGGCGCATTATCCGGGAGATTATGGATTCGTGCCGCGTACGTTATGGTATGATGGGGACCCGCTTGATATAATAGTCATTACGCATAGGCCCGTGTACCCTCTTACTTTGGTAAATGCACGCATCATCGGCGTTATACGTATGATTGATGGAAATGAGAAAGATGACAAAGTTATAGAGGTATACGACAAAGACCCGCGTTATACCGAATTTAAGGATATCAAAGACATTCCCCAGCACATTCTGAAAGAGCTTGTAAACTTTTTCGAGCGTTATAAAGAATTACAAGGCAAACACGTCAAGGTGCTTGAAATTATGAATCGCGCCGCTGCCCTTAAAGATGTTGCAATCGGTCAGAAGATGTACAACGATGCGTATAAGAGAAAGAAGTAACTATTTAAGTCGTGTTTTTCTCGAAAGGTCATGTTCATAGACGTTCATTGCCACTTGAATCTATTGCATGATGTAGCTGAAACTGTGGCTCGCGCCGAAGATGTAGGCGTCACTTGTATTGTCACGCAGGGAGTTAACACGACGTCCAATCGGCTTGCACTTGATTATGCAACCGAATTTGTTTCAGTGAAGGCCGCTTTGGGGCTTTACCCTGAGGACCTTGAAAAGATGACCGAAAAAGCCATCGAAAAAGAAATTGATTTTATACGAAAGCAGAAGAGTAAGCTTGTTGCCATAGGAGAAGTAGGGCTTGATTTGAAAGAGGCACATGATTTCACAAAACAACAGTGGGCGTTTGGCGAACTTATCTCCCTTGCGATTGAGCTCGATAAGCCCCTTATTGTGCATTCACGCAAGGCTGAATTGCAAGCAATTACGCAACTTGAACGCGCACGAGCAAAAAAAGTACTTATGCACTGTTTCTCGGGGAAACTTGCGCTTGCAGAGGCCATTGTCAAGAACGGATGGTATCTTTCTATACCGACCTCGGTTAAAAATAGCGAACACTTTCAGAACCTTATACGACAAACCCCGATTGAACAACTCTTATGCGAAACCGACTCGCCCTACTTGCATCCTCGAAAAGAGTTTCCCAACGAGCCTGCGAACGTGCTTGCGAGTTATGAAATGATTGCGAAAATCAAAGACTTGCCTCTTGAGGACGTTGAAGCACAGATTGAGAAGAACTACATAAAATTATTCGGGCCTATTGAGTAAGTTCAAAAAAAAAGTCGGTTTCTTTTTTCTTGCCACAGTACCGATACCAGCCGTCTTTCTTGTTCAATTTTTCTTTTAGACGAGCGATAATTATTTCTTCATCTTTTTTTGTCGGACTCCAGTCGTTACAAAGTTCTTTGGAAAAGGAGGATACGTCAATGGTCCTTGTAGGATGGAAACCTCGTTTCAACATCTCTTTTTTTATTAATTCGTGTCGTTTCTTGAGATAAAGCAACTTATCTTTGAAGAATCGTATATGGCCTTCGCCGAGACGATAAGATTCGGGAATCTCTTTTTTTTCAGGATACTTCTTCACATACCCGAAGAGCATGAGAATTTCATCATACTCTGCGATAAGGTGCTGGTCTGCCAGCTTTTTGGGGTCGATAATGTTGATACGTACCATAGTGTATTCTCTTCTCATTCCACTCTTGCTCGACTCTCCTCTCAGGCTCGGAGACTCGCTGCGGTAGAATGAGATGCGGGAGGGAGGAGTCGAACCTCCGAAGGCACTAAGCCACAAGATTTCTCCCGAAATCTAATGCTTGACGCGTTCTCACGAACGCGCGACGTCTTAAGTCTTGCGCATTTGACCACTTTGCTACTCCCGCATATTGTTCTCTATAAGAAATGGCTTATAAAGCTTTCATTCTGAGAGTTTAGACTTTCTATCAGCGAGAGTTGTTTTCGACAAACACATTCCAAATTTCTTGTATATAAGCCATTTAGTTAGATGTTTAGGATTTTTGAATCCAATCTCATTTATGAAAAAATCAACGTCTGCTCGTCTATAAAGCACGACCGTAAAAACATAATTCTTATCCCTTTTCCCCTTATAAGGTTTTTTCATTCCAGGGTTTAAATTCATTTTTTTAAAGAGAAAGAAAACATCCTTCGCTAATTTTTCAGAAACAGTTCCGAGTTTTATTAAAGGGCAGTTATTAATCGGCGCTTTTCTAGATCTATTTTTGTCAAAATAAAGGTTGCCATCTGTGTCGAATAGTCCGCGTAGAAATCTTTTTGCCAGGGCGAGATCTGTTCTTATTTTGAGAGGTACACGCACGTCTATTTTTGGACCAGACTTAATATCCAGCTTATTGAAGAATTCAACAATTTTCTTATCAAATATATGAAACCCATAAATCCCTAGTTTTGGATGTTCTTTATAGTTCACTTCTTTTCCGTATAACGGAAACATTATTTTCTTATTGAATAGGGGTTTGACCCATTCATCATGATATTCTTTCTCCTCTTTTAAATCCCCTCCCAAATAGTATTCAGAATATCTTTTATTTACTGAAATACAACCATCCCCAATATGCATTCCTAATATTTCAGCCAGGTCACCGTCTAATTTCATACAAACGGGCTGTTCTTAAGCTATAAAAAACTATGGTTAGAGAGGGTCGTCAATTCGTTCTAGGATTTCGTGTGCGCTCTCTGAAACGTGACGGATGACTTCATCCTCATCAGCCATGCGATGTTTACGCATATATGCGACTGCATGCGATGCGCCTGCGATAATCGCCATCTTTATTCTCTTTTCATCGACTGCCATAAATGACTTCAGAAGCGTGCTTATTTAAGGATTATTGTGTTATATTTAAATAACGAGTTCTTTTCTAGGATTATGCATCCCCTTAGTATGTACGCGCGCTCGCGTGTTTTTCACATTAATCTGAATGCAATCATCTCAGGGATTGTTTCATTGATTATTTCTGCACAAATTGTATATACGACGAATTATTTTATTCGGGCACAGTGGGCGGTCGTCCTCTTTTCATATGTTGTTGATGGGCTCATTGATTTTCTTGTATTTGCGGGACTTCATATGGTATTATACCACGTCCGCTCGGGAGCGTGGTCCTTTTCGCCTCACCTTGCAAAAGACATTATGGCGTTGCAATCACAACGGTGGGTTCTCACCGTTGCAGGGTTTATTGTATCTGCGGGCCTACATTATTTACTCATAGATATAGGGTTTGGCCGAACGCGAGGATTCATCATTGCATACGCCGTTAGTTTGCTTATCATGCGCACCGTACATACAGTCTACGGTTTGAGGAAGGGTGTTTTTGAGCCCGTAAAAACCGATGTGCCTGTTGGTTGGAAACGGCTTTCTTCTCGCGAGAAGACGGCAGGGATGATTATTTACCTTGGAGGTATTGTGCTTATTTTTGTGGGGGTTGCGTTGTTGGTGTTGCCCGGACCGGGGTGGGCCACCATCGCGCTTGGGGTTTGTATGCTTGCCATTAAATTCTTCTTCGATGTACGACGTATCCATACGCGTCGCAAAAGATAGCTTTAAAAACATATTTTCTGCAGTGCCCCTGCTCCATGAGCCCAATTAACCAGATTATTGTAGAAGACCTTGCGCAAACCTATCAGCAAGAGCTTTCTAACCTTTATTCTCGGGAAGGAGTTATACTTGTTGATAATTCATTCCTCAATGGATTTGTTCGGCGACGTGTGCAACGCGATGGAATTCCGCTCAATTATTCTGAAGCATGGTACCTTGAACGCTCGTTCCACGAAGGACATGCCGTGGAAGTCATGGCCGATAATAGTGATGGTTCCCGAAGATATATTTCATTTCCGAGGTCCATGATCGCTGAATTTTCTCGAGGCATTACACGACTTGAGCGATTTGTCGGTGACCCTCTTGAGGCGCTTGCAGATAGATGGGGAGGTCCCGAGGGGGAACCTGCGGTTATTGAATATGCGATTGATCATTCACATGATGAATTCATTTTCGATGGTGCGGTTAACCAGCTGAATGGATGTATTGATGCACTCAAAATCGAACGAAATTTATTTGCCGTCTTTTCAACGGAAGCATTTGTTGCACCAAGCACCCTGTATCCACAACGTTTTGAGACGGAGCTTGGAAGCAGACTTGGTAGAAAACCTTCTGAGAAAAGGTATCACCGTCCACAGCCGCATCTACGAGTAGCTCATTATCGAAAGAACCAAGATTCCGCAGGTCTTACGGGGAGAGCACGAGAAATAATCGTTAGGCCCGTTAATCGAGCGTATCTATCTCGAACAGAACAGCATCCTGATATTGATCGAGAAATTTATTTGCTCGCGCTCGCGATTGGACAACAAACACCTGCTACGATTCTCACCGCAGACAACGATTTTCGTTCGCTTCATAGATTTTACCAAAGAAATAAACCTGCACGAGACCCTGCAAGCGAAGTGCGTATTGTGCTTGACCATGCAGGAGTGCCGGAAGTTCTGGAAGCATAACTCTAATAAACTCGGCGCCTTTCTTTTTGTATGCGTTTGATTCATCAAGCTCTCGTGTACATAGGAATTATCACGGGATTTATTCTGTTTATTGTGGGGGTTGCGTTGTTGGTGTTGCCCGGGCCGGGGTGGCTCACTATTTTGTTAGGATTAACGTTGCTTGCAGGTCATTTTCTTTGGGCTCGGCGATTGCTACGGGACGTACGAAATCAGATTCGCGAAGGCGAAGAATGGGTTAAACGAGAAGTAATCTGGAAAACTAAGGGGCGCAGTTTATAAACGGAAATTTACTGGTTTTGTGATGTTACGGCAAATTCAAAAACAAGGATATATGCGGCTTGCGCGGCACCCCTTGTTTTATCCTCTTCTTTTCAAAATTTTGCAAAAGAAATCGTACTTAGAAAAAAAGTTTGATTCTATTATTCAATATCACGCTAAACGAGAAAAGAACTTTTTTTTCATTCAGATTGGTGCAAACGATGGAATGAAGTTCGATCCGACTTACTTGTATGTCAAAAAATATGGCTGGAAAGGAATTCTGGTTGAACCCGTAGAGTACATCTTTGATAAACTCAAGAAAAATTATCGTGGAGTAAGTGGTCTCCAGTTTGAGAGAGTTGCTATTGGAGAGAAAAACGGTTTCAAAAAGTTTTATCATATACAGAAGAGTGAAGGAAGTAATCTTCCGTTGTGGTACGATGAGATAGGTTCTTTTTACAAGACCAATCTGTTGAGACATACAGATAGAATACCCGATATTGAAAAAAGGATTGCCTCCGAAGAGGTACCCGTGTTAACCTTTGAGACCTTGCTAAAAAAATACGACGTCTCAAAAATAGACTTTTTGCAAATTGACGCAGAAGGGCATGATTACCACATTTTAAAACAGGTTCCTTTTGAACGTGTAAAGCCTGCGATTATTCTATATGAGGATAGGCATCTTTCGGAAAAACAAAAAAAACTTTGCCAACAGTTGTTAATCAAACAAGGATATACGCTTGTTCGAGGTGTAGATTGCCTTGCTTATATTAAAGAAACAATATAAAAGATTATAAGGACAGAGGGTGCTTGGATTGTGGTCAAGGTTATTTTATCAGCGTTTCTGAGCTTGCTATTCTTAATCGGCCTTGTTTCTGCAGAGATTTTTGTCTCGGTCAATGCAACTTACTTAAGAAGCCAGACCCATAGCCCCGATAGCGTCGAGGGGGCCTTATTCGTTCCTGCGGAGAATTGGACCTTAGTGAGTATAACTAAAAACTCTTTGGTTGATCTCTCAAACCGTTAGGTTTTTCCTTCTTTCTTTTGTAAGTATATGCGTCCCTAAACATTGTATT
>CAYHBQ010000012.1:0-21740 GCA_964354995.1 Candidatus Woesearchaeota archaeon | reverse complement strand
CTCAAGATCTATTAGGACGTGTTTTTGTTGTAGGGCGCGAGGGTTCAGCAACACTATATGCGCAACTACATGAAGTAGCCGCTTATCAAGGGGATGCAAAGACGGCTTCTGAAGGAATAAAATACGCTCCAGGAATTGTTTCGGTTAGCACTAAATATGGTAAGCACCTTGTAGACATTGCGACAGGTAAATTTGGAAAACCCTCTTGCGTTACCCTTATTGCTGCAGAAATTAGAGATGGGGCAGGTTCACGAGGATTTGCTCAAGGTCCAGGCAATCTTTCTAGATTACTAGAAATAGACAGCCACTACAATGGATTGCCCCTCAATTCAGGTCATCAATCGCCTTTATGGATTGGTGGAAAAGGTATTGACTCTGAAAAAATTCTTAAGAGGGATTTGTCTGGGGTTTCTGAAAATTGCAAAGGTTATTTTTATATCCGACCTGAAACAGCATAAGTAGAACAACCTCAGATTGATTTTTGCAATTCTTCTAGACAATATTTATAAATCGCTTATGTCTAGAGAATCTGTATAAAACTTGTACCTAATAATACGCCAAGTTTTAGTCAAAATGCGTTAGGGTCGTCGGGGCCATTTGGATTTGAACATCCTAAGGATTGCAATCCTTAGTCCCCTCGGTTCTTTTGAACCTTCGGGAATCCCGTCGGAAACCAGTACAATGTTGCCTGAAATTGTGGTGTGGGCGATACATTTAAAAAGCCACTTTTATACAGAATTGTTATCCCGTTTACCAACGTCATTTCGCCGTTACAAATGCACATCCTACAGCCCAAACACACGAAGCTAAAACCGGAAGAGTTGAAAAAACTTCTAGATACGTTCCGTATTTCTGTTGGGCAATTGCCGAAGATAAAAGCAACTGATTCTGGCGTTCCTGAAGGTGCGCAACGAGGCGATATTATAAAAATTGAGCGGATTGTTGGAGATGGTAAGCAAGAATACTATCGGGTTGTCATCTGATGAAAGAAAAACATCTTCTTATCAAAAAATACCTTGAACAGCACTCACTTGTTGAATCAAACATTCGAAGCTTCAACGATTTTGTGCACAATCGCATGCAACAAATCGTGAACGAAGTTAATGAAACATCAAATAAAGAAGATGTTGATGTGACTCTTGGAAAAGTCCGCATTGGTAAGCCCGATACAATTGAAGCAGATGGGAGTGTTAGCCAAATTACTCCTACCGAAGCGCGATTGCGAAGCCTGACGTACTCTGCTCCCGTTTTTGTCGAATTGAGCGCTAAGTATGGCGATCAAAACGATAGTGGTGAAGTTGAAATCGGACGCATTCCTATTATGGTTCGTAGTGCCGCATGTAACACGCATGGTATGGCTCGTGAAGAACTTATAGAGAATTATATCGACCCGCTTGACCCTGGCGGATATTTCGTCGTCAACGGAAATGAGCGTATCATGGTCATGGCTGAAGACCTTGCATCCAATCAACCGTTTCTTGAAGAGGGACGTAACGGTCTTATGCTTCGCCTGTTCTCGCAACGTGGAACATACCGTATCCCTACGACTATTACCGAAACTAATGAAGGTATTCTTGACGTTACGTTCAGTCGATTGAAAAATATCCCTGCAGTTGTTTTGTTAAAGGCACTTGGGCTTACAAAGGAAGCAGACATTGCAAAGCACATCGGTAAAGAAGACGATTGTGTTATTGTCAACTTATATGAATACGCCTCTATCCAAACACCTGAAGATGCCCTGCTCTCTATTGCAGAAAAGGCGTCTATTCAAGGTACAAAGAAAGAAATTCTTGATCGCACAAAGAAACGCATTGATGATTTTCTTTTGCCGCACATTGGACTTGATAAGAACGCGCGTGAAGAAAAGGCAGTCACGCTCTGTAAGCTTATCAAACAGTTTCTTAACGCAAAAATGGATGACAAGATGCGCACCGACAAAGACCATTATGCGAACAAGCGTGTCAAGCTTACGGGAGACTTACTTTCCGATTTGTTCAGAATCAACTTAAGCATTCTTGTGAGAGACATTCAATATTCGCTTCAGAAGGTTATGAAGCGAAAGAAATTCTATTCTATCAAGACCGTCGCTAAATCTACCTTATTTACACAACGTATTGAGAGCGCTATTGCGACCGGTTCGTGGATTGGTGAACGCACAGGCGTAACACAAAACATGGATAAGACTAACTACCTTGCTATTCTTTCGCAGTTGCAACGTGTCTCAAGTATGCTTCCGGGAGAGCAAGAAAATTTCATGGCACGAACGTTGCACCCGACACACTACGGTCGGTTCTGTCCTACCGAAACGCCTGAAGGTACTGAAATCGGTCTGCGTAAGAACCTTGCTATTCTTGCTCGTGTTTCTACGACCGTACAGTTTGATGAAGCGCGTGCACTCAAGCGATTTCAAAGTCTTGGATTGAGCTCTGAAGGTCAAGGAACTGACGTATTCTTCAATGGACGATTTATCGGAAGTGTACGATCGGTAGTTGATTTTGTTCGCAGTGTTCGTGAAGCACGACGACAGGGAGAATTTCCTCCTGAATTGAGCATTCAAAGCAAGAGTGAGACGGGTTCAGCAGTCATTTCTACGGAGATTGGTCGTGTACTGCGCCCTCTTATTATTGTTAAAGATGGTTCGCCCTTGTTGAAAGACGAGCACATCTTGATGCTTGAACAAGGAAAATTGAGCTGGACTGATTTGGTTAAAGAAGGAATTATTGAATACCTTGATGCTTCTGAAGAAGAAGACGCGTTTGTTGCGCTCTATCCCGATAAAATCAATGAGATTACGACACATCTTGAAGTAGACTTAATTGATGTTTTTGGACTTATCACTTCGCTCGTGCCGTTTGGAAACCATGACCAGTCTTCTCGTCTCAATCGTGGAAGCAAGACACTTAAACAGTCACTAGGTATTTACGCGGATAATTATCTTACTCGATTAGATACTGATGTTTCTATCCTCCATTATCCACAGCATCCGCTTGTCAAGAGTTTCATGTATGATACTCTTGAGGCATATCCGTCGGGGCAGAATCTTGTCGTTGCGATTATGCCGTTTGAGGGATACAACGTAGAAGATGCCGTCATCCTTAACAGAGGAAGCGTTGACCGCGGTATGGGGCGTAGCACGTACTTCCGACCCTACAAGGCAACCGAGTTGCAATACACGGGCGGGCTTAAAGATGAGATTCTTGTACCTGACAAAGATGTCGCAGGATATCGTACTGAAGCCTCGTATCAATACCTTGAAGATGATGGAATTGCATATCCTGAAGCAGCGGTGCACTCGGGAGATGTTGTTATTGGAAAAACCACGCCGCCCAAATTCTTATCGGAAGCGAAAGACATTAGCATTCAGTCAAAGAAAGAAGCAAGTACGGTTATACGCCAAGAGGAGAAAGGTATCGTTGATGCCGTATTTATCACTGCGGACAACGATGGAAACAAGATTGCACAAGTACGTATTCGCGACTTGCGATTGCCTGAACCGGGAGATAAGTTTTCTACACCGCACGGGCAGAAAGGAGTCGTGGGGCTTATTGCAGACCCGAGAGATATTCCTTTTACTTCTCGTGGAATCAGGCCCGATTTGATATTCAATCCGCATGGTATTCCGAGTCGTATGACTCTTGGATATCTGATTGAACTACTTGCAGGTAAAACTGCTGCAGTGAGCGGGCGACATGTTGATGGTACGGCGTTTACGGGTGCAAAAGTCGAAGAACTTGAGGGCACCCTCCGAGAGATGGGCTTCCGATACGATGGTAAAGAAACTATGTATAATGGGATTACGGGCAAGAAGATGGAGGCCAAAATTTACATCGGCACTATGTATTATCTTAAGCTACGATATATGGTTAGTAATAAGATTCATGCGCGTGCATCGGGTAAAGTTGCGCTTTTGACGCGCCAGCCGACTGAAGGTCGTGCACGTGGTGGTGCGCTTCGATTGGGAGAAATGGAACAACAGGCGCTTGTGGCCCATGGAGCATCGCTCCTCTTGAAAGAACGGTACGATTCAGATAAAACAACCTTATATGTTGCAACGAACAGCGGTCACCTTGCGATACGAGACCGTATTAGAAACAAAACGTACTGTCCTGTTACGGGAAGCACAGACGTTGAACCTATTGAAGTATCCTATGCATTTAAATTACTTGTTGATGAACTTCTGGCTATGCACATCCTTACAACCTTTGAGTTGAAGAACAAATACGAATAACATGGAATACCCTGTAAGAAAACGAGTGAAAGCATTGCGCTTCAGTTTGCTTAGTCCTGACTTGATTAAGAAGTTGAGTGTCGCTAAGATTGTTACGCCCGAATTGTATGACGTTGATGGTTTCCCCGTGGATGGAGGTCTTATGGATCTTAGATTGGGTGCGATTGACCCTGGTGTACGCTGTCGTACCGATGGTGCAACGATGAAGGAATGCCCCGGATACCCCGGAAGCATCGAACTTGCACGACCTGTTATTCACATTAAATATATTCCCCTTATCGAACTATTTTTGCGAAGTTTCTGCCTCAAGTGCGGTAAGCTCTTGTTAAGTGATGAAAAGCAAGCAGCATTAGGTCCGGTTGATCGCGCAAAAAAAGCACGTGATAAAAAAGTATGTCCGCACTGTAACGAACCTCATGAAAAAGTCAAGCTTGAGAAGCCCAGTTCGTTCATGGTAGGCACCAAACGTATTTTCCCCACGGAAATTAGAGAGATTTTAGTTAAGATTTCTGATGAAGAAATGCGCAAAGTGGGTGTTAACTCAAAGAACTGTCGTCCTGAATGGGCTATTTTGTCCCAGTTGCTCGTGCCAAGCGTTAACGTGCGACCGAGCATTACACTTGAATCGGGAGAGCGCAGTGAAGACGACTTGACGCACAAGATGTCGGATATTATCCGTGCTAACCAGCGCCTATGGGAAAACCTGAATGCGGGGGCGCCTGAGGTTATTATTGAAGATCTCTGGGATTTGTTGCAATATCACGTGACGACATATTTTGATAACACGTTAACCAAGATTCCTCCTGCAAGACACCGTTCAGGTCAGCCGTTGAAGACGATTACGGAGCGTATTAAAGGAAAGGAAGGACGCATTCGTAAGAACCTTGCCGGAAAGCGTGTTAACTTTTCTGCGCGTACGGTCGTGTCGTCTGATCCATATTTGAACATAAATGAAGTAGGTATTCCTCTTGAGATTGCCAAAACGATTACGGTTTCTGAGAGCGTGACGACCATGAATATGGATCGTATGAAAGACTTAATTCGACGTGGCGATGAACACCCTGGAGCCAACTATGTCATGCGTCCCGATGGAAAACGCAAGCGTATCACTGCAGAATTGAAAGAAGAATTATGTAATGAGATTCAGCCCGGATATAAGATTGAGCGTCATTTAGAGGACGGAGATATTGTTCTGTTCAATCGACACCCCTCGTTGCACAAACAGAGCCTTATGGCCCACTATGTGCGCGTACTCCCCAACCGAACGTTCAGGTTACATCCAGCCGTATGTTTCCCCTATAACGCTGACTTCGACGGAGATGAAATGAACATTCACTCTCCGCAGACTGAAGAAGCACGCGCTGAGGCGACGATTTTGCTTGAGGTTAAACAAAATATTATGTCTTCCAAGAATAATATTAACCTTATCGGAACCATCGCCGATGCCGTTACAGGCGCTTATATTATGAGCACCGATACCATTTCTAAAGCAGAAGCGGACCAATTGCTCTTTGCATGCGGCGTGCTCAATAATCAGAAAACCAAAGAGGCAGTTGGTGTCGACGTGTTCTCAAAGATACTTCCTGAAAATTCCAAGATTGTATTGCCCCGAGAACTTATTGGGGATGGGACGTTTGCGGCTGAAGCAGGCGATTTGATTAAAGCAATTGATAAACAATGTGGACGCGATGACGCGCTTCAAACAGTTCAGCGCGCATTTACATTGGGTGCGAATTACTTGACAAGACGCGGATATACTCTTTCACTTCAAGACTTGAACGTGCCCACGAAGGTAAAAGAAAGCACGAACGAAATTATTGAAGACGCTGAACGAAAGACACAAGAGATTATTCGTGATGCGGATGCAGGAAACCTCACGCCAATTCCAGGCAAGACGGTTGCGGAAACGAGAGAAGTTAAAATTTCACAGGTGTTGAACGAAGTTCGTTCGCGTGCTGGTAACATCGTTAAGTCAAACTTCCCCGTCGATAGCAATATCAATAAAATGATTGCGTCCAAGGCTGGAGGTAGCGCGCTTAACATCACGCAAATCGGATGTTCAGTAGGGCAACAGATTCTATGGAGCCAACGTATTAATTTTGGATACAGTGGCAGAACGTTGCCGTTCTTTGCACGTGGCGATCTTGGGCCTGAAGCACGTGGATTCATCAAGTCATCGTTCTTCCAAGGACTCAAACCGACCGAGTACTTCTTTGGAGCGATTACGGGAAGAGACGCGCTTATGGACACAGCACTCAGAACGCCTAAGTCGGGATACTTATATCGTCGACTCGTTAGTGCGTTGCAAGACCTCCGAGTAGAATATGACCACACGGTGCGTGATGCTTCGGGTAACATCGTACAGTTCGCATTTGGGGGCGACGGTATTGATGTTTCAATGTTGCATCTTGGCAAAGAAGTTCCTGCGGGAGAAGCAGTAGGCGTAGTAACCGCACAATCGTTCGGTGAAGCTTCAACGCAAATGGTATTGAACGTGTTCCACTCAGCAGGAGTTGCGGAAATGCAGATTACCTTGGGACTCCCGCGTCTTATTGAAATATTTGACGCTCGAAAGAAACCAAGTACTCCTCTTATGGAAATTTATCTTGATAAAGAACATAACAATGAAAAAGATGCTCGTGTGATTGCTGAGAAGATAAAGGAAGTAAAGCTTGAAGAGATTATGAGAGAAGTAAAAATCGACTTTTCTGGCAAGAAAATTGAACTTGAACTCGATGCTAATGCGCTCAAGCAGGTGCACGTGGGAGCGCAAACGATTGTTGATCGCCTTAACGATAAGGGATTCTCGTGTAAGGGCAAAGATTTGCGTGTGACAATTAGCGCTGAAGAAATGAATTTCAGAGAGATGTATAAACTCAAAGAAAAATTGAAGCGAACCGCGGTTTCTGGACTTAAGAACATCGCTCAGGTCGTTGTAGCTCAGCGCGATAAAGATTATGTCGTCCTTACGGCAGGAAGCAACTTGCAGGACGTTATGACGGTTAAGGGTATCAACAAGGATAGAGTGACCTCGAACGATATCCACGAAGTAGCGAATGTACTCGGCATTGAGGCTGCGCGGCAAACGATTATGAATGAAATTAAAAAAGTTATAGATAGTCAGGGTTTGGAAATTAACTTGCGTCATCTTGACTTGATTTCTGATGCGATGACCTCTGGAGGAATGGTGAAGGGAGTCACGCGCATGGGAATCGTTTCGGACAAGTCAAGCGTGTTCGCTCGTGCGGCATTTGAAACGCCAGATAAAGAATTTATCAACGCAACAATTCAAGGCAAGAAAGACGAACTCTCCTCAGTCATTGAAAATATTATTCTCAACCAGCCTGTTCCCGTCGGTACTGGGCTTCCGGGTCTGCTTGTGAAAGTTACGGGTCCGCTTGTCAATAAAGAAATCGAGAAAGAGAAAGAGAAAAAGTCCGAATAACGGCAATACATTTATATAGTAACCTACTGGAGAATTATTAAAAATGGTGTCTGAATTACACGCGTTTATTAAGGCTGATAAGATATTTTTTGGTGCACGAGAATGCACTAAACATGCAAAAAAAATTCAAAAAGTTTTTGTTCCGAGCGACATTCGTGCTGAACTACTTGCATCATTAGAAAAAACAGGTGTTGAAATCGAACATGTTGAGTTGAATAAACGTGAACTGACTGACAAACTTGCACTGGCGTTTTTTTGTGAGGCGTTTGGAGTTAAAAAATGACCGTTATTAATATGCAGACTATGCGGTACATTAATTTGTTTGACCGTGTTACGCGAATAAAAACCCATAACTGTTTTGTGTACAATAATTCGATTGTTTTTGCAGTACCCAGTGATTTGATGAGTAAAGCGATAGGTACGAGTGGACGAAATATTCGCGAAATTCAGGACACGCTTGGCAGAAAAATAAAAGTGATTAAAGAGTCAAGAGGGATTGAAGATATTGAACGATTTGTGCGGGATATTGTTGAACCGGTAGGGTTTAAATCTCTAGAAGTTCAGGGTGATGAAGCGATTATAACTGCCGGAGGACAGTATAAGGCGGCGTTGATTGGGCGCAATAAGGCGCGCCTGCTTGAGCTCTCTGCAATTGTGTACGATTTGTTTGGCAAACAAATTAAGATTGTATAGAGGGAACATTTAAAAAGCGTTTTTTCTAAGGACGACCATGGGATTAATGAATGCACGCAAGATAAAGAAGGACGCTCGTCGATTTAAATGGAGACAGAAGGCGTTCAAAAAGCGTGTTACTCGAAAGAAATTTGATCCTACCGGAGGTTCACATCAGGCCAAGGGAATTGTTGTTTCTAAATTCCAGAAAGAAGCGAAGCAGCCCAACTCTGCGATGAGAAAGTGTTGCAAAGTTCAGCTGATTAAGAACGGTACTTCGGTCGGTGCTTTTATTCCCGGTAATCTCGCACAGAAATTTGTTGATGAACACGATGAAGTTATCATTGAACGCATCGGTGGAAAACAGGGACGTACTAAGGGAGATATCCCCGGTATTCGTTATAAGGTAATTAAAGTAAATGATCAGCCACTTCACCTTTTGTGGAAAGGCAAGATAGAGAAGGGACGTCGTTAATATGAGCTTTAACGCGCTTGATTTGTATTCTGTTGAGAACGTCGTGGTAAACGACCAAGCTCTGAAGCCGTATGTTAACATTGAGCCTCGGTTGCTCGTCAAGTCGCATGGACGACATGTCACTAAGTTTGGTGCTGCGAAAACGCATTTGTTAGAACGCATCGCGAACCGAATTGCAGTTCCGGGACATGTAGGTAAGAAGCATAAAATTATCACTTCGTGGTCCTCAGGAAAATACAATAAAAACATGGGGATGGTTATTGAGACACTTCGCATTATTCAAGAAAAGAAAAAAGATAATCCGATCCAAATACTAGTGAAAGCTATTGAAAATGCGTCTCCTCGTGATGAAACGACCACGATTGAATACGGCGGTGCGCGCTATCCTCAGGCCGTTGACGTAAGTCCACTTCGCCGTGTAAATCTTGCGATTAGATGGATCGTGCAAGGCGCCTATCAAAAATCGTTTGGAAAGAAAATTAAAATGGCCGAGTCACTTGCCAATGAAATAATTAAGGCGGCTGATGGAAACATGGAAAGCTATGCCTTGAGCAAGAAGAATGACGCCGAGAAGCAAGCAGACGCTGCGCGCTAAACAGAACCTTTAAATATTCATTTCTCGTCGGTGTTTCAAGGAGGTGTTATATGGGAAGAAGTGCACTTGAATGGATTGCATCAATCTTGGTGGTTATTGGTGCGTTGAACTGGGGCCTTGTGGGCCTTGCCAGTTTTAATGGCATCAGTTACGGCTGGGATCTTGTCGCCCTTTTGTTGGGCAGCATTCCAATGCTTGCCTCTATTGTCTACATCTTAGTTGCCTTATCGGGAATTTGGATGTTGATACAGTTGTTCAAATAAGAACAACTTTTTTTATTTTTTTATTTTATTCTTTTTTTGTTCAATAGGAACTTTTAAAAAGCGTTTTTTGTATGAACGCATACGCAATTTACGATGGCCGATAAAGAAACAGGATTGAGCAAGATTAGTCGATTGATTAGCCACCAAGCTAACATCCGTAATATAGCGACAAGCGCGCACATTCACCACGGTAAAACTGCGTTTACCGATAACTTGCTTGCGGCTGCAGGTATGATGGCTTCTAAGAACGCCGGAGACCTTGAGGAAGGTATGACGACCTGGCAACATTCAGATGAACAAGAGAGACTTATGACTGTTGATGCGGCGAACGTTTCGATGCCACACGAATTTCATGGACAAGAATATCTTATTAACTTAATTGACACGCCTGGTCACGTTGATTTCTCAGGAAACGTTACGCGAGCTATGCGCGCGATTGATGGAACTGTTGTTCTGGTGTGCGCCGTCGAAGGTATTATGCCTCAAACTGAAACGGTACTCAAACAAGCGTTACGCGAGCGCGTGAAACCTGTGTTGTTCATTAACAAAGTTGATCGCCTCATCAAAGAGTTGAAAGTTACGCCAGAGCAGATGCAGGAGCGATTCATGAAGATTATTGCCCAGTTTAACTTGCTCTTGCAACAGATTGCTGAACCCGAATACGCCGCAAAGTGGCAAGTGAACGTTGCTGACGGAAGCGTTGCATTTGGAAGCGCCCGAGAAAATTGGGCATTGAGCGTGCCTTACATGAAGAAACGAAACATTAGTTTCAAGGATATTTACAAAATTTATGAGTTTGAAGATGAAAAGCAACGCAAGGATTGGGTGTGGGAAAACGCACCTTTGCATGAAGTTATTTTAGACATGGTTGTTAAACACTTGCCTAACCCGCTTGAAGCGCAGAAGTATCGTATTCCAAAAATATGGAGCGGCGAACTCGAAAGCCAGTTTGGTCAGAACCTTATGATGTGTGACAAATCGGGGAAAGTTGCGTTCGTGGTAACGCGTATTATTATCGATCCTCGCGTAGGCAAGGAAGTCTATGCCGGACGGTTGTTCTCGGGCACGATAACCAATGGAATGGAAGTATATTCTACGTTAACCAAACAAAAAACAAGAATTCAGCAAGTTCTCGTGTACGAAGGCATCAAACCTCGACAAGTGGATAACGTTCCTGCGGGAAACGTTATTGCGTTGGTTGGTCTGAACACGGACGTTGGAGATACGATTTCAACCGAGGACGTGCCTGCTTTTGAGGCCATTAAACATATTTTCCAGCCCGTTATTACCAAATCGATTGAAGTCGTTCGTTCTGCTGATTTGCCTAAACTGATTGATGTTCTTAGAAAGGTAGGAAAGGAAGACCCGAGCATTAAAATTGAAATCAATGAAGAAACAGGAGAGAACTTAATGTCTGGCATGGGCGAGCTACATCTAGAGATTATTGAAAACAGAATCAAGACGGAAAAGGGGCTTGAAGTTAAGATGGGTCCTCCGATTGTAGTCTATCGTGAGACGGTGAGTAAAGCATCAGGTAAGATTGAAGCGCGAACGCCAAATGGGCACAACATATTTTTTATGAGTATTGAGCCTTTGGAAGACGCCGTATTCCAAGCGATTCAAGAAGGCAAATTACCCGAAACGCGATTCAAGAAAAAAGCAGAAGAAGTATGGAAGAAGCTTGAAGAAATGGGCATCGATGGTGAAGAAGCACGCCAGTACAAAGAAATTTACAAAGGAAACGTGTTTGAAGACCGAACCAGGGGAATCGTTCTCTTGGGAGAAATTATTGAATCGTTACTGGATGGATGGAAACTTGTGGTTGACGGCGGTCCGCTTGCACGAGAACAGCTCACAAAGACGAAAGTCATTTTGCAGGATATTAAGATTCACGTAGACCATATGCATAGAGGACCTGCGCAAGTGTACCCTGCGGTTCGCGCGGCTTGTGTTGATGGTATGCGTGCGGCAGGAGCCGGCATGCTCGAACCTATTCAAACCCACCTTATTGAGGCGCCTCTTGACTTTATGGGGACGGTGACAAACTTGGTTGCGAGTAAGCGAGGTGTATTGGTCGATGTACAACAGGAAGCAGGTCAAGTTGTAGTCAAAGCGCATATTCCTGTTGCCGAAATGATTGGATGGAGTAATGATTTGCGAAGCGCTACTGAAGGCAGAGGTATTTCGAGTCTTGTGGATCAGCATTTCAAACCGCTGCCGCGTGAATTACAACTTGCGGTGGTCGCTAAAATTCGTGCCCGTAAGGGTTTGAGCGAAAACCAATAATTTTATAAGGCTGCTCTTTTGATATGATTCCATGCGTACGACTCTTGATTCGTTAGCTTCTGGGCGCATCGGATGTGCTACCAATGATATTAATCCAAGAAAATTAGACCAATCAGATCATGATTTTGTTCACGCGACAAAACTGGCTGTGCGCGCGGTATGGGGTGAAAATCGAGGATATCATAATTCAACGATGGCCGATATGCACTACCTTGCGGGTCTTTGTGATTTGGCTGCGCAAAAAGAAGAATATGCGCGTGCTCAATTTGCGTGTGCCGCTCGCCATAGAGGATATGACCCTGAACCTCGTTTTGGATCGAGCAGCCACTTAGGTAATGCTTTTCTAGATCATGAGTGGCTTGAGTTCAAGGAGACTCATCTTGGTTTTGATTACAGTCGTGCACTTGAGATTTTTCGTGAAGAACAAGAAAGACTGCATTAAATAACATTATTTAATTATTTCTTACCATTTTACCCTTTGATACGTTTGTTGCGGCATTCTGGCGAAATGTTTATTAAGATTATTTATGTAATTAAAGGGACAATAATGGCCTTGAAAACATTTAACCTTGATGAGACAGTTTATAAGAAATATTCGAGCCATTGCAAGAAAGAGGGTATTAGTATGAGTAAACAAATTGAACGATTTATTGGCGAAGAAGTTATACGCATTGAACAAAGCAAAGGACGTATTATTGATTCAGAGGTTGTGAAAAAGTCGCCCTCTTTGAAAACCCTGTCAAGCGAACATCCTATGCATAAGTTTTGTTAGTTAAACTTCTCAATTTTAAACGAAACGTCTTTTTCTGACAATTCTTGAACGCGCCAGACACGCTTGTCACCTTTTGAACTTGTTAATATGAGATGTGTTATTTCGAATGGTTGCAAGGTTGCGACGAGTTTATAATTTCCATCTTCAACGACGGTGTCTCCTCCAACAACTGCCTCTTTTTGGTAGTCCATATTTTTTTAGAGAAGAACAAGTTTAATAAGGTTTGTGTCGTTTTGTAATTATGAAAAAGATTCTCGTTATTCTTGGGCATCCCCGTGTTAAGAGTTACTGTGGTGCGCTTGCTGATGCGTACATCAAGGGGGCGAAACTAAATAAGGCTATTGTCAAGTATGTTAAACTGATTGACCTGAAGTTTGATGCGACGGGCGCGTATGACTCCCGAGGCGCCCCTGCACTTGAAAGTGACTTGCAGAAAATGCAGAAGCTTATTCTGTGGGCAGATCATCTTGTGTTTGTGTACCCGACGTGGTGGGGCGGGCCGCCTGCGCTCTTAAAGGGTTTTCTTGACCGTGTACTCACGTCTGGTTTTGCGTTTAGGTATCGTCGAGGCGGATGGGGTTGGCACCGCTATCTTAAAGGGCGAAGTGCACGACTCATTACTACGACGGGCGGACCGTGGGCATTAAATCACATTATCTATCGCGTTCCAGGAATAAAGATGATACAATGGGCAGCACTGTGGTTTGTTGGCATTTCTCCGACGAGAGTAACGGAAATAACAAGCTTGAATACGCCGTGGACTCCGCATCACAAGAAAGTTAAATGGATTTTGAAAGCTGAACGCGCGGGTAATCGAGATGCACGACGATAGTCGTGAAAAATTGGGTGCGATTGAGAAAATCGTTCGCGATTGGGTTGGTAAGCAAGGACATGATAAATGTTGGTATTACCCTGAACCGCTTCGAAAAATTGCAGAAACACTCGGAATTGAGTACCCCGATCCTGGATTACCGTCGGAAGCAGAGTTTCAAGAAGGATGCAATCGGTATCGTCGAGAAATATATCAAGGAGTAACTGTTGATGGTAGGCCTGTCCCCGAAGCAAAAAAGAGTTAACCTATTTTCTCCAAACGCGAAAAGTTTAAATACCCACATTTTTTACACGTGTTACTTAACATGGCAAAAGAAAAACCAATCTTGAACGTTGTGTTCGTTGGGCACGTTGACCACGGTAAATCGACGACAATAGGTCGCCTTATGTTTGATTCTGGAAAGATTTCTCAGCAAGAAATTGACAAGTTGAAGCAAGAAGCTCAAGAGAAAGGTAAAGTAGGTTTCGAGTTCGCGTTCGTTATGGACAAGTTTAAGGAAGAAAGAGAGCGTGGAGTCACAATTGACCTTTCGTATCAAAAGTTAATTACGAATAAGTATGAAGTTACTATTATTGATGCTCCCGGACACAAGGACTTCATTAAGAACATGATTACTGGTGCGTCGCAAGCAGACTGTGCATTCTTGACCGTTTCTGCTAAAGACGGGACCCAGCCTCAAACGAAAGAGCACGCGTGGTTGCTTCGAACGATGGGTGTTAAGCAAGTTGCTGTTGTCATTAACAAAATGGACGCCGTTGACTATAAAGAAGATGCATTCGAGAAGACAAAGGTCGATGTTAGCGCGGTGTTGAAGCAGGCTGGATTTAAAGTGGATACCATTACGTTCCTTGCAGTCTCTGGATTCAAGGGGGATAACGTTGCTAAGAAGAGCACGAATATGCCTTGGTACAAAGGTCCCACTATCCTTGAGCAACTCGATTTGTTTGCGATGCCTGAAAAGTTGACGAACTTGCCGCTTCGCATGCCTCTCCAAGACGTGTATGAAATCACAGGCATTGGAACGGTTCCGGTTGGAAAGATTGCAACCGGTGTTATGAAGCTCAACCAGAAAGTGGTTATTCTTCCGGGAAGATCGGGAACGGGAGTCAACGGTGAAATCAAGACAATTGAGATGCACCATGAACAATTGCCCTCTGCGGAAGCAGGAGATAATGTAGGCGTTAACATTCGAGGTATTGGAAAGAAAGATGTTGCGCGTGGAGATGTTGTTTGCGATGCAGCTAACCCTGCGACTATTGCAGAAGAATTCGTTGCTCAAATTGCCGTTATTTCGCACCCGACCGTTATTGCGAAAGGATACACGCCTGTTTTCCACGTACACACGGCGCAAGTTCCGTGCTCATTCATCGAGCTTATTGAAAGGATTAGCCCTGATGGACAGAAGACCGCTAACCCTGACTTCTTAAAGAATGGAGATCTTGCTAAAGTGCGTATCAAGCCTATTGGAAACTTGGTTCTTGAGACGCAAGCTAAGAATCCGAAGATGGCACAGTTTGCTATTCGTGATGCGGGAGCCACCGTTGCAGCTGGTGTCTGTATTGAGATTACCGCCAAGAAAGTTTAAGATCCTGTAGTACTTCTTTAGTAGTCGGATAGGGCTATATACTTGTTTTATGTGTTTTTTCTGCTGACGCAATCAGCGGTTGTCCTGGAAAGGATGCTACTGATGCGGCCTCTGTCATGCGTTCGACTATGAATGTGAAGACCGGACTATAACTCTTCACATGAAATCTGCGCATGTTACGCCTGACATCATGGGCGAGTAAGATCACCGTTACAACGCATCGATAGGTTAAGATTGACACGAGGAGTGTTGACGGCACTTATTCACCGAGTCCGGTGCGTCGGCTATACTCATGAAACGGAAAATAAAGAAAAAGGCAGTGAAAAAGAATTCGAAACAGAGTCGTGGTGCAAGTGGTAAATCCAAAGCTTCTAAAGTGCGCAAGTTAAGGCGCTGGAATGCAACACATAAGAAGAAACGACGTTAATTCTAGATTCTTGCGTTTAATGCGGAGTAAACACCATAATGCTTAAAAAGAAATGCGCATTTTGCTCGACATGAGGGGGATTCAAGAGAGGTCGCGACAAGAAATTGATGCTAAACTCGCGACGATGGGTGATTATGTTAAGATTGATTATTTGCAACGTGCGTTGTCGTCGGGACTTGACTTTGATACGAAGAAACATGTGATGACTATTTTGTCGCGCTTGTACGAATCAAAAGCAATGTATCTTGAGTCTGCACGCTTGCTTCGCAACGCTGCGGATATTAACACGACGTTTAAAGCGAAGATAAACGATTTTATGAAATCGATTGAGCTGTATATCAAGGGAGGCAACTATTCTGAAGCTGATTTTGTATTTCAGCAGACACTTGCACTCGCAACGGAAATTGAAAAATCTGGTTTGCGAACATTGCTCAAGAATTATTATGCTGTCGAGGCTAAGAATTTTCTGCGCGCAGATAAACGCAATCAAGCTAAAAAGGTGTATGAAAAACTTCTTACCCTTGAACTCACTGCTCCTGAAAAGCATGATGTTCAGCAACAGTTACTCGCACTGTATGAAAAATTAGGAAACATTAGAGATTACTTTAAACTGAAAGAGAGCATGAGTGCTTCTCTTAGATAAATTCGGCATTTATTATCTACTTCGCAGACCATTCCAGATACATTGATAGGCGAAGCGTGTAAGATAGGTTACATCCGTCTTAAAGGGGTGTGCTCCCTTCGCCGTAAGATAGGTTTGTTCGGCAACAATCAGATCTTCAAACGTATTGGGCACTCCGTCAGCAAGAGGTGCTGGAAATAAACCGGGTCTATATTTTAACGCCTGCGAACGACGATTCTCTGAAAATCTGCTCCATTCATGTTCGGTATGAGGGCGTATGCCTATAAGGGACATATCTCCTTTAATAACATTGTAGATTTGTGGAAGTTCGTCGATTCCCCATCGCCTTATAACTCTTCCAAGAGAAGTTATTCTTGGATCGTGGCAAGGTTTTCCGAGACCATCTAATCCATTCTTTTCTAAAACCTCTTCTCGACGGAACTCAGACCCTGGATGCATGGTGCGAATCTTGTATTGTGTAAAGGGCACACCATCCTTACCGAGCACAGTCCTGCAATGAAAAAGAGACATACTTTTTTTCATCACTTTCTTCTTAAAATACTTTTGTGAAAAAATAAAATAAAAAGAATTAGTCTTCTGACATTGAGTCAAGACCGTCGGCAAGGTCTTCGAGCGTTACATCGAATTCCTCTGTTTCTTCTGAAGCCGAGAACGACGGTTCGGCTACAGCACGATTTGATTTCGTCACCATCTTTTTTACGAGCCCTGAATACCGACGGGGTATATAAATATTCTTATGTTTTTATCGACGATTTTTTTCAGCAGAAAGAAATATAAAGGGGGCGCTGCTTGTATTTTTTGCATCTTTCTTTGAAGAGAAGATTTAAATAGGCATTTCTACCAAGATTGATGATTTACACTACGTGTAGAGACCATCACAATCATATTCACTGAACTCGATTGAGTCCCTCTCGCAAGAGAGTACTGGTTTCTTAGAAATGTGTAAGTAGAAAAACTATGGCAAAAATAAGCCCCGTATCAATAAAGTACATGGTCTACGCCAGCTTTCGAGCTGAGGGGCCTGTCGAAAAACCGGATGTAATCGGAGCTATCTTTGGCCAGACTGAAGGATTACTTGGTGCTGAACTTGAGATGCGTGAATTGCAGAAAGAGGGTAAAATTGGTCGTATCGAAGTTGATTTGAATATAGTCGATGGCAAATCCGTCGGAGAAATACGCCTCCCGAGTGCACTTGATAAATCTGAAACGACTATTATTGCGGCTACACTTGAAACAATTGATCGTATCGGACCAACCGAAGCCAAGATAGAGGTTATGAAGATAGAGGATGTGCGAGGAAATAAGCGAGATTATATTGTTGAACGTGCAAAGAAACTACTTGAAGGACTTGACCCGAACGAAGGTAGTTCGCTTGCAAAGAGCGTTCGAGAAGAAGCGCGTATTGCACGTATTGCAGAATATGGTGAAGATAAGCTTCCATGTGGAGATATTTCAGGTCATGAGATCATTGTAGTTGAAGGCCGTGCAGACGTCGTCAACCTCATAAAAAATCGCGTTAACAATGTAATTGGCATGACGGGGGCAAAGCTGCCCAAGGATATTGCACGTTTAAGTGAAGAAAAAGAGATTACGTTGTTTGTAGATGGAGACCGTGGAGGTCGCCTTATTGCTAAAAACGTTACTACACATGCAAAAATTGCGTATGTGGCGGTTGCTCCCGATGGAAAGGAAGTTGAAGAACTTGAAGGCAAAGAGATTTTGATGAGTCTTCGCAAGCGCTGGCCTACTTCCGAATTTCTCTATCGGTTGCGACGCATGGGAGATGAGAGTGAACCTGAACCTGCAGAAGCTGTAGAAACATCTTCGATTTCCAAAGACGACGTAAAAAAAAAGATAAAAGAAGTCTATCTTACAATTAAAGACACCAAGAAAGCTGCGATTCTTAATCGTTCTCTGGAAGTCATGAAAGTTATTTCTTCGCTCTCTCTTGTCACCGGTATTGAACGCTCACGTGACCCTGTGTTCGCGCTTGTCATTGATGGCGCTGCAACAGGAGGCGTTATTCGCGCCTGTGAAGAAATGGGTGTTTCGTACGTAGCCGCACGAACTTTCTCGAATGTTGAAGATACGAAAGTAGAACTTATTAGTTTGTAAGATTTGCATTCCTTGGAAGGTATCTTTAAATAGAATAATTTCTTACGCGTTGTATGCAAAAAGAGACGGGGACTATTGTGTTAGTATTGCTTCTTGCGCTCGCGGCGGCATTTGCACTTTATTATACATTCAAACCTACTCCGTGTGAAACATATGCATGTTTTCAAGACCACATGGCTAGTTGTTCACGTGCTTCGTACATAAACGAAGAATCTGAAGCTTCGTGGACGTATACCATTGTTCGACGCGTGAGAGACGTATGTGAAATTGAGGTGACTTTACTACAAGCGAAAGAAGGAGACTTAGAATTGCGTGCGTTCGAAGGTCATGGGATGTTGTGCAGTTATCCGCTTGGCGTCGTGGCGTATCCTGATAAAGACATGTCGCTCTGCCATGGGCGATTAAAAGAGGACTTACAAGGACTTATTATTGAAAAGTTGCACCAATACCTCATAGAGAATATCGCTGATGTGAAAGGCGCGTTACAGAACGCGACTATATTCTCTTCGTAGATTGTGCTTGATATCCTTGTGCGGTTACAAAATACCCTTCGTTGGAGTATCCTTCGAACTTGCCCACGGGACAAGCACTCACGTCCATAATCAAGACGACTTCATGACGCCTTGCTTCTTCTACTATTCTGGATTCAATACGCTCAAAAAGATCGTGCCTTGTCTTCGCAAGCGGCGTGTTGCAGGAACTATATTGTAGAAAAAATGCGAGAGAAACATTTGGTTCTGGGCCACATTCTTTTTTTAATGGAATAAGCCCGTATGCGTCGATGCCGTAAACCCCACGCGCAGAAAGAACATGATCTTGCTCAGGAATAAACACGAGGCCCATGTCAGAGGCTTTATTAATTGGTTTAAGTAATTTTTGCTATGACTCTGTCTATAGGGCCTGCGGGCCTTGGGCCCGTGAAAACGGCGATTGCAACGCTTGAGAACTATCATGCGCAAGGATTTCGGGCGTGTGAAATTGCATTCACGTATGGGACATATATCAAACAAGAGGCTGACGCACGAGCAATAGGAAAGAAAGCCAAGGAACGTGGCATTGCGCTGAGTATTCATGCACCGTATTTTGTCAATCTTGCATCTGAAGAACCTGCTACACGGAAAGCAACCCATCAGCGCATTATTGATTGTTGCAAGGTTGGGCACTGGTTGGGTGCGCATCGTGTCGTTATTCACCCCGGGTATTATGGGAAAGATAGAGAAGCGAGCTATCACACTATCAAACAAGGAATTGAAACGCTGATGAGAGAGATACGTCAAAATGCGTGGACCATCATTCTTGCTCCTGAAACCATGGGGAAAGTTAATGTATTCGGGAGTGTTGAAGAGATTGCGCGGTTGGTGCGGGAAACGGGATGTGGATTTTGTATTGATTTTGCACATATTCTGGCTCGGGAGAAAAAAGTTGATTATGAAAAAGTAAAGGCGCTCTTTCCGCAGAAACACTGGCACGTGCATTTTTCGGGCATTGCTTATGGAGAGAAAGGAGAGAAACACCATCTGCCTACCGAAAAAGAAGCATGGAAAACTCTCTTAGAAAACCTTCCCCGAGACTACGAAATCACACTCATTAATGAGTCCCCTACGATGATGGACGATTGTTCTGTTGGAATAGCCTTGGCTCATCAGCAGGGCCTCGTGTAATCTTTCCTTTGCGGCGGGCGTTATCAATAGCCAGGAGTCGCGCGCGAGCTCGTTCAGGGTTTATCTTACACAAATTGAGTATGGTGAGCACGGATTGCACGATTTCATCGTACGTTTCACGCTTGTAGACACGTAGTTTATCTATGCGTTCTTTTGTCTTAGTATCAAGTTTTATCGTGGTTGTGGTCATGGTACGGGCGTAGTGCAGGGTATACAGAGGTATACCGGATATATAAGTTTTGTCACTCTATAATTACTAATAAAGTGTTGCTACCATAAAGTTTATAAAGCACTTCTGGGTTTGATTTTCAATTAAATATGAACCACCAACCCATGAAGTCAATGAAACTTATGGTTTCTATGGTTGCGATTCTCGCACTTGTAGCTTTCCTAGCTTCAAGCGTGAGCGCTTTCGCATCTATTGACCGGGTTACGGTAAACGGTATCGAGAGCTTCGAAGATGAAACTGCTGCTGTTTTTGCTGGTGAGACTGTTCCTGTTCGTGTAATCTTTACAGCGAACCAGGATGCCCGAGATGTTATTCTTGAGGCCGATCTCATCGGAGCAGGAGGCACATCTGAAGAAACCGCGCGTTTTAATGTTGTTGCAGGTAGCCAATATAGCAAACTGCTCAACGTTAGAATACCATTCGACGTTGACCAACACGAAGGGCTGACACTGGAAATAACTATTGAGGGTCGTGTAAACGACGGATCGATAGTTGCGAACAGAACAACCTTCGACCTTGAAGTGCAGCGAGAGTCATATCTCGTTGAGCTTCTCTCTGTTGACAGCGTAGACCAAATTAAGGCAGGTCAAACACTTGCCCTTGATGTGGTCTTGAAGAACCGCGGATTCGAAATGGCTGAAGACACGTATGTTCGAGCCACGATTCCTGAACTCGGTGTGAGCAACACTGCGTATTTCAGCGATTTAACTGCTGAAGACCAGTCTCACCCTGATAAGGAAGACGCTGTTGAACGCAGAATGTATTTGAACATTCCGCAGAACGCAGCTCCTGGTGTTTACACCATCGAACTTGAAGCATATAACAGCGACTCCAGCTCAGTGCGCACCAAGCGCATTGTAGTTGTAGGCGTTGGCGCTGAAAGCCGCGTACTCTCGCCCAGCACCAGTAAATCGTTCGCTATTGACGAAGAAAAAGTCTATAGTATGACGATTGTAAACTCTGGTGACGAGATCAAGGTATACGACCTTGTTATCAAAACTTCGAAGGGTCTTTCCGTCGAAGCAGATGATAGCTTAGTTGTTGTTCCTGCTGGTTCGAGTAAAACAGTAAAGTTGACGGCATCGGCCTCTGAAGAGGGCGACTACACCTTCGACGTCACTGTTAGCTCGGATGGCGAACTCGTCAAGCAAGAAAGCTTTGCTGCGACCGTTGAGGGCAGTGCACAGAAGGTTAACGCCTCTGTTGTTCTCACTGTTGTCCTTGCCGTAATCTTTGTCGTTCTGGTTATTGTACTCATCGTACTCTTAACTAGAAAACCACAGAAATCGGAAGAATTCGGAGAGAGTTACTACTAACTCCCTTTATTTTTTTATTTTTTTACTTACTCTCCCTTTTGGGAGAGCATATTTTTTTATTGAACTATGAGCGATAGCGACCAACCCCTACGTCGAGAATATCCCTACGGGCAGTCGGCGATGCTTTCTCTTCACTATGCGCGTCATATTGCCTACGCGTTGAGCGACCCCCATATTAGAACGGACCATTTGCTGG
>CAYHBQ010000011.1:0-24294 GCA_964354995.1 Candidatus Woesearchaeota archaeon | reverse complement strand
CTAATAGATCTTGAGCCACATCAACTGCAGGTCTAGCAAAAAAGTCATGACTAAGCTGTGTCTTTCGATGTGGAATGTCAAATGCTTTGGCCATTATGTGTTACTCTGTAATGGTTACATAAACATAAGCTTTATAAACTTTATGCTGACCCTCTTTATATGGAAAAAAGACCCGAATATAAGGGGACTTTTCAAGACCTCTGTGTAGACCAAGTAAGGCGTGGAAATAGCTATGCGTCTGGTTTTTTAAAAGATGGTAAAAGTGCTCTTGCTCTTGCATTAGAACGTGCGAAACGTATTGGTCTTCCTACTGAGGTAATACATAGAGCAGAAGAAAGGGGCATGCTTGATGGTAGCTTTGAAATGACTTATGAAGGGGCAGAACGTATCTACAAACACATTAGAGAGATTGCAAGCAGAGGAAGCGGTACCGCCAAAGCAGATTACCTGCCGTTTATTGACTCTCTTGACCCCGTTGCAGATCACGATCTTATTGCAACTACTATTTTCTGTCTTGATCCCGAAGTACGAAAGAAAGTAGGGAATAAAATAGAAAATCTTTATAGAGTCGTTCTAAATGTTGGAGCATCAAAGCGACACGGTTATGCACTACCTCTTAAAGAAAGAACTACAACTAATGGTAACTCGGCCCTTATCCCCGCTTCATTGGAGAAATTGCTTGGAGCTATTCCTAAAGTGGAAACGACAGAAGACGAAGAATATCAGCGTATGCTTAAAGTTCTTGTTCAGAAGAAAGTTGAACGAGAAGTCTTCCCTGCGTTTAAACAAAATGAAAAAGCAGCATTTGATCTTATTGAAAGACGCATAGGTAAAGAAAAGAATGCAAACATCTTGGAAGCTTATCAGCAATTAAGAGCCACTTATATGGGTTACAAGGAAGTTCAAGTTCCAGGCGTAAATCCAGACTTTAGAGACCCTCAAACAGGCGAGAAGGGAGTTTTGCCTTCACTACACCAAAGAATTGGATTATACCATTTAATGCGAGAAAAGAAATTCGGTATATTTGACGGCTGTGGTACAGGTAAAACCGCAATTGCTGCTCTAGCACAAACGCTTATTGAGAGTCAACTAAAAGCTGAAGGCAAAGATTTCGTACGTACTGTTGTCATGGGTCCTAATCAAGCTAAGAAAGCATGGAAGAAAGGACTAGCAGGCGAAAGACACGAGAGATACTTTGCAGAACCACAAGATATCGCTGTTGTGAACGGCGAGAAAAAGACGCCTGAATTTATAGAAAGCCTCAGAGGTAAAAAATGGATTGTTCTTAACAATGAACAACTTACCACTAAAGTAGAAGGAACGGATAAATTATTTGTAGATGCCTTAGTCGAAATGGGTGTGGACTATGTTATCGCAGATGAAGCGCACCACTTCAAAGGACATAACACAAGTACAACTAACGGTAAACCAACTCAAAGTGCAGCAGCACGTACGCTTGCACATAGTGCTTCTCATCTAGCCTTACTAACAGGCACGCCAATTCCAGATAGTCTTAAGGATTACGCAGTCATGTATCACTTGCTTAATCCAGCGGCTTGTCCAGACCCTACTAAGTTTGACGAACTATATCAAAACAATCCTCGTATTCTATACACTTTCTTTAATGAAAAAACTATTCGTAGAACATCTAAAGATCTGAATGACCAATTGGAATGTGAACCAGAAGAGGAACTTGTTGAACTTGATCCTGTTCAAAGAAAAGTTTATCAGCACATTGTAGAGCATCGTCCAGGGAATTGGATTATTCAGGCACAGAAAGCATTGCTTGATCCAAGAATGGTTGATCCTGAAGTTCTTAAGAGAGCAGATGCTTTAGGACAAGTAACACTTGCTAACTCTGCAAAATACAGAAGACTTGAAGAGATGGTAACTGCTGACGATGGCCCAATTGCTCGTGGAGAGAAATTCGTTATATTCTCTAGCGCATTCAGAGATGGAGTAACACAAGCAGAGAGCGAGAAACTTAAACAACGATATAAAGAAATGGGATTGGAAGAGGCATATGCTTCTCTACAAGCACATAACTCTATTGGTGCTTCTTTGCGAGAAGCCATAAAACGCAAGTTTGGCAAAGAAAGTGATATTGGTATAATTGATGGAACTATTCTGGAAGTAGAAGATAGAGAAAAGACTATTGATAGATTGGACAAAGATTTAGATGGAATAATTTGTACAACTGATACTGGGGGAGAGAGTCTTAACTTTACACGAGCTAACTGGGGATTTGTACTTGATGATGATTATTCTCCTAACACTGATGAACAACTAGTAGCTCGTCTTGTGCGTAAAGGGCAAACTAGAAAAGTTAATTTACGTTATTTGCGTGGTAAAGATACCTTAGATGAAAATAAACGAGACTATGTAAGAAAGAAAGATATTGTTAATAGAATTGCTATTGATGGATATCCTCTAACTAGAGATGAACATGAACTTCTTGAGGACACCGAAGGCAAGAAGTTTGGAGAAATCATAAAGAGAGGTCTGGGAGGAGTTTCGATCAATGTTCTTGATGCTTCTATAGAAGACACGAGCGACTTCGAAGTGAAAAAACGTAGCTCTTACGGTTCAAGAGCATCACATGGAAGCGAAATATCTTACGATACAACAAAAGCGCAAGAAGTTATGCAGAGAATTGGAAAAGACCCTGTAAACTGTTGGAAAGACCCAGAGTTTGTCAAACTCTATATGGAAGCTCTAAATAATTTAGCAGTCCCCGTTATACATCGTGCAAAAATAACTGACCTTATTGGCCGTGCAGATCGTGATGAGTTAGCCTTCCCTAAGAAAGTATTGTCAGAAGGTTCAGGACCATCGCTTCTTTACAGTGCTTACCAACATCTTGCTCCTGTAGTAAACGCCCACGGCTACAAAGTTCCAGCAGTCTGGGATAGAGACTTCTCTAAAGCAATGTTAGCACAAGGCACTAATCCTCATCAAGTTCTAGGAAATATGACTGGAGAGAAAAGTATCTTCGATGATAAGACTTTTGATATGGTCGACAACGAATCTATTACTCTATTGAGAAATCCTGATGAAGTAAAAGATTCCTTAACAGAGGCTAATCGTATTCTCAAACCTAAAGGATTGCTTGAAGTTCTAATTAAAAATAAGAAATTCTCTGATGGCTTCAATGGAGCCTTAGAAGGTCTAGGTTTCAAAGTACTTAATGAAAAGAACGAGGGACTTTATGTAAGTAAACCTTTCATGAAACGTTTACGCCAAGAACATGGAGAACATTTCGCGGAAAGTTACGCTGCTAAGCTTGCAAATACACAATTCATTGTTGCTCAGAAAGAAGCCAAGCCTGGACAAGTAAAAGCTAGTGATTTATGGTTTGATAATATTGGAGTTTCAGAGGAAGAGCAAGCAAAACGAGAATCGGTAATAAAATATAGAACTCCTTCAGAATCTCGTAGTATAATTGCTCCTAGAAGCAGACGCAAAGGTGCAAAGCCTTCTGCCCATACAAAGTTCGACGCAGACAGAGAAGTAGTCGTAGATAAGTCCGGAATTGTTCAGTCAATAAAGAAATTGAGAGGTAATCAATAATGGGTATAAAAGGCAAAGGTAGATGGCCCGACATTGAATCATGGAAGTCTTACGGAGTGGAGAGAGGTTATAATGAACGAAATCCATCTAGTCTTTACTTAAGCTCAAACTCTGATGAAAAATCATGGTACGGCTCTGGAAATAGACAAAGATGGCTTTCGGGATTTGAGTTTAAGAAAAAGCGACCAGAACCGAGATTTACTACATTCAAGCAGTGGAAGCAATATGGTATTGAAATGGGCTATAATAATAAGAACGCTGCAAGTGTAGATGAAAATCCTGAAGGAAAACATTGGTATTATCGCGGATCTGTTAAGGGGTGGCTTCAAAAATTTAGGTTTAATAGGAAACTTGAGACTTCCGGACTTGTGTTTAATGATTCTGATGAATGGAAACAATACGGAGTAAAGACCGGATATGTTGGAAGAACTCCAACAAGTCTGAGCAATAGTAGCGATATCAAAGAGCGTGCATGGTATCAAAAAGGTCAGAAAAATGATTGGTTGGAAGAATTCGAATTTAAAAGGAAAGGTACAGGTCTTGATACCCTAAAAAGCTGGAAACAATATGGAATAGAACAGGGTTATAATTCGCGAAATTCAAAGAGCATCTCAAAAAGTACAAATGATGATGAACGCTCTTGGTATATTAAGGGAGCGCAAGAGAAATGGTTGCGCAATTTTAAGTTTCAACGAATTAAAGGTGGAAACAAGCCGGTATTTAGAGAATTTGAACCCTGGCAACAAGAAGGCATGAGAAGAGGGTATAATCAAAAGAACTCAACGAGTTTAGCCGACAGTGAGGATAAAGAGGAACGCTCTTGGTATTGTCGAGGTGCCAGGATGAAATGGCTCGGTAAATTTGGATTTAGCAGAAAAATAAATAATAGTGGAAGAAGTAATCTGCAATTTAATACCTATAAAGAATGGGCTAGTTATGGACTAGCTCACAAATATGATGGAAGAATCTCGGCCCATCTAATTAAAAGCAGTAGTATAAAGGATCGGTCATGGCATGCAAAGGGAAATTCCGAAGGGTGGCTGAAGCAATTTCCTTTTGAAAATAGAAAGCAAAAATCTACTTTAGAATTTAAAGACTTTAAATCATGGGAAGAACACGGTATTAAAGCAGGATTTGATAAGCTAAACCCTATAAGTGTGAGCCAGAGTAAAGATGTAGACGATAGAAGATGGTATAAGATAGGATATAGCCGTGGTTGGGGCAAACAATTTGATTTTAAGGTAAAGAAAAGAACAAGTCCTTGGAAAAACGAAGACGAGTGGAGAAAGTGGGGTATTGAACAAGGTTTTGAAAAAATTAGTCCAATTTCTTTAATTAAGAGCGATGATGACCTACATAATTTTTGGTATGGTAAAGGCCAAAGAGAAGGATGGGTTAAAGCATTCAATTTCACGCGCCACAATGAAACTCCGCCTTACAAGAATTTTGAAGAATGGAAAGCATATGGTTTAGCGCACGAATTTGACCAACGCAATTCTTCAAGTTTGTTTAATAGCACAGATAAATCAGAGCGAGCGTGGTATTCTAAAGGGGGATCTAATAAGTGGATTACCCGTTTCTCTTTTAGTCCTCTAGAAAATAAACTTGAAATCGATAGTTTAGGTTCGTTACTGGAACAATACGCAGGAGATAATTCATGATAAGTAAAAGAAGTCGTGAGTCAGTTGTACTGGGAACTATGCTTGAAAGTTACTCTGGAGGGAGAAATGTGTTTTTAGCGGGTGAAGTTACAAGTAATTTAAGAGAAAGACCAAAAAAATACTGGAAGGATAGAAAAAATCTCGATAGAGAATTAAAAAATGTAATAAGAAAACTGGGTCATTTTCCTAGTGTTGATGAATTGCGTGAGAGTGGTTTGTCGAGCGTTGCTATGGCTGCTAGTAAATATCACGGAGGACTTACTAGTATAAAACAAGAATTAGGGTATACTCATCAACAAAGACCAAAGAATTATTGGGATAAAGAAGTTGTTTTGGAAGAAGCAAAAAAGATTAAACGAAAACACAAGTTCAAGGCATTACCTGGTGGAACAACTTTAAGGAAATTGGGGTATAATGCATTTACACAGGCAGTTCACAAATATTATGGGGGGATGAATGCTCTTAGAAAGCCTCTAGGAGAAGAAGTCACACGAATAGATTCTTCAAAAATTCAGAACAGGCGTTACATTATCCAAGAGGCGAGAAGAATCATGGAAAAAGAAGACTTAGAAGAACTGCCTGGATGGCAAGAGCTTTATCGGTTAGGATATGCTAGTTTCACCAATGCAGTGAATCGTCACCATGGTGGAATTCCTTCTATTAGAAAATCTTTGGGTCAAAGAAATGGTAAAAAGCCTAACGGATATTGGAGCAACTGGGAGAATGCAGGTCCTGTTTTGAAAAAGATGATCCAAAGAGTTGGACATTTTCCAACACAGCAAGAACTTCAAAAAGAAAAGCTTGGAAGCCTAGCGAATTCCATTACCCATGCATTTGGAGGTGCGAATGCAGTTCGTAAACGTCTGGGAATAGAAATTGAGATAAAATATAAGGGATACTATTCGAAGAAGAGCAATGTTCACAATGAAGTAGATGCTATGATTAGACAACATCCTGAACTTGAAGGAAATTTACCTTCTACTGTTTGGATGAATAAAAATGGATACTCTTCTCTTCTTGGAGGAATAAGGAAATGCTATGGAAGTTATAGTTCTTTCAGAAAGAAAGAAGGATTAGAAGGACTTCAAGTAGAAACAGGTAAATGGAAAGATCTTGAATTTACAGTAGCTGCCGCAGTAGAGCTTATGGAAGAAAATAGTCTAGACGAGTTTCCTAGCACATGGACAATAAACAAACTTGGACAATCGTCTTTAGGGGCAGCTATTCAGAAGTATCACGGTGGATTCAAAAAATTCAGAGAAATTTTATACCAACATACCAATCGCCCATCAGAATCAGATAGTTTAACTTCATTACTGGAAAAGTATGCAGGAGGCAACGATGAGTAAATTTCCTATTCGTACAATGCGCCTACTTGTGCCAACACAGGGTAGACAACCCTTATAAATCACCCTAGTCTCCAGATTTTACCTTATGTTTTTCGGCAGAGACCCGCTCTGTGATGTACAAAAAACGTTATGGCCCCGACGGGATTTGAACCCGCGACACCTGGATTACCTCAACAAAGATTCTTCATTGTCTTTTTGAGGGACAACGGAAATCGCTCTGTTGTAAAAGTCCAGTACTCTAACCGGGCTGAGCTACGGAGCCGTACCGAAAAACAGTTTAGTTAATTTTTAAATGCTCGCTTTAAGAAAAACTTTCTTGCGCCTTGCGTTCAATCATGTCAGAAGTTAATGCACCGGTATGACGATCCACAAGTTCACCTTTCTTGAAAAACAACGTGGTCGGAATAGACATCACGCGGAAACGTCCCGCAAGTTCATATTGCTCATCAACATCAACTTTCCCAAAGTGTATTTTGCTAAGCTTTTCAGCCGCTTTCTTGAACTGGGGCTCCATCATCTTGCATGGACCACACCATTCGGCATGAAAATCAACAATAGCGTTTCCTTGGGAGATAAATGCATCAAACGACGCAGAGTCAAGCTCCTTAATCATCTTTCTACTCACGTGCTACGATTAATAAATCTTTGTTCGATAGGGTTCGGATAAAAATCTTCAATTATCTTCGCTAAAGGGAGTAGTTATTCGCCGCATCCGGAACGCGTCGTCTGGTTGCACGAATCACACTTAACGGCACAGTTACCAATGCGTTTAGCAGGTCCACCACACAGCGGGCAGACAATGCCTTCATTGAGTCCGAAATCTTTAATCGTCTTTTGTTCTTCAAGCGTTTCAATCTCAGGCATAGTTTTTATTTCGAACTCAACTTTTCCCGCACCAGGACCAAAATTATTGAGCATAAATTGAGCGACATAGTCAACAATTGAACTCGCATTCCGAATGCGAACGGCTTTCTCATCAAGTTCTCCACCGTTAACATTTTTCACAAATCCCGCAGGCTCAAACTTTGAGTATCGGAATTTATTGAACAAGATATCGACAGGAATCCCATATTGCAAATTAAGCGAAACGGAAGTAGCCCACGAGTCCATAAGCCCCCTAATCGTCGATCCTTGCTTGGACATCGTAACAAAAATCTCCCCAGGCGAGCCATCATCATAGAGCCCCACGGTGATGTACCCTTCGTGCCCTGCAATATCGAACTTATGGGTAACTGATTTGCGCGTCTGAGGCAGCCTCCTACGTTCACTTATCGATTCTATGGTCGCTTCTTTCTTTACGCGTTCTCCTTCGGTCTTTTGTGTGTTAAGTGGCTGACTGCGCTTGCTGTTTTCACGGTAAATCGCTACTGCTTTCAAGCCCTGCTCCCACGCAAATACATACGTTTCAGCAATATCATCAACCGTCGTATGCTCGGGCATGTTAACTGTCTTGCTAATCGCCCCTGAGACAAACGGTTGCGTAACTCCCATCATCTTAATGTGCCCACGATGATGAATATATCGTTTTCCCTTCGCGGCCTTGAACGCGCAATCAAATATCGCTAAGTGCTCATCACGAAGTTCAGCAGCGCCTTCAATCGTGTCATTAGCATCAATGTAATTAACAATAGCCTGAATCGCTTCAGGACTGTACCCAAGCGTTTTGAGTGCAAGGGGCACCGAGCGATTGACTATTTTGAGCATACCTCCTCCCGCAAGCACCTTGTATTTCACAAGCGCAATATCAGGTTCAACACCGGTTGTATCGCAGTCCATCATGAACGCGATAGTTCCCGTCGGAGCAAGTACTGTCATTTGCGAATTACGGTATCCATAAATCTCACCCAAGCGTACGGCGTCATCCCAACAGTCCCACGCCTCGTTAACGAGGTATCGTAAATCGGAAGGTATCTTATTGACTTCAATCTTCTTGACTGCATCTCGATGCATTCGCATAACTTCAAGCATAGGTTCGCGATTGCGTGCAAATCCAGGGAAGGGTCCCACCGCGTGCGCGACCTCTGCGGACATGCGATACGCTTCACCGCACATAATCGCGGTAACAGCCGCGGCAACTGCACGACCTTCATCAGAATCGTATGGCAAACCTAAACTCATCAGGAGTGCACCAAGGTTGGCATATCCCAATCCGAGGGGTCGATAATCATGTGAGTTGCGAGCAATCTTAGCAGTAGGATAACTCGAGCCATCAACAAAAAGCTCCATCGCGAGTGAAAACGTACGAACAACGCGCTTAAATCGCTCGACATCAAACTTGCCCTCTTCCGTTCTAAATCGCATGAGATTTATGGATGCAAGATTACATGCGCTATCGTCAAGGAACATATATTCGCTGCACGGATTACTTGCATTAATGCGTCCGCTGTTCTTACACGTGTGCCACGTATTAACTGTCGTGTCAAACTGCATTCCCGGATCACCGCAAATCCATGTTCCTTCGGCTATCTTATGCATAATCTCTTTTGCCTTGAACGTTTCGCAGGGTTTAGCGGTGCTTACAAACCGCGTCTGCCATTCGCCGTCATGTTTAGCTGCATCCATAAAATTATCAGGTGCACGCACCGACATGTTACAATTCTGGAATGCAATAGAACTATACGCTTCCCCATTAAGCCCGCCACTATACCCTTGTTCAATCAAGGCCCATGCTTTTTTCTCCTCTTTCTGCTTGGATTCAATGAATTCAATAACGTCTGGATGATCAATATTGAGAATTTCCATCTTAGCCGCACGACGAGTCTTTCCGCCGGACTTGATGATGCCCGCATACGCATCATATCCTTTCATAAACGAAACCGGACCAGAGGCACGACCGCCACCCGTCAACTTTTCTTTCGAACTTCTGAGCGGAGAACGATTAGTACCTGTTCCTGAACCTGCCTTGAAAAGCATAGCCTCTGATTGTTGAAGAGCCATGATAGAGTCCATATTGTCTTCAATACTCTGAATGAAACATGCAGAGCACTGTGGCCGATCGTCCGACCGCTCGGCGTGAATGATACTATCCGTAGCAGCATCCCACTTCCAGACAGACACACCACCTGCATTGCGATCGTATTCTTGGTTAGTTCCCGCATTAAACCATACGGGAGAATTAAACACGGCCATTTGACTAAGACAGATTGCCGCAACCTCATCGCGCAAACGTTCTGAACCTGCTAAATCCAAATATCCTTGCTTCAGCGCCTGACGAGCAGTATAACGTGCAACTCGTCCAATAAGCTGTTCAACTGAATGTTCGCGCTCGCCTTTCGCTTGATCTCCCCAGAAATATTTGCTCGCCACAACTTTAATTGCGAGAGGCGACCAAAAGTCAGGGCGTTTAACGTTCGGCTGAACAAAAATAACTTTCCCCATGTCATCGGTGACCTTAACCTCTTCCGTAACCCACGATAAAGGGTTGCCGTAAATATCATATTCAAACGGACTTTTTCCGTCGTACGTGAAAAATCGCTCAAGCACCAGCGGGCGAGTCTGGCTTGAGGGCTGAACACTCGCTCGTACAAGGTCGACCCCGCCGACACCTTCCCCCGATCCTGTTCCGCTTAATGGTTGCATAGAGTATTATACCAGTGATTTAATTTCTTTTTTGAAGTCAGAGACATCGGTGAAATCCCGATAGACTGACGCAAAACGTATGTAGGCCACCTTATCAACCTTACGCAATTCATGAGACACGAGTTCACCAATAACGGTTGTTTTTATTTCTTTGCCTTTTTTTCGTACACGTTCTTCAATTCGGTTTGTCATAGCTTCAATTTGTTCCTCACTCACGGGGCGTTTCTCACAGGCCTTATGTATGCCCGTCATTATTTTAATGCGGTCGAACGGTTCACGTCGTCCATCCTTTTTGATAACACGCAGTTCACTCCATTCCACTGTTTCTCGGGTCGAGAAGCGTCGGCCACATTTAAGGCATTCGCGTCGGCGCCGAGTAATGGCATCGGTATCCCGCTTATCGGTCACTTTGGTCTCCGCATGGGAGCAAAACGGGCACTGCATCAATATCCTCTTTTTGTAACTCTGGAATTAACACAACCTGTTGTGTTAAACGCCTCGTAAAAACACAACTGCTTGTGGTAAACCTTTAGATTCTTTTTTAGAACTATTTAAATATTTATATTCCACACGCATCACTTCATAGCATTTATAAAGAAATGTTCGTGTTATACACTATGAATCCTTTCCTCGAACAACTTGCATCACAAATAGGGATTCCTTTATGGCTTCTTATTGTTGCATTGGTCTGGTCGCTTGTCTGGAAGGCAATTGCTTTTTGGAAGACGGCTCGCAGTAATCATCTCATCTGGTTCGTTATATTCTTTATGGTTCATACGTTTGGAATCCTTGAAATTCTGTACATCTTTCTCTTCTCGAAGATATCTCTTGATAAAAAGAAGATGCTGCCAAAAAAATCGAGGAAACGTCAATGAACACCAAATTCAAACGGCACCAAAAAGTGCGATTGCTCGTTGCTCCCCGCGAAGAAGACATCGAGCCGTACACAGATCCTCCCGTAAAAATTAGCGCAGGAGCTATGGGGTTCATCAATATTCTCCTACCCAACGGAAGATACCACGTAAGAATTCAGGACCAAGAAGGCAATGAACTTGCATACGTGGCCATGGACGAGGAACAACTTGAGGCGTCGGCCTAATGATTTCGGTCGTCATCGCCTCCTATAAAGAGCCGCGAACGATTGGAAAAGCAATCAAGATTTTAGCGTTACAACTTACGAAAGCTGATGAAATTATTGTAACCGCTCCCGACATAGAAACAAGAAACGCAGCTCGCGCAACACATACAAACGGTATCCCTCTCGTTATTCTCATCGATAAAGGCAAGGGAAAACCGACGGCGCTCAATCACGCAGTACAAAAAGCAAAAAACCCTCTTCTTCTCCTTACCGACGGCGATGTATGGGTAAACTCAAATGCACTGGCTCTTCTGAAAAGACATCTTGCAAACGCACGCGTCGGAATCGCTACCGGCAGAGTTGTCGCAACCAACTCTAGAAAAACCGCACTCGGTTTTTGGGCGTATGCGCTGAGCGAGACGTTCCACGATCTTCGATTGAAAAGACAACACAAAGAAGGAATCGTTGCCACCGGTTACCTCTATCTTATCAGAAAAAAGTTGTTTCCTCATATACCCGAAAATACCCTTGCTGACGATGCGTACATTTCTCATAAGATACTTGAGCAAGGATACACGATTGTTTACGAACCGCGTGCAGAAGTCTATGTCAAATATCCAACCACGCTTCCTGACTGGTTAAGACAGAAGAAACGAACCGCAGGTCGCGTTTACCAGCTGTCAAAACGATTTCACGTTTCAAAACTACATACCTTTGCTCAAGAGATGTTCGTCGGAGCGCGCATACTCTCCAAACTAAACTCTCCCAAAGAAGTTCTCTGGCTCTGCGGGCTATTCCTTCTTAAGTTATACATTTGGGCGCGTGTTTTCTTCGACTATCGTCTTTGGAAACGCGCATTCAACAAAGCCTGGGAACGTGTAGAAAGTACGAAGTAACCAGTAACTTTTAATACGTCTTCTTTTTCAAGGATGACAAGGGGCCATGGGGTAGCCTAGTTAGCCTTCTACCATGGGGTGGTAGCGACCCCGGTGCGAATCCGGGTGGCCCCATTCAATATAGTTTTCTAAATAGTTATAAGAATCTTAAAACTAACCAGAGGAGGATAGAAACGGCAACAGCTATACTAACTGCTTTTAGGGTAAAAATAAAATTCTTTGAGTCATCAGCTTCAAATCTTGAATGTTCTTCCAAGGCCTCCTTTTCAAAGTCCCGAGCGCTTTCTTCCTTCAAAATTTTTAACTCCTTCTCTGAGACCTTCTTAACTACTATTTCTACTGGAAGAACAATCTTTTCTCCATTAAAATCTAGATTTAGATTTTCTTGAAAAATCTCTTCTTTCTTTAATTTAAATAATCCTCTAATGGTTACAACATATTTCTCTCCATCATGAATAGTTTGCATATGCACAAAATCCTTGTTAGGAAATTTTTTTGGATTCTTACGAGATAATTCAAGAAAAAATAGAGAAGCAGAAGATTGAACGCCCATAATTTCAGGAGTATGATCTTTTTCATACATAAGATAAAACATGATTACTTCTTTATAATTCTTATCTTATTTACTTCATCATGAAAAAGGCTATATAGGCTTCTCTTAATTATTTTTATGCTCAATTTTATTCTTTGGATCTTGATTGAGGTAGTTGCTGAATTATTCATATTAATGGCGGCGATTCTGCTTGGAGTGCCAATCGCTCTGCCTGTAAGCAATCGAGAAAGAACGTATCTTTTTATCATAAGTGGAGCATTCCTCTTTGCAGGAATTTTTCTAAGGGGATTAATAAAAAAATTTAGCTAAGATAAATAATCCTCAAATTTGCAAAGATTTTTTTACTGCGTTCACAACTCGTCTAATCTCATTCACTACCCGTCGTATATCTTGAACAGAAAGCGGCTCCCACAAACTTAGTCTGATTGAACCTTCGATATATTTTTTACCGAGCCCCAGCGCGCGCAAGACATGATCTTCTTTCTCGCCGAGCGTTTCACACGCGCTTCCCGTCGAGACATAAATGCCTTTATGAGACAAACGTGTCACCAACATCGACGCATCAACACCTGGGAACGAAACGTGTATGTTATTCGCAAGTCGATAGACGCGCGAGCCCGTGATAACTCCTCCCATTTTTTCCAATTCGTTCATAAGCACGTCTCGGCATCGAGCGATTTTCTTCCAGTCTTTTTTCTTAACGTCCTCAAGCGCTCTCGAAAATCCAACGGCCCCTGCCACATTTTCAGTCCCACTTCGCAATCCGCGCTCTTGTCCTCCACCAAACATCGTCGGCCCCAAGGCAATGCCTTCACGTACATACAAAAGCCCCGTTCCTTTCGGCCCCCCCATTTTATGCGCAGACGCTGAGAGCAAGTCGATATTCATCGCTCGAACATCAATCGTCAATTTACCAAAGCTCTGTGCCGCATCAGTATGAAATAACGTGTCCTTTTTACGACAGAGAGCACCAATCGCCGCAACATCGTGCACCGTTCCCATAACGTTGTTGGCGTGCATAATCGATACGACGAGTGTGTTGCCATCAATCTCTTTCTCAAGTCGAGCAAGGTCAATGAATCCCTGTGCATTCACCGGAATGGCCACCATAGTATATCCGAAGGAACGAAGATAGTCGCAAGGGGCCATAACCGAGGAGTGTTCAATCGCACTCACAATGATTTTCTTCTTTTTCGCGTTGTGGACTAAGCCAAAAAGCGCAAGATTGTTCGATTCAGTCGAACCAGAGGTAAAAATAAGTTCATGGGGCTTTGCATTAATTTCTTTCGCAAGAAGCGTGCGTGCCTGCGTAAGCGCCTTCAGGGCATCTTCACCCATTGCGTGCGGCGAGCTGGGGTTGCCATACCTTTCTGTGAAGAGTGGTTTCATTGCCTGAACAACCGAAGGAAAAACGGGTGTTGTCGACGCGGCATCAAGATAGAGCGGTTTCATGGTCTGTTAAATGAGAAGTACTCTTAAAACCTTTCGGGCGCAATGATTTTATAGCAGAGCGTTCTTAGATACACATGTATCTTTCACTTAGATTAAAACGGCGCGTTATTGTATCAACGTGGGTCGTGTTAGTAGTCCTCTTGTATATGTTCAAGAACGCTTCTTTTTTAGCCCGCGTTCTTTCAACCATGGGGCTCGTAGCATTGTTTTATACCGTTGACCATTATTTCAAGGCAGATTTCAGACCTCGTCACTACTTTTTAATTTACCTTATGGCAATAGCGGGATTTCTACTGAGCCCTCTCTATTACTTGTACCCCGTTTACGATAAAATCCTTCACTTTGTAATTCCCATTTTGTTTTCATCGATAGTATTTCATCTTGTCTCAAAATTGCGACTTAAGAAAAAATGGGAACTCTTCTTCACGTTTGCGATTGTGTTAGGTTCACTTGCACTCTTCGAACTCGGAGAATTCGGTCTCGACTACTTCTTCAATATGCAAATGCAAGGAGTCTACATACGGGACGTCTCGGGGCTTGAAAAGTACGATATTCTCATGGACAGAAACGATGACACGATGGTCGACATACTATTGGGGACGATTGGCTCGGGAGCGTATTGGCTCATCCGATTAATGCGTCATTCTATGGAGCAACGCGCTCGTCAGAAGCGGGTCGAATATCGCAGGTCGAAATCGCATCAATCTCGCTAAATTCTTTGAACCCATAATAAAACTTCCCCTCAAGTTCCCATGCAGGTAATGAGGTAAGCCCCACGCATTTAGTTTGAGCATCACATGCACGTTTTTCAATAAGTTCCCATGCCGCTATGCCGAAAAGCGTTTGTTGCGCATAACAATCGGCGCAATTTGCTGTTTCATAAAATACGGTTCCTTTTGAAGCGAGGCATTCGGCAAAAGCGATCTTTTGGTCTTCTCCCAACACATACCCGGTTGTTTTAGAAAACCAATCTGAAAATAGATAGGCGCTCATAATAAGTGCTACAAGCACGAAAAAAGTTACCAAGACGCGCGTTTGGGTGTTCATATCTTCTAACCGACTAGAAACGTTCATAATGTTTATAAAGATACGGCTCACTAAATGATTATGATAGCGTGGATTATCGGAGGCATTGTTGTCCTTGTTCTACTCATCTTTATTTATTATTACAATAAATTCACGGTTCTTGCCAACCGCATTGATAACTCTCTGTCGCAAATTGACGTACAACTCAAGAAACGAGCAGACCTCGTTCCAAACTTGATTGAGACCGTGAAAGGCTACGCCAAGCACGAAAAATCGATTATGACCGAAGTTACCAAGGCACGCGCAAGCGTATTGGGCGCATCCGGCATGCAAGATAAGTTGAAAGCAGGCGCTAAGCTACAAACGGCCCTCGGGTCGCTCTTCGCAGTCGCAGAAAACTACCCTCAGCTCAAAGCAAATGAAAACTTCGTACACTTACAACAAGAATTGTCAGCTATCGAGGACAAAGTTGCCTATGCCCGTCAGGCATATACAGATAGCATCCTGAGCTACAACAACAGCGTAGAAACCTTCCCCGGCGCCTTCTTCGCGAAGCTCTACGGTCACAAAGAGAAACCTTCGTTCCAAATCCCCGCAGAAGAGCGTAAAGTGCCCAAAGTTAGTTTCTAATGAAGACCGATCTTACGGTAGGTACGTACGTGTTTCACAAGGACAAACTTCTCTTCATTCATCATGCAAAACTCAACTTATGGCTTCCTCCAGGAGGACATATAGAAGCTAATGAGGTTCCTGACGACGCTGCTCTGCGAGAAGTTAAGGAAGAAACAAATCTTGATAACCTTCGTCTGTATGGTCAAGAAGCCTCGGTGTCTCTATCGGGAAATATCAAGCGCCTAACCGTGATTCCCTTTCATACCAATGTTCATTCCGTCGGGGACCATAATCATTATTGCCTTTTCTATATGGCCGAGTCCACTTCTGATAACGTGCTCATAAATAAAGAATCGAAACAATTTACATGGATGACTCAAAAAGATGTAGAAACAAACCCCCTTCTTGCTCCCGATACGAGGGCAATAGCGCTCAAGGCATTTTCCCTAAGAAACCAAGGCAATCTTTAAATACAAACTTCTCATTAGAGAAAAGTGAAAAAAGAGTTTCTTATCTTCTCTTGCATTGTCTTTCTTTCTTTGAGTATGGTTCTTGTTACTGCAGAGGGGACTTCTACAGGAGGTACCACCACAGGCACTGAACGGACAGTCAACGCCGTTAATGCGGCTGCGTGTGAAACACATGCAACCGTAAAAGAAAGAATACGATGTCGTATGCAATTCAAGTCGAACGTACAATCTATTGAAGAGTCTTGCCGTGCACTCTCTATAGATAAACAAGCGGCATGCAATCGCCTGCAAACCAATGCGGCCCCGTGCTACGATAAACCTGCAACCGAAAAAGCACTTTGCCTTCGAACCAACGCAGGGCTTGGCGCCGGACAACTTAACCGATACGCAGCTACCGAACGACGCCACTATGCCGCACTCTTGATGTATGAACTACAAGGGCGTGTGGAAGCCAAGCAAGAAACAGGTGCGTTAACCGACGAGCAGGCAGCCGAGCTCATTGCACAAATTGTGGACATCAAGCAGACCTTGCTCGCCAACACACCAATAGAAGAAGCCAAAACAAAAATGAGTGCGTTCAAGACCACGTATCAAACTACTATGAGGGGAACCGCATGAAACGAAACATACTTATTGGCGCGGGCGTGATTATAGTGCTTATCCTTATAGGATACGTCATGTTCGGCAATAACGCTGACGATACTCCCGAACCCCGTACGGATGGAATCGACGAAGAACCTTCCATTCAAGAAGAGCCTTCGCTCTCATCAGACGCTGACGTTTTCAACGAGTTTGATGCCGCACTCGACGGACTCAGTTAATCTTTCATGAGCCGAAAAATTAACGGAGCGTTTAATAAAACTAATATATTTTTAATTTTTAAGCAGTAACGATAAAAAAATTTAAATACGTTCTCCTTATAGAAAAAGTATGAATAAGACGTTATTGGGAATGAGAAAAGCACAAGAAAGAAATATTCTTCCTGCTATAGACTTGTTTCCACAGTTTGAATACAACGGAAGAACGATAGATGCGGCTGTATTCGGTTCAAGAGGGTATAATGAAAATGTGTCCGAGATGCGGAAAAGATACTTTCATTCTCGTGACTTGCCTGATGTAACGTTCAAACCATTAACAACTGCCGAATCTCTTGCGGTTGCAGGGTACGATTTCAGAAATCTGGCTAAACCGACCATATTTGACCCTGTTTGGTTACAGGCAGGACACGCGTTAAGAACCAAAGAAGGAGTCTGGATAAATCCATTAAAAGATGATAAGGGGAACCTAATAATGGAAGATAAGGAGCTTGAACAATGCCTTGGTAAAGAAAATAGAATACATGGAATTTACTTGTTCGATGACGATACGTCATTTGTGCCTTATGATTCATTTAAGAGAGGAGTGCAAGAACACGGAGACTTTTTGGAAGGAGGACTTGCACGAGGGTTAGTGCATACCACAGACAAGAACGCAACAACGCTTTCTTCGATTGCAAATAACGATGAATATCCTAACGGAGTACGTGTGGGGGGATTTGATTTTGTTGAACGTCCCACTTTGAGGGTTATCGGGTTGTGTTCCGACAGGCTCTTCGACGACAACAGGTTGGATGTCTACGGCGACTGGCTCGACAGCTACTACGGCGTTGCGTTTGGGGGTTTGGTTTCTGGCGAAGCCGGCGCGCAAAAAATCTAATAAAATTTATTAATAATTCTTTCAAACTCAGAAAGAGAATACTACCAGAAATGTACAAAATAAAGAAAGAACGATTAAAACAGACCCATGATTAAAAATCGGCCTAAGACCAACCAACACAAATCTTTCATCAGTTTTATATACTAAATTCGCAAAAGGTTTCTATGCAACGTTTATCATTCGAAGATCAAATAACCAAGAACAAGCTCAAATCGGTACTCCTCATGACTCTAGTCGTCGCCTTCTTTATAGTATTGGGGTATGTTGTCGCTCAGTTGTTCGATCCTTCGTATTTCTTCGTGATTATGATTATTTCGATCATTTTCTCATTGGGGTATACGATTTTCAGCTATTATAACTCCGATAAAATCGCACTCGCATCGGTACACGCCAAGCCCGCTTCACGCACCGAACATCGCATGCTCTTCCACGCGGCCGAGAGTATGGCTATTTCCGCAGGATTGCCGATGCCTCGTCTGTACGTAATGAATTCACCTGAAATAAACGCCTTCGCCTCGGGAAGAGACCCGAAACACGCGGTTATCTGCGTCACGACCGGAATGCTCGAAAAGTTAAACAAGCAAGAACTAGAAGGCGTGGTTGCCCACGAGATGTCACATATTGCCAACTTCGATATCCGATTCATGACACTTACTGCCATTATGATTGGTATGATTTCGATCATCGCTGAACTCTTCTTGAGAAGCCTCTGGCTCTCCAACAACGACGAACGCGGAGGCAGGGCACAGCTTATCTTCCTTATAATAGGAATTGTGTTATCGATACTTGCCCCTATAGCCGCACAACTCGTCTCACTCGCTATCTCCCGAAGACGTGAATATCTTGCGGATGCGACCGGCGCAAAACTCACGCGTTATCCACAAGGTCTTGCAAACGCACTCAAAAAAATCAAACACGAGCACGTAAGTCGTTCAGAAATGCATCGATTCAACCGTGCCGTCGCTCCGTTGTGCATATCGAACCCGTTCAAGAAAGTCTCGGGCCTCTTTGCTACCCATCCTCCCGTAGATGAACGTATTAGACGACTAGAAGCGATGTAACTAATCAGAAAGTGATTCTCTCTTTACGAGGATCAAGAAGTATATCCATTGTTCTTTCAAATCCAGACTCGACTAAGAATGTTCTTAAAGGATCAGCCGCTCTCAGACGTTCACTATTGTAAAGTAAGGTACATTCAATCACATCGCTTCTCTCAAATTCTCCTTGAGATCGTATTTCCAAGCACGCCCCACCATACTGGGGGAAGAGAACCTTTACGGTTTGTTTGCGCGACTGCTGCATGGTTAATCGAGAGTCCGGATTATCCTCTACGAGAATTCCTTTTTGATTGTAGTCTAGATCGTGCCCCAAAAGATACGCACAGAATGGCCTATCTCGAGCAACATACCTCTCTATTCCGAGATTTTGAAGTGCACACATCGCTTGTAAATGAGACTGCCCTTGCATTGACATGCAGTTTCCTTATTTCAATCATTTATAAGGATTATTGCAAAAGTGCACAGTACTCTTTTAAGGTTTATGCCTTAGAAACTTTAACTGCTCGAGGGCCTTTATCGCCCTGTTCAACTTCGAACGTTATTGCATCACCCTTGGTAACAAACGATCCTTGCGTAATTCCGCTCATATGGAAAAAATATTCCTTCCCGTCTTCTCCGGTAATAAATCCGAATCCTTTCGTTTCGTTATAAAACTTTATCGTGCCTTTCATAGACTATCCTTGAAACAAGCCGTTATAAATGCTTGCATTCTCTAAAATACACGCTCTGACAAGATTTGTAACAACGCCGTACAAATCGAGGTCCATGAAATATATAAAAAGAGAGTTGTTATTTCTTAAGAAGCTCGCTTTGCTCCAAAATACTTCTTTTAGAAGGATCATCAAGAAGTATCCCTTGCTTTCCAATATAAACGCTATAAACTTCTCCGTTCAATTCATCTCCCCCATTTCTCCCAGTTGAATCCGGCATATATGCCTTTATCCGATAAATCGCTCCTTCAGGAGCAGCAATATCTCTTTGATGATCAACTAATTCTATATAAATTCCAGGGGATCTTGGAGATTCTATTCTTACGGTTGGTCTAACCAAAGATGTCAGTCTTACTTCAAGAGAACCATCAGAAAAACGGGCTACTGCTTCGTGTCGGTCTGTTGCAACGGCACAATGGGCATTTTTTAGATCTACTCCTAATTGTTCAGCTAACTGTGCAATAATAGTCAAACCTTTAGTATTTCCTCTCTTGACCATACTTATTAGCATAAAAAGCTATTTAAAAATAAATCTGTGATAGAACGAGTATATCCTCTTCTTTAACCCAACAACTAGGCATAAAACCTTAACTGCGACAGTTGTGAAAAACGCCCGGACTAAGCGTTTACTTTCTATCTTGGCGCTTGAGAAAACTATCAATGAAACCTTTATGGCTCTCTCGACTGATAATGGAATTAACACGCCACGCATTGTTCGCGCCCGCAACCTTTTCTGCCTTGAGACTGGTGCGAAGTGCAGCATGCAAATCATCCGAGATTAAAACATCTCGCTTCGAAGAATGTGCGAGCCGTTTTGCCGTCGGAACCACCGTTCCTATCGAAGTAAATTGACCGGGGCGTTCGGGATGTGTTATAATCTCTCCCTTGCCCACACCAACACCAAAGTCAAACGAGCCCCCTTCAGCATTTCCCTTCAGAACCGTTTCAATCTCTTTTGCAATTTGTACAGCAAGCAACTCATTTTCTAGTTTCTTTGTAAATCGAGGGCTAAACGCAATAAGATGTTGGTTCAAGTGACTGGTTACCGAAGCTCCCGCGCGCTGTGCAATACCTAAGGCATCATCAAGCGCATTACGAGCCAGCGCACTTTCGCTGTCAACGCGCAAGGCCACCATCGTTGCGGGTTCTCGTGTTGCGCCTACAGGTATACCTGTCGCCGGAGCAACAAAAGGAGTACGTGTTCCAGAAGCCGAAGAAGCACTCGTCTTACTTGAATACATGCCCCGTCTTGTACGACGTCGAGAAACGTAGACGTTCGTAAGCAACGTAATCCCTAAAAGTCCCACGATGAAGAAAGCAATCCACCCTACATTAAATAAAGTCCCTCCGACCTCTCCAACGTCAATAGCCCTTCCTGTAAGCAGGACTCCTGAAGCAAGAAACGACCTATTACTATCATGAACCTTCACATCATACGCCGCATCGGGTGCTCGCAGTTTAAATCGCTTGGATGCGCCTACGTCAAGTATGACTTCACGAACGGATGAATAATTGCCTACCGCAATCTCAATATTTTCACGATATTCCACATTACCGAGATTGGTCACAACAAGAGTGTTGTTGTTCTCAAGAGCAAAGGAGGCGAGTTCACGTTCGTTAACATAAAACAGCTTCTTAGTAGACAATTCTTCAATATGGGCCTCAATACGCCAGTATCCAGGAACCGATGACGAGTCTACATCAAAACTCACAGATTCACCTGTTTTAGCAAGACGAGTCAGCAGGGGTTCTTTGGAGTCGGGCGCAAATAGGTCATAGCGAACATTTCTCGCAATCGAGGTATCTGCTTGATCATATGCGTTCACGGTAAAACTAAACGGCGACCCAGGAGTGGCATCGATCGATCGGAATTCAATCTCGGCTCGCGTTAATACAACTTGTACAATAATCGTACTGGCCGCACTTCCTTCGTTTATGCGCACACCTTTTCCATTAACTTCATAACTCTCAACGCGTAGAACGTGTTCCCCGGGAGAAAGCGTGCGGGGCAGACTCATATTGAATGAAAACGCGCCGGAGGATACAGGCCCACTCAGTGAGAAATTGGTTCCGTCAATCACCACGCGAGCGAATCCATTAAGTGCCTGGCCATTGGCTTTTCGTGCGCTTCCCGTAATCGCGAGCGATGTCCCAGGCACGACTACGGTGGTAGGCACCACAAGTTCAGTTACGATTAAATCAGTCACTACAAACGTTTGGCTTTCTGCAGTATCATCTCCAAACTCTGCCTCAAAAGAACATTCGCCTTCTAACGACGCAAAGAGGGGCGAATCGAGTCGAGGAGTAAACACAATGTCTCTGCTTTCACCCGCATCCATGGTAGTAAGACTCTGATAGAGCGTTACGCGCTCAGCACCGCATACCAAATCAACCGTTACAAAATCAGTAGTTGCCTCCGAGGGTCGAAGGGTAATCGTCATGCGCAACTCATCTCCAAAATTATAGGCAGTACTCGGTTGGCTAAACAAAAGTTCTGCAGAGCCAAGGGGCAAGGCCATCAATGCCAAAAAAATAACGCTTAAAAAGACAAACCTCTTCATAGAAATTACAACGGCAATTTCTATATAAATGTGTCGTCACCAATTTTATAAACTCATTCCTCGTGAAGGAGTAATGACAAAAGAGAGGTTTACAGTAACGCCATGGGACGTTACGGGGGCGATTGATTATGACAGGCTTGTTGCGCAATTCGGAGTAGAAAAAATAAACGCGACCGTGCTTAAACGCATTCAAAAACACACGAAAGAAGTTCATTTCATGTTACGGCGAGGAGTTTTTTTTGCACATCGAGATATGAATTGGCTACTCGACGAGTATGAAAAAAAGAATCCTTTTTTTCTCTATACGGGTCGCGCTCCTTCAGGCCCCGTTCATATAGGTCACCTTATGCCATGGGTATTTACCAAATGGCTCCAAGATAAATTTGGCGTCGAGTTATGGTTTCAATTTCCTGATGAAGAAAAGTTTTTGTTCAAGCACGATGTTTCGTGGGAGCAATCACAAACCTATTTGAAAGAAAATATGCTCGACGTGATTGCACTCGGCTTTAATCCTAAAAAAACACATTTTCTCATTGATACGCAACACGCCTCGCTTTTCTACCCAGAAGCGTGTAAAGTCGCACGAAAGATAACGTTTTCTATGGTGCGTTCATCATTCGGTCTAGATGAGCAGTCAAATATCGGTTCTATTTTTTATACCGCGATGCAAGCGGTTCCTGCATTTCTTCCGTCAGTGATTGCTAAGAAAGAGCTTCCTTGCCTTATTCCCCACGCAATTGATCAGGACCCGCACTTTCGTCTCACGAGAGACATCCTCCCCAAGTTAGGGCATTACAAACCCTCTTCGATTCAATGTGTCTTCCTACCTCCTCTTACGGGAAGCGACGGCAAGATGTCCTCGTCACATGAGCACACAGCGATTTATACAACCGACACGCCCGATGTAGTTAAAATGAAAATAAACAAGTACGCATTTTCAGGAGGACGCAATACGTTAGAAGAGCATCGAAAACACGGAGGCAACCCCAATAGCGACGTTGCATTCCAATACTTGCGCATGATGTTTGAGCCAGACGATAAGAAGCTTGAAAAAATCGAAAAAGACTATCGTGCCGGCAAACTCTTGTCGGGGGAGCTAAAGGCAATCGCGATTGAAAAAATAAATGCCTTCCTCAAAGACCATCAGAAAAAAAGAAGTCAAGCAGAAAAAACTGTTTCAAACTATATCTTTAATCCTGCTCGTTAGTCCATTCAGGACGCAGGACTTTCTTGTCGTCCTTGAGGGCCTTAATAAATTTCAGTACATGTCGAGGCGTCACACCGTTGCGAGGAATCTCGCCTAGGGGTGCATTTCGTCCGGTTTTTTCTTTGTATACATCTGCAAGTGTACGCCAACTTGCAGGACCCGTTTTGCCATCTGCACTAATCCCTGTATCTTTTTGAAATTGAGTCAAATAAAATTCGGTTTGGGGTCCGTTTGATCCATCCTGTTGTAATCCTGCATCAACCGCGACATTGAGCATCTTTTGGCATGCAGCGACAAACGGTGCGCGAGGTCCTGCATTATAGGCTGCTACTGCGAGGAGCGGGTCTCCGTTATATTTTTGTAATTGTTCAGAGAAAAACGCCTCGGTATATGCAAGGTTCGTTCGAGGGTCGCAGAGTCGTTCAGAAACGTTAGATCCCAATCGAGGGAGACTATCGTGCCGGCGTTCCAAGTCTTGTGCAGTCCGGGTAAGAAGTTGTCCGAGTCCATAGCTGGCATCATCAATATGCGACTCATAACGCTTCACGCGTGGATTTCCACTTGACTCTACTTGCACAATTGCGTCAAGGTAATCGAGCGTAGTGTACCGAGAGGCATCAAATCCCGAGTTGCGAATACGCATCAGGATAACAGGGTCACTGTTCCACGCACCAACGCCCGCGATAGTGCCAAGGCCTGCAACGACTGCGCTCAATGCAAGGCGTGCATGTTTAGTCATCTCTGTCTTCCTCCTCTGCAATTTGGTCATCTTCCTTATCATCATGCGAAGGGAATATAATCTGAAAAGGTTTATCGA